>DAOG01000087.1 GCA_002501765.1 Methanosaeta sp. UBA204
GTTGATAATTGTTGGACAGCCTCTTCAAGTCTCCCCCGGCTTGCCAAGGGCCGCTCTGGTGTGAGCCATGAAGATCTGCACCACCGCTTCGTTCGACCCCATCCCTCTGAGGTAGACCTCGACCTCGAACCCCTCTTGCTCGAAGATGCTCTTCCAGGAGTCCGGCTCGTCCCCGGCCATATCGTTGGTGGCATGATCCCCGGCCACCACCATGAAAGGCATCAGCCTGACTCTCCCTGCGCCGGATGCCTTCACCCTCTCCAGAACATCATCGAGCTCTGGGTAGCCCTCGACCGTGCCCAAAAAGACGTTCTTGTAATCCATCTCCAGAAGGTTGGCCATCTGGGAATAGGCGCTGTTGGCAGGGTGCCCGGTACCGTGGCCCATCAGGACCACCGCGGTCTCGCCAGGATCACGAACACTCTCGTGGGCCCTTCTGCCGCTGTCGGTGATCCAATCGAACTGGGACCCCAGCGCGGCGGAGACCGCCCGGTAGTCTTCGATGCCGGTCAAAAGCGGCGTGCCCAGCGCCAGGCTCCGGAAGGAGAACTTCCCGGCGATGCTCCTGAAGCTGCCGACGATGTTCATCAGGTCGTGGTACTCCTCGCCGGGGATCACGTGGAGCGACTGGACCACCACGTTCACGTAGCCCTCGTCGTTCAGCCTTGCGAGACCCGTAACGGGGTTGTCCACGAATACGTCGTCTCTCTTCTTGATCTTCTGCCTGATGAAGTCCGATGTGAAGGCTATCCTGATCTCTGTATTTGGGAGCTCCTTCTTGTACAGGGCCTCGACGTCGTCGAAGGCCGCCTGCGCCTCGGGGTAACTCGTGCCGAAGGCCACCAGCAGCATGGCCTCTTCCTCTTGGACCGATCTCTTCACCTCACCATAGGGTGAGAATATCGTGGATATTATCAATCTACCACAGCTCCTTTGCTCCTTTATTCGTATGTGTCTCTAAGCCAAATCAAATTTGTCGAGAATAACAACACATATTTTGATTAATAACACTTGCGGGCGTGAAGATCGTCAATTTATAACTATATAATAAGACGTTTTGCCAAACACAGATCTAATTTTAACCTAAATCATAATATTGATGTGTTCGATAAACCAAAATGTATTTAAACGCCCTGCAATAATACTTGAATTACTTCAAATACAGTTGAGAACGTGATGTTATGAGAAAAGCTGTAGCAGCTATAGGACTTTTGGCCGCCCTGCTCATCGCGGCGGCCGCCCCGGCATACGCCGGAGCGATGTCGGGACCCGTCAAGGAGAACCCGGCTATCCTTATAGTGGTGTTCGGTACCAGCTATCCCGAGGCGCAGGCGGCGTTCGAGAACGTCAAGGCGATCTACGGAGAAGAGTTCCCGGATGCTGAAGTCAGGATGGCGTTTACATCGGACTTCATAAGGAACAAGATAAAGAACAGAGACGGCATAATCATCGACAGCCCCATCACGGCTCTTGCAACGCTGAACGATGAAGGCTATCAGGACGTCGTCGTCCAGTCTCTCCACGTAATGAACGGAGGGGAGTTCCACGACCTGGCAAACGTAGTCGATTGCTTCAACAACTTGAAAGGTAACTACGCCTTCAGGAACCTGGCGCTGGGCGCGCCGCTTTTGACCGACATCGAGGATTATGAGGCCGCCTCCGAAGCACTGGAGCCACAGTTTGACAGGATCACCACCGGGACGGAGAGGACAGCCCATGACAGCCCAAGAAACGCCAGCGAAGTCGCCGTCGTCCTGATGGGCCACGGTACCGAGCACTTCTCCAACAGCGCCTACTCCCAGATGGCTCGCATGCTCGAAGAGGATTACGATAACGTCTTTTTAGGAACCGTCGAGGGCTATCCTGCATTCGAGGACGTCCTGGAGGAGGTAGAGGAATCCGGAGTGACCACGGTCAGGCTGATGCCCTTCATGATAGTGGCCGGGGACCATGCAACCAACGACATGGCCGGGGACGAGCCAGACTCCTGGAAGAGCATGTTTAAGGAAGAGGGTATCGAGACCGAGGTCTATCTCAAAGGGATGGGCGAGAACGACGATATAGCGGAGATCTACATCGGGCACACCAAAGAGGCCTTTGACAGCTTCGAGGAGTAATCCTGCCCATATTTTTTATTTTTTTTATTTTTTATGTACATGAGGTTAATAAGATGAATAATATGAAAAAATTTATTCTCGTAGGACTTCTCGCCGTCTTATGCATCCTGTCGCTGACAGGGTGCGGCACCGGTTCGGAAGATCTCATCATCATCATTGACGAAGCAGGCAGATTGGTGACCTGCCCCCATCCACCCGAGAGGATAGTCTGCCTCGTGCCTTCTGTGGTAGAGGTGATCTATGCTCTGGACGAATCTGATCGGATAGTGGGGATAACCGACGACTGTGACATGCCACCGGTTCTCCATCAAGAGCTCGATGATAACGATGGGATCGTCGGCAGAGTCTCGAACAACGTGAACGTCGAGCTCATACTCGATCTGAACCCGGACCTGGTCATAGGCAGGACCGGGGGCTTATTCCCCGAGGTGATCGAGGATCAGATCAAGATGAACGATGTGCCCGTGCTCAGATACCGGGGTCTCCACATAAACACACTCCTGCCCATGATAGAGGACATAGGACTCATCCTGGATAAGGAGGATGAAGCCGAGGAGCTGAGCGATTACATAGAGAACTACCACGATCAGATCACCGAGCGGGTCGAGCCGCTGTCGGAAGGCGATAAACCGCAGGTCTACTTCATGTCCATGGGGCACGTCGACTGGACCGGCGGCGCAGAGTCCGCGACCCAGGCAAGGATCACGGACGCGGGTGGCATAAACATCGCCGCGGACCGACCGGGATCTCTCACCCGCGTGAGCAGGGAGTGGATCCTGGAGGAGAACCCGGATGTGATACTCTACTCCAGGGTGGGCACCGGCAGCGGCGTGGCACCCACAGCCGGGGAGATGGAAAAGACTCTCAACAGTACAATCTTATCGGAACCGGGCTTCAGCGACCTGGATGCTGTGAAGAACGGCAACCTCCACCTCTTCGACATAAGCCTGATGAGCGGGCCGAGGGTGATCGTGGGTCTGCTCTACTACGCCAAATGGTTCCATCCGGACCTCTTCGATAACGTGGATCCAAAAGAGGTTCACGAAGAGATGCTCCAGAAGTACTATGATATGGAGCTGGAGGGTACCTGGGCGTACCCCGAGTGATAAAATATATTCGTGGAGATGATTAAATTTGAGAGAATTGATACTTCTCACGGCGATCCTGGCGATATCAAGCGTTGCATCTGCAGATGTGGTGATCAACGAGATCTTGCCCTACCCGGGCTCCGACTGGGATCTGAACGGTGACGTCAGCGGCATGGGCGACGAGTTCATAGAGCTGTACAATACAGGCAAAGAAGACGTCGATATCGGCAACTATTCCCTGAGGGACACGGTGTACAAGCGCAGGCCCGGAGAGTACGTATTTCCGGAAGGCACGGTGATCCCGGCGGGCGGGTTCATCTTCGTTGTCTCTTCCGAGGGCGGGGTATATCTGGGCAATAACGGTGACATCCTGAGGCTGAACGACTCTTCCGGTGCTCCCGTCGACGAGATCGGATATGAGATCGCGCCCGGGATAGACATCTCCCTCGCCAGGATCCCCGACGGCGGTGACTGGAACGTCAGCTCCTCGCCCACACCGGGCGAGCCCAACGTCCAGGTTGCGCTGGTCAGGATAGTCTCGCTATCCTCAGGAGAGACGAGCCTCGGCCTCGACGATCTCCCGGAGATTTGCCTGGGGTTCGGGGAGAACACTGGGTATTTGAAGATGGAACCCGGTGTTCACGACCTGAAGGGGGTCGATGAGGGTCCGGTATCTCTGGACTTAGGTACGGAGACCAGGACCATCGTGTTTGTTTCGGACGTATCCGACCCGGTTACGATCGAGGACGCCACCGAGGTTCCAACGGCGATGACGGCCTGGGTGAGGTTCGTGAACCTGATCCCCGACTCCACGGTGGACGTGATCCTTCCCGAAGGAGGGAAGATCTGGTTCGACGGCGATAAGACCGAGGTCGAAGAAGGCGGCGCTCTCGTCGAGAACGTGGCCTTCCAGGATGTGACCGAGTACGTTGTAGCGTACTCCAAGAACACGCAGGCGGAGGTCAGGACCTCAGAGACGAATGATGTGATCATCGACGAGGAGCTGGAGCTTGAAGACGGCATGGTATACACACTGGTCGTGATCGAGGATCCAGAGACCTCGGAGAATATTCTGCTGTTCTTCTAGAGAGATGGTGGCCCGGCCATCATCTCCTACCTATTTCATTCGTCGAAGGGCTCTTCGACGTCCTTTCCTTCGAAGATCTGGTGGAACGTCCTGAGAGACGAAGCCAGCACCCGGCTCTGGCCGATGGTACTGGCGATGAATACCGTGTCCAGCACCTCGTCCCGAGTTGCTCCTGCCCGCAGGGCTGCGTTCGTGTGGACCTTGAGGCATTTGTCGGCTCCCGAGCTAGCGGCAGCGGCCACGGTGATCAGCTCGGCGGTCTTCTCGTCCAGGCTCCCGGGCCGGAGGGCGAAGAAGTCTTTCAGGCTGGAGAAGACGAAGAACTCCGGCCTCTCTCGCATGATCTTTAGTATGGGCGGGACGCAGCCGAAGAACTCCTTGCTGTCTTCGAGGATATCCTCGCCCAGGGAGTCGGCATGTTCGAGGAAATCCTGGATGAGCCTCTTGTTCTCTTCTTTCATTCCTCGAGGGGTTTCTTTCAGCCTGGATAAAGCTTCCGCAGCGTCCGCCTGGGCCGGGGAGGATCCAGCCGTCCTCATGCCCCTGATCTGTGCCGCTCGACAAAAGACAAAGGTTACATCTACATCCGAGACCTCGACATGATAGCATCAACGCAGAGAGGTGATCTCCTTGATCGTGACCGAATACATCGAGTTCCAAACCCATGGCAACGCAGACATGATCGACATAACCCCGGACGTGACAGAGGCCGTGCATGGATCGGGCCTGGATGCGGGCATCGCCGTGGTCTTCGCCCCCGGGGCCACGGGCTCTGTTACAACCATTGAGTACGAGCCAGGCCTGGAGAAAGACATGAAGTGGGCCTTGGAACGTCTCGTCCCCCAGGAGAGAGAGTACGCTCACAACCTCCGCTGGGGCGACGGCAACGGTCACTCCCACATCCGGGCCTCGGTTCTGGGGCCCAGCCTGACCGTTCCTTTCACCGAGGGCCATCTCATCCTGGGCACCTGGCAGCAGATCGTCTTTCTGGACATGGACAACCGGCCCAGGAACCGCAAGATCGTGGTCCAGGTTATGGGCGAGTGAAAACACGAGCGCTCATCATGCGATGATCAGCAGCACCACCAGGATGGCGAACCGGACCAGCATGCTCGATCCCGTGGAGAATAATACGATCATCGGTCCCAGCCTGGGCCCGAAGATGGCCACGTACCTGGGAAGCAGGCTCCTGACGGCGAATAAGGGGAGCATGAACAGGCTTCCCAGCATCAGGACTATCATGGCCTGGACGGCCGAGATCCCGTCGCTGTGGATCATGGGACCCAGCATCGATATCCCGACGATGGGGCTGGCCACGTAGGTGGTAAGAGGCACGATGCTCTCCGGCGGTATCCCGAAGAGCTCTGCCAGAGGGAGGACGCTGAAGAGATCGAAGAACCCCCGGTCTCTGAGGACGAAGACGAGGGTGGTCATGGAAAGGTAGATGACGGCGATCTTGAGGAATAGCCTCTTCTCCCGCCGAAAGACCCTGACCACAGCCACCCTGAGAGACCTTCTTTGGGGCGGAACAGTCTCCGGGACTTTGCATCTATCTTCGTCCAGGAGCAGCCTGCTGAGGACCACCACCGCCGTGATCTTCACCAGGGCGGTGATCAAAAAGACCCCGGCGTAGAGACCGCCCACCAAAAGACCCAGCGCAGGAAGCACGATGGGGAGCTGGTAGGTGAAGAGCTCGCGGATGTAAACAGGTATGCTGTTCATGATGGCGCAGAGTACCACCTCTTTCTCATCGAGGTGCCCGTCGTCTCTGAACCTGGCCACCATGCTGTTGGCCGCTACTGCAGACCCCAGGGCGACCACGAAGGCCGATGCGCAGACCTCCGGAAGCCGGGTGAACGAAAATATGGGTCTGGTGAGACGGGAGAGACCGTGCACCAGCCCCATCTCCACGAGGATGCCCGCACCGAAGAGTCCCAGCGCGATCAGGAACAGTATGGGGGTTGCGAACTCCAGCACCCTCAGGAGGAGGTCTATCATCGGAAGAGGGTCGGCCCCCCTAGTAGATCAACCTTATTCCGAGGATATCGAAAAGGCTTGAGTCTCATCGGGACGGAGAGAAACTCGGTCCAGGCGCTTCGGGCGCGGCGCCCTGGGAGGCCTGCCCGGTGCGGGGGCTGTTCAACAACATATATTAATCGCGATTCACGTTATTACATTTGGCACAGTGCCAAGTGAGTCATCCGGAGGTCTGACCATGGACGCTTTGAAGGTCCTGAAGGAGCATGAGACGGAGATAAGGGGACTGTTCGGCGTGAGAAGGATCGGAATCTTTGGCTCCTATGCCCGGGGTGAGCAGAAGGAGACCAGCGATATCGACGTCCTCGTGGAGTTCGAAGTGCCCACCTTTGACAACTTCATGCACCTCGTGTTCTATCTGGAAGACCTATTCGGTAGGGACGTAGACCTGGTCACCACAGGTGGATTGAGTCCCTACATCGCCCCTATCGCAAAAGAGGAGGTGGTGTGGGCTGAATAAGGACCGGACGAAGTTCTACAAAGGGCCTGTTTGCGCAGCCTGGAAGTGATCGGCGAGGGTGTGAAGAACCTGTCTGAGGATTTCAAGGTGGACCATCCCGAGATCGAGTGGAGAAAGATCGCCGGGATGAGGGACATGCTGATTCACCACTATTTTGGGGTCGACTGGCAGGTCGTCTGGAACGTTCTGGAGAAGAAGCTCCCTCAGCTATAGTCATGAACCTTAGACTTGATACTTAACGGAGCATCTCAAACTTGACTTTCAAAGATGCAGT
>DAOG01000156.1 GCA_002501765.1 Methanosaeta sp. UBA204
TCAGTTCATTGACCAGATTGGTGCCTATAAATCCTGCACCACCTGTAACTAATATCTTCTGGGTTTCCATCTGCCATTCTCCATTTAAAAGTAGAGATTTATAAAATAAGAATTTATATGCATGTTAACTTTAAAGTGACTACTCAGGTATATTGATTGGCCTCCCGATTGCGATCATGTACTTTCTGGGAAGAAACATCAGGACTTCGCGTCTTCGCGTGAGTCAGAAAGTAGGGAGCACGCGAAGACGTCATTCTCCGTGAGATGGAAAACTTTCTGCTGGAATTGTAGGACGGTCTCTCCGAGCCTCCACCAGCCCGGGCTTGGCAGACTCGGAACCGGGACCCGTGCCGGGCTGGCATGAGAGACTACGACGAATTCGGATCACAACGTATCTTCTTCTTCATCATCTTCCGGTCGCCATGGCGGAGAGACTATACACAAGAAGCTCAAGTTTTCGTCGCCTCCGTTCTCGATGTACTGGACCGAGCCCGGCGGGATGTAGACCGCATGGCCTGGATAAACCCCGGCAGACTCGCTGCCGACGTGGATCGTACCTTCTCCCTCCAATATGTAATAGACCTCCGAAGATGTCTCTAGCCGGTGAGGTCTCGATCTCTCGCCCGGCCTCAAGACCGCGTGGGCCAGGCTGTATGCCATCTTCAGGTCTTCATATTCCCTATACGGATGGATGAGTTCGCAGAGGTCTGTGCTGTCCAGAGCGGCAAGACGCTCGCATCTTCGTACGTCTCTTATGAACACGACGACATCCTCCTTTTATAGCGGGTTTGTAGGCAGCATTCTAGTAGAGGCCCAGAGCACCGGGCGCGCCGTTCGGCTTAAATCCTCGGCTCGCCTATTATATTCTTGGTGACCCTATTGATAGATATCAACACCGAGAAGCCCACCCAGGTAGTGGACATCACCCTTATGGTCGAAGAAGCGATCAAAGAAAGCGGGATCGAAGAGGGTATCTGCCTGGTCTACACCAACCACACCACCACGAGCATCGTGATCAACGAGGCGGAAAGTGGCCTGATCCAGGATCTGCTGAGCCGCATGGCCTCTTTGGCACCCCCCAACGAAGGCTACCTCCACAACCGGATCGACGACAACGCTCATGCCCATCTCCAGGCAGCGCTCCTGGGAAACAGCCAGGTCATACCGGTTCGCGAGGGCTCCCTGGTCCTCGGGACCTGGCAGAAGGTCCTCTTCGTGGAACTGGACGGTCCGAGGCACAGAAAGATTTCTGTGATGGCGATCTCAGGATGAAGAGGACTCAGATGGGCGTTCCTGTGGTCAGGGTCAGATCCCTGACGCCCTCTATCAGCACCTTGGTGATGGGACCGGGTTTGCCGTCGCCGATGGCCCTGCCGTCGATCACGGTGACCGGAGCGACTTCGGCGGCGGTGCCTGTAACGATGAGCTCGTCGGCAGTGTAGAGATCGAAGAGACCCAGAGCCACCTCCCGGACGGTGTACCCATCGGCCTCGGCCACCTCTATTACCGCCTTTCTGGTTATGCCTTTGAGGTTGTTCAGGGTGGGTGGGGTGGATATCTCGCCATCCTTGACGACAAATATGTTGTCACCGCTGCCTTCGGAGACCGTTCCTTCGGCGTCCAGGAAGATGGCCTCATCTCCTCCCTTCACGTTGGCCTCGATCTTGGCCAGGACGTTGTTCAGGTAGTTGAGAGACTTGATGTTGGGGGGAAGCGCCGCCGGAGAGTTCCTCCTGACGGTGACCGTGACCGCGGTCAGACCCACCTCGTAGAGGTCGCCATACATGGCGTCCCACTTTTGGGTGATTATCAAGACCGTGGGTTTGGCGCACTTCAGGGGATCGAGACCCAGATCGCCAACTCCTCTCGTCACCAATGGACGGATATAGGCGTCGGATAGCTCGTTCTTCCGCAAAGTCTCCAGGATGACAGAGCACATCTTCTCCTGAGATAGGGGTATCTCCAGCATTATGGCCTTCGCGGAGTCGTAGAGCCTCTTGACGTGGTCTTCCAGCCTGAAGACTCTGCCGTTGTAGGCCCTGATCCCCTCAAAGACGCCGTCGCCGTAGAGTAGTCCGTGGTCGTATATCGAAATCGCCGCCTCCTCCGCGGGAACAAACTTCCCATCAACGTAGATCCAACACATAAGGCATCCACACCATCGCGTGGCTGCCAAGGGATAAATGTATTTTGATGTGACCCAACGACAAGGTCCGATCGACGGATTTATTAGCGGAAAGGCTGCCCAGCTCTAAAGGTGCTACCTCTCCGGTGGTGTTGATTCTATGATAAGACTTGGGTTTGTGATCGCGGAGTTCAACCGGGATATTACCTACCAGATGGATATCCTGGGCAGAGAACACGCGGAGTTTCTTGGTGCAGAGGTCGTCCGCACCCTGATGGTTCCCGGCGTTTACGATATGCCCCTGGCGGTGAATAAGCTCCTTCTCCGGGACGATGTTGACGCTGTAGTGACCATAGGGTGTGTTATCCAGGGGGAGACGGGTCATGACGAGATCGTGGCCCAGCAAGCTTCGAGAAAGCTGATGGACCTATCTCTGCAGTTTGGCAAGCCTGTAACCCTGGGCATCTCCGGCCCCAAGATGTCCCGGACCGATGCCCACAGACGCGTCGACTATGCCAAACGAGCGGTCGAGGCAGCGGTGAAGCTGCTCAAGAGCCTGGAGGATGATTAGATTTGGTCTCTTCTAGACTCGCCTCCATCCCCGAGTCTACCACCATGAAGATCTCAGCCATGGCCAAGAAGCTCAAAGCCGCCGGGCTGGATGTGATAGACATGGGCCTGGGCGAGCCGGACTTCGACACCCCCCGGAACATCTGCGAGGCGGCGATCAAGTCCCTCAGAAGAGGGAATACCCATTATGTCCCTGCCAATGGCATACCGGAACTCAGAACGGCCATAGCAGAAAAGCTGTACGACGAGAACGGTATCGAGGTCTCGCCGGACGACGTGGCGGTGACCCCGGGCGCGAAGATGGCCATCTTCGTCGCCCTCCAGGCTCTCCTGAACGAAGGTGAAGAGTGCGTCCTCATCGGTCCTTCCTGGGTCAGTTACGAGCCCTGCGTGAACTTCGCCGGGGGAAGGGTCAGATGGGCCCCGGTAAACGATGAGTTCATGCCCTCTGATCTCGCGGGGGCGATAACGGAGAAGACGCGGCTCATCCTGGTGAACTCTCCCTCCAACCCCACGGGCGCGGTCTTCGGCCGCCGGGTGCTGGAGGAAGTAAGAGACCTGGCCGTGGACCACGACCTTTTCGTAATCTCGGATGAGATCTACGAGAAGATAATCTACGAGGGGGTACATTTCAGCATAGGCGCCTTCCCGGGGATGGAAGATCGGACCGTGACCGTGAACGGCTTCTCCAAGTGTTATGCCATGACAGGATGGCGTCTCGGGTACGTCGTTGCCCCACCGGAGATCATGCGGTGGGTCGGTCGCATCCTGTCCCATTCGGTCTCACATGCCGTCACCTTTGTCCAGTGGGCAGGGGTGGAGGCTCTTAGAGGACCTCAGGACGAAACCGGCTCGATGGTGGCCGAGTTCAGGGCGCGGAGAGATTTGCTGATATCCGGGCTGAGGGATATCGGTATAAAGTGCACCCTTCCGGGAGGCGCCTTCTACGTCTTTCCGGATGTATCCGAATACGGCGGAGGGGACGAGTTCTCCAGTAAGCTGCTGAGTGATGTAATGGTGGCGGTCACCCCCGGATCGGCTTTCGGTCCCGATGGGTCGGACCATGTACGCATATCCTACGCCACATCCCAAGAGAGGTTGAAGGAGGCGCTGGACCGGATGGCAGGGGTGTTGGGATAGCGGGACAGATCGGCCCGATGCATCGACCTATCCAAGTCGTGATCGGGATATCGCACCATCTCCAGGCTCTTTTTAGGTTATCTTGCTCTGTCCTATTAGTTTTAGGGGATGTTATATATCCACCTAAGGATATACAACGTGAATATCAGAGCCGCTGGATAGACGAGTAAATCCTCCCTTCGGTCGGATTTACCCGGAGTACACAATGTTATACATTGTATACAGGGACAAAACACAGCCGGGACCATCCCGAGCAACTTTCCTCCATGTAGCCGACACGACTTCATCCCCATCTACGGCTCTGTTTGACTCTCATCTGAAATGCTCATGTGCCACAGCTCGCACGCGAAAAATGATAATCGACGCGTTCCGGCGTTGTGCCGCGGGGATTTTTATGCGAGGTATATTCGATAATAATCTGAATAGTTAACTATAAATTGATATGAGTGGCCATAGTGTGGCTGATTGCGTCTATAAACTCCTGAATTTTTAGATTATATCCTTGAAACCTATCATTATTAGGATTAGTTATTTAATCACCTAACGAGATGAAGATGACACAGCATTAGACCCGAACAACTTCTGCTGGCGGGGCGGCCGAAGAAGAGCGTTGGACGGGTGTAAACTACGAATAATTTAGGTTGTAGTTGAAGATGATCAATATGAGAGATGCAGGTGCAGTTATATTGATGTTGCTTTTCCTGGCGGCTCCGGGGTGGGCTGTCGGGAACCCAGAAGGATACGCCATGGACCACGAGCACAACTTCCAGCAGGACATAGAGGGTGAAGGTTTTGCCGTGGTCTATCAGAACGTGAACACCGAAACCCACCGGCTCCATAACTACATGCACGGCAGTGGTAGTATCGACATGGCTACCCTGATACACTCTGAACAGGGCGGCTCCGGTGAAGAGATGAACGACCCCGTAAAGAGGAACATATCTTTTGTGGAGCAGAATGAGATGACTTACGCACCACATAGGTTCATCTATGGTACTGGATATTACAGGCAGAACCCAATCGTCTACAACTCACAGCTAAAGGAGAAAACCTGCGGCAAGAACTATCAGGAACCAGGGGTCTCTATGCAACACCAGGTTGAGTATGCACAAGGGTTCAACAAAGATATTGAGGTTAACCTCACATGCATAGAGCCGGTGAAGAAGGGATCGATGATACTAAAAGAAGGGCTGACCTATGCACAGATGAGGATCGACGAAGTGGTAACCGAAGGCGCTGTGCATATCGGAGAACTTGTAACCGACGATGCCCACAGCTGGAAGAAGCCTCTTGTGGAGATCGACGAGAACTATGTGGGTAGCTTTAAGATAAAGAAGATGATGGAGGTCTGTGCCGAAAAAGGTGAGGCAGATGATATGCCGGAGGACTGGCTGTCCTGCTGCTTCGGCGGCTACGGTGCCATGGACAAAAAGGACAAGATATGGGGCGAAGAAGAGATCTTCGACTGCTCTTGCCGTGAGGATGCCTGGAAGGTGTCCGGCTGGGATGACCTGTCCATGGACCAGGAGCATGCCCGTGTAGCAGCTCAAGATGAGACCGCATCGGGCAACACGACCGCAGATGAAGACGAGATGCCGCCAGGTATGTAAGAATCCCGGGAAGACGTGCGCTGATGATCATCAGCGCCACCCGTGCCACCCGCTTCCGGTTGGGAGGACCGAAACCGGTGGCTGAGGCTATGATGGGGAAAAAGGAAACGTTTTTCAGGGGATCTTCAGCGGCGCTAACTACGACCGGATAGCTTCACTTTTCGGCTTCGGTTCTGCCTTCTACCGGCAGGCTGCCATGTTCATCCCTCTGAGACCGGGCATGCACGTGCTCGACCTGGGCTGCGGGACCGCTCCCTTCGGCCTAGTGTCGAGTCATGCGTAAA
>DAOG01000071.1:0-9601 GCA_002501765.1 Methanosaeta sp. UBA204
CCTCCGCGGTTATTTTTTTGCTAGAAAGTACAGGATCGCAATCGGGAGACCAATCAACATCCCAGAGTAGTTACAATTGGGTGCAGTACAATTTCAAGCTTGTCTAATTTAATATGTCGCTATAATCTATATACCCGAAAGTCATGTACAACAAGAAAAGAGAGCATGAAAACCCTCGCCCCACCCGGGTCACGAAGGATGATGCCGTCTAGGTTATGCTCAGACCTGAGCAGTTTTGTCCAGCAGCCCGGTCTTCTTGAGCAGCGCGCCCGATCGGGCATGAGGCTTCCTGGATACTGTGTCTAAGCCTTTCTCCATCTCCCTGGCCTCGTCTGCCAGCATTGCCGCAGCACGCATCACCTCGTGACCTGTGGCTGCGGCAAGAGCGATATGTTCCAGCTCTTTCAGCCGGAAGCAGGCCTGGGCGTTTATGCCTCCTGTGATCTGAGCCAGATGAAGCGCAGCCATGGCCTTGGCCCTGGCGTAGGGGTTCTGGAAATCCATCCTCTCCGTACATATTTCGGGACTGGCCAGGATGTGAGGCAGATCGGAGTCTCCTGCGGTTATGCTGGTCATGGCACAGTCCAGCTCTTCCTGTACCAGCCTCACGGCTCCGCACACGCTCAGCACCTTGAGACAGTTCGCGTTGAAGAGAGCCATCTCGGCCGGGTCCAGAAACTCACGTTTGGCTCCGATCAAGGAATCGAAGGGCAGGATGATATACCCGAACCCTTCCGCTTCCAGAGCCTCTCTGGCGTCCTTCTTGGCAGGACCGTCAGAGACGACCACGGTAGATACTACGTCCTTGTACAGCTCTCTGGCGGCGATAGGTCCGGGGGCGGCGGCGTTCGCTCCTACTATTACCACCATCTGAGGATCCCATTCATTCAGCTCCGCCGACCTCTCCGCCTCCTTCGTGGTCATCTTGGCCCCGAAGCCCAAGGTCTTCGTCTCGATGTCGGTTCTCTCGGCGATCTCGTCCAGCGCCAGGTCGGCGACCAGCGATGATGCCACATTTCCAAGCTTGATAAAACCGATCTTGAACATTGTGTCATCCCGGGCATGGGTTGTAGCGCAATCATAAAAGGGTACCGATCACCGGACGTGACAGAACCTCTTTATATTTCGCTCTCGTTATACCGGAAGTGATACTGTGAGGGCCTGGTTATTCGGACGACTGGACGAGAACAGATGGCTGGTGCTGGACATCTTGGCCATCTCTGTGGGAATAGCAGGCGGTCTGGTGGCCGTGCTATTCAGGAAGCTGATCGATCTTTTCCATCACTTATTCTTCGGTCCCGTCCTCACCGCCCTTCCCGGTGACAAAGGTCTGGTGCTGCTACCCGTCCTGGGAGGGCTGGTCGCCGGCATAATGATCTTCCGTCTGGCACCGGAGATCAAAGGGGACGGGATCCCGGTGGTGATGGAAGCGCTCCACACCGAGGGCGGCCGGATCAGAAAAAGGGCTGGCCTGCTCATCCTATTTGCCTCGGCGGTGACCATCGGGAGCGGGGGGAGCGCAGGCCGGGACTCCCCCATCGCTCAGATCGGAGCCTCTTTCGGCTCGCTGGTCGGCCAGGGTCTGAGGCTCGCCGTCAACGACGTCCAGATCCTGACCATCTGCGGTCTGGTAGCGGGTCTCGCAGGGACCTTCAACGCCCCCCTGGGAAGCGCCATCCTGGGGATGGAGGTGATTATCAGGCGGTTCAGGATAGTGGACTCTGTTCCCATCCTCATATCCGCGGTGATGGGCGCGGCCGTCGCCAGCTCTTTCCTGGGGCAGAACCCGGCCTTCGCGATCCCGCCGCTGGGCCTGACCCTGACCGAGCTCTGGTTATGCTTCTTCCTGGGCCTGGTCTTCGGCGTTATGAGCAGCCTCTGGGTGGGACTGCTCTACGCCACAGAGAGTATCTTCGACTATATCCCTCTGAATAAATGGCTGATACCAGGCCTGGGCGGGCTGGTTTCCGGTGTGGCCGGTCTATATCTGCTGGACTACGGGATAATGGGCATCGGATACGACGGGATAGGCAGGATGCTGGAGCAGGTATCGAGCGCAGCGACTTCTGAAGGCACAGGAATCATCCTTCTGCTGATCGTCCTCGCCCTGGTGAAGGCCCTGGCCACCGCCTCCACTCTGGGATCAGGAGGGTGCGGCGGCGCCATTGGTCCCACCCTCTACCTGGGCACCATGATGGGTGCGGCCATGGGTCTGATCTTCGGCCAGGTATTTCCCCAGGCAGGACCTCACGTCGCCACTTATGCCCTGTTGGGTGCTGGAGCTCTCTTCGCAGGAGCGGCAGGAGCGCCTCTGACCTGCATCGTGATGATCCCGGAGATGGCCACCGACTACAGGATGCTTCTTCCTATGATGATCTCCTGTGCAACCAGCTACGGGCTGGCCCGTGTCATCCTGAGCGGATCTTCCATGTACACCCTGAAACTGAGAAAGAGAGGGGTTAAGCTGGACGTGAGCAAGGCGGTGCTGGACAGGGTCCTGGTCAGAGACACGATGGTGAGTGATGTGGTAACGGTGAGCCCGAAGATGACCCTCAGCGAGGTGGGGGACAAGATAATCCGGTACAACTGCAAAGGGTTTCCTGTAGTTGGGGATGGTGAGCTGAAAGGAATTATCACCTTCGACGACGTTCGCGAGGTACCCGACGATAAACAGGGCGAGATCCTGGCAGGTGACGTGGCGGTGAAAGAGGTCATCGTTGCCTATCCCGACGAAGACATGAAGATGATCATGGACCGCCTCTACGAGAACAACGTGGGGAGGCTGCCGGTGGTGGAGAGAGAGAACCCAAAAAAGCTCATAGGGATCGTAACCAGGACTGACGCCATAACTGCCTACGAGATGGCGGCGGCGGAGAAAAAGAACGACTGATGTCAAGCAGAGGGCTCTTCGATCCTCACGACCTCTTCGTTTGCGTCCACCACCACCTCGTATCCGTCCTCTATGGAGAGAAGATCTTCGGGTACCCCATCTACCAGGGGTATGCCGCTAATTATGGCTCCCACCGCCACGATGGGCTCCGACTGGAGGTTGATCATAGCAGCCGGGGCTGCGCCCCGTTTCTTGAGCTGATAGATCACGTAGGATCCTACGGTAGATCCTTTTCCTTCTGGAAATATCAGCACCTTGCCGCCGATGGATCGACCGTACAGCTCGTGACCAGGGTCCACCACCATCCCCGTATCGGGGTCCACGGTGCCCAAAAACGATATTGGCTCCCTGGTGACCAGGGCTTTTCCGGCGGACCGCCCGCCCGATACGCGGTGACATCTGATCTCCATTCAAACCCTCTTTGCAGCCACACGGACGCAGTCTTCCAGGGTGCCGAAGGCCGCCTCGATCTTGCACATCCCGGGTATGTAGGCCAGGGCCTTTCCGGAGTTTACCATCATCTTCCGGTGCAGTTCGCTGGCCGGCGAGACCACCATGCAAGTGTCGCAGAATATCCTGGCCCCGCTTTGTTCGATCTTCTCCACCAGCCGTGGGCACCTTTCTGCGATCCCCCGTGCCGTGCAGATCCAGAACTCTCGATGGACCTTCTTGCCGGCCAGCAGGTCTGCCAGCCGTTCCAGCTCTTTCTGAGAGCAGTGAGGACAGCCGATGGCCACGATGTCCACGTCTTCATCGGCGAAGTTCTTCTCGTAGACCTCTCTGACGTCAGCCGGGCTCACGGTGATATCTTCGATCTCGTCTTGAGCAGGCGGGACCTTCTCGTCGAAGTAGTAGAGGGCCACCGATCCGCTGGCGGCCATGGCCGCGCCCAGAGATTTCAGCTCATCGCGCGTCGGCCGCAGGCGGAATACGAAACGAGGAACGCCGCCTCTCACGATCTTGCCCACCAGGTACCCCAGAGCGCCGTAATCGGAGCCTTCCAGGTGGGCCTCCACCTTTATCCTGTGGGTGGGAACTCTCTTCTCGTCCAGATGGTAACCGTACCTCGGCGTCTTTCCTACCAGGGCCGCGGCCAGGGCCGAAGGACCGCCTTCCCGGTTCGTCCTCGCTCCTATCACCGAGTTGGCAAAGGATACCGCCGACGATTCGCTCCAGGCCAGGTTTTCACCGGGACGTGCCGCGTCCGGTCGGAGGTTGTAGGGGGTGCAGGTGCAGTCTGGTGATATGCCCAGGCGCCGGTAGGCTTCGATGATCTCCAGCTGGTGGCGGGCGAACTCCTCTTCGATCTTCATCTCCTGCCAGCGGCAAAGGTCCATGCCCGCCGGGTTGAGGATGCTGGGAACCACCACCTTCCCCCGGAGGTCGGATATCCACTCCAGTCCGGCCTCGCCGAGGGTCTTGTAAGAGACCCCGGCTATCTGGGTGCTGGCCACGGGGATGAGCCGGTCTGCTCCATAAATGTCCCCCAGGGCGACCAGGATCTCCATCGACCTCCTCTTTGTATCCCCACCCTCGCCCAAATAGATCAGCTCCTCCTCTTTGGTGAGGTGCATATGTTTCCTTGGGCGACTGGCTATATAAATCAGACCAAACTCAGACCAGCCTCTGGGCCGGATGACCGGCAGCAGGCACGATCTCCAGGTCGTCGACTGCCTCGGAGACCAAGATCTCGGTCATGGCGGCCACAGGGAATACTGTGCCGGCGTTCTCGATGGGGCCGTAGAGGACGAAGTCTCCACCGGACAGGATCTGGAGGGCGGCAGATGCCGAGTCGCAGCATCTCCTGACCAGGGCGTCCTTCTCCCGCAGCCAGGACCAGGTGCTGACGGCGTTATGGATTCCCGATCCCACGGGCAACCCCAGCCGGGCTTTGGCCACCACCGAGACCCGGAGGGCCTTTCCCGCGCCGTCGCCCATGGGGACCACGCCGGGATCGATGAGAATGTTGGTCATGCCCGCGGACCTGGCCAGGTCGACCAGGCCTCTCTGGCCGGAACCGCCTTCTTCCAGAACCTTCAGAGTGCCTTCCACGCTGGAATCGGCGGGGCTGTAGGCCAAGAGTATGGCCGAATCAATCTCCGAGCGGGCCAAGGCCTCTTCTTCCGGTCTTCTCATCCCCAGGCTGATGCTGTTGTAGATCGACCTGTCGGCGTAGCCGATCTCCGAGACGAGGTTAGCCATGCTCGATCGGGTCTGGGGATTGGCCGAGTCCAGGATGAGCGGGCCATCCCAGATCAAATCCACGAAGTCCAGGTATCTCCGGAAGGCCTCCGTCGTCTTGGCATAGAGGTGAAGCACCGCCGGGTTGCCGGTCTCCTCGGAGAGGGCGGCCTGTCTGTTGATCAGGACCTCGGCGCCGTCTTGATCGAAGACGCCTTTATCCTCGTCCTCTACGATCTTATGGCCCTTGTAAAATATGGTGCCGCAGAGCGCCGCGGGGTTTTCACCGGGCTGGCCGCCGATCTTCGCCCCGGCCACGTTGGTCACCAATTGTTCCCTGGCAAACCTGTACAGCTACACCACCTCCGGGACCCGAGTCTAACCCGTCTTCTCAAGATACTGGAGCGTCTTCCTCTTCATATCGAGAGCGTCCGCGTTGGAGGGATCTATCTTGAGGACCCGGTCGAAACATTCTACCGCCTCATCGTACCTCTCCAGGGCCAGGAGCGTGATGCCCTTCACCATCCATGCGGGCACGGCTGCGGGCGCAGCCTCGATGACCTCGTCGACCAGGTCGAGGACATCATCGTACTGCCTCATTCTGGCGAGAGGACCGAGCTTGTTGAACTTGTAGACGATCTCCTCCGGCTCCAGCTCCAGCAAGAAATCGAATAATTCTATCGTCTCCTCGATCATCCCCTCATCGTAGAGTGGTCCTGCCACGTCGCTCCAGTACTCCGGGTCTCTGAGTGTAGGGGCCGCCATCATGCCCAGCCGATAAGAATCCTTCGCCTCCTCGACCCTTCCCAGGGACCTGAGGGTCACCACCTTGGAGATCCAGGCTCTGATCAGTCCCGGATCTGCCTCGATGGCCCGGTCGAAGTAGTCCAGTGCATCATTATCTCGATCCGAGAGAGAATGGATGCTGCCCAGGAGGACCAGGACCTCGGGATCGTTTGGGTTCAGTTCCAGGGCGTTCTCTGCGCATCTTCGCCCTTCCTCGGCATCGCCACCACCGACGTAAGAGGCGGCCAGCTTCTGCCAGGCAGAGCCATCCAAAGGATGGGTATCCACAAATTCGTTGAAGAAATCGACAGCCTCGTCAAACCGCTCCATGTGCATCAACAAGATGCCCTTATCGAACCTCTGCTCGCTCATCCGATCCTCTCCTGGTGCAGAGGCCTTCGATCCTCCCGGCGGGGAGGCTGGAGATCGACTGCATCGCATCCAGCCTCTGGGTTCATGAGATAAAAATTGGATGGATGGATGCGACCTCCACCACAGCCCAGGCCGAAGAGTCGAGCTGGACCCCGGCCCCAAGGAAGACGTCGCCGTCTCCGCTTACCATGGCCGCGGTCCTGGTACGCCTCTTTACGACCTCCATAGGCGGCTCGGGATAAGGCCCGGACCGGTCGCGGTGCTCTCGGACCAGCCAGGCGATCTCCTCGACGTCGGAAAGCCCGATCCGATCTATCACCTCCACCTGGCGCTGGAATCGGGACACGGCCTCGGGAGGCAGGTTCTCGATGAAGGGTATGGCCCCATTCGACCCCAGGATCCTCCCGCTCTCGTCTATCCCGTTCATGTGAAGCGCCAGGATGGCATCACCGGGCAGGTGACCTTTGGACTCCGACCCGCAGACCAGGAGAAAGCGAATGTTGGAGTTAGAGATTACATTCGCCACCACCTTCTCCACCCCCAGGTTCTCGGTCTTGCACGGTCCGCAGATGGCTGCGCCTTCCACCCGAAATTGGCTGGCCAGGGTCACCACAGCTATGCGTGAATCAGGGTCGCCCACAGAATAATCGCCACGAACCGGCGGCCAGGTCCGGGCATCGTATGGGTCAAGGGGTCTTTCGTCGGTTGAAAGATCAGGCGGTGCATTGCTCATCGGGGAGTAATCCCACTCATGGCTTAAATCTCTACGCAGCCTTTAAAAAGGATTAGATAACTATTAATTTGGAAAGTGCTAGAAAAGATCGCTGTGGGAGGGTTTGTCTAGAAGATGGCATCTTATGAGGAACGGATACTGAAAGTTATCGAGGCCTCTAAGGTCGGGCTGACCACCGTAGACGTGGGTAAAAAAGCAGGTGTCAGTAAGACTACTGCCATAAAATACCTCTCGGTGCTCAAATCGGAGGGCAGGTGCGAGTTTGTAGAGGTAGGTCCCTCCAAGCTCTGGCGGGTCGTCGAGCCAGAGGTCGAGGAGGCGCGTGTGAAAGCGGAGATCGGCTTTGCCGGGTCCGGGTCAAAAGAGGACGGTGATGGCAAGATGATAGTTGTACCTCTATCGGTCATAGGTCAGCTGGAGGAGATATCGGAGGACGTGATAATCTCCATGTCTTTCAGGGTGAAACCGGATAAGGTGGACAACCTCGCCGAGCTTATGAAGAGGTGCATACAACAGAAGGGCATTCAGCAGTCTGACGGAAAATAACGGCACTCGATACCTAAATATGAACTGGGACGCAATAGGATCATTCTTATATAATTGGCGCGTGCTGCCTGTTAGCACTATAGGTGCGTGATGCATAAGATGCGCATACCATCCGAGATCAAGGCCTTCTTCGAGGTTGAGGAGGGGCAGACGCTCCTGGTTAAGGGACTACCAGGCACGGGAAAGACCACCCTGGCCTTCGAGATAATGAGCACCATATGCAAAAAGACGAACGGGATGTACATCTCCGCCCGGGTCGATCCTCGGCGGGTCTATGCCATGTTTCCCTGGATCGGCGAGGTTCTCCCGCCCGGCAACGTCATCAACGCCACCCAGAAGATGCTATCCAAGAGCCTGAAGATGGTCGAGCTCGAGGGACCCAGCTACGAAGCGGTTCTGGACATATTCAGAACTTTCTTCGATGAGGCCGAGGAGATGGACGAGCCCATGGTCGTCATAGATAGCTGGGACGCGGTGATCAACTACACCTCGCACGTCCTGGGAGACGCCCGGCACAGCCTGGAGCAGAGCATCTGCGAGTTTGTCCGCGACCTGGGCATTAATCTAATATTCGTGAGCGAGTCTGCAGACCTGATGCCTCTGGATTACATCGTCGATGGGGTGGTGATCCTGGAGCAGTTCAAGATACAGGGACCGTCATCCTCCGGTGAACTCAGACCCGTCGATATGATGACCCGATACGTCAGGGAGATCAAGCTGGACAAGCTTAGAGGGGTGAAGATACGTCATAAAACGTACACGTGCACCCTCCACGACGGCAGGTTCCAGTACTTCGAACCCTGCCAGGAGAGCATCGACGCCCAGATATTTTGCGATATGGAAAGGATACCCGATCTTTCCGACGATCGCATGTCCACCGGCATCCCCGATATGGACGAGATGATCGGAGGGTTGGAGTATGGGTCATGCAACCTTCTGGAGATCGACCATGGGGTGGGCAAGAGGTACTACCCCCTCCTGACCGCGCTGGTCACCAACTCGGTGAAGAACGGCAGAGGCCTGCACATCGTGCCCAGCATAGGTTATCAGCTCAGCCCCAAGGATGTCTTCGTGCCCTCCAACGTGCGGATCCTGGAGCCCGAAGGCGACCTGGACCAGTGGTACCAGACCCGGTTCAAACAGTGGGACGAGCTGAAGGGAAGGACGGGCCGTCCCATCCTCAACGTGGTGGGGCTCGATGCCGTAGAGTTCGCCTTCGGGTACGAGAATATAGTGAATATGACCAACCACATCTTACAAAAGTGGAACGAGACCGACGACGTCAACGTGGTGGTGATGAAGACCGGGCAGAAGAGCATCAGGATGATGACTCACATGGTCGATACCTACTTCGTGATAAAGGAGCTGAACGGCGGGCTATGTATCTATGGTCTAATTCCCCGCACCGAGCCCTATTACATAACCCGGGACGCCGAGAAGAAGATACACCTGATACCGATCGTGTGATCACCCATCTGGAATATCCTGAGCTTAACTCTTGCTTCTATTTCTTCTCACCGATCTCTCTCTTCAAGATGTGATCAGAACTCCTGATCTTCTCTAGAACGTACTCACACCCCCTGAACGCGCCGCCACCGTTGGTACAACGTGCCCCAAATGTACCCAAGCGTCGCGCACAACGTGCCCAGAGCACACATAAAGACGTGCGTTGTATCCTTCCGGGCGATCAAAGATTTACTTGAGTACATAAAGTTGTAGTTTATGTACAATTAAAAGAAAATANNATTAGCGTTCATTAGCGGTTGAAATAAGGAGTGAGTATGTGTTTAGCGCCCTCAGAATCACTCGCTTGATAATGATTTTAATCAATAGATGCATGACGACTAAGAACTTGACCCAAACAAAATATATAAAATACCAGTAGCCTCAATTGGGGGGTTCCATGTGACATTGTCAAGTTAGACTTGATACTTAGTGGAGCCTCTCAAAGAAATCATCTGCTACAAGGCCAGCGTTTTCTTGGGCTGGGATCGCCTTGCGCATCGGATAAGTGTCAAACTTGGCGTTCAGGACTATAATCCCGGCCCGAGATCCCGATGAAGGTGGAAAGCCGTATCCACCACGACGGAAGA
>DAOG01000071.1:9659-18320 GCA_002501765.1 Methanosaeta sp. UBA204
AACCCGCGCTCTTCAAGCATACGCACAAGGACAGCTTCATAGGCCGATTCGAGTAATCCCGGCCCGAGATCCTGATGGATGTGGAAAGCCGTATCCACCGCGACGAAAGAGCCTTCTTCCACATTCATCGATGAGTTCCTTCCCTTCGCGCCTTCACGTGAAAGCTTATCCCCAACGATCTCATCCAGCAGCTCCTCGGTCTCCTGCTCGAAAGCGAGGAAGATGTCGCAGATGCGGGTGATGTCGGCCTCGCCCAGCTCGCAGCTTCAGCCAGGAGGCTGCCATCCGGGCGCGGTTTTCTCATCATCGAACTCGCCTACTTCCACCGTGATGCCTTCCGATGTCCTACCACAGCTCGAGACGTGGATCCTGAGTCTGCTGAGAGGATCGAGGTGGCTCTTTCCTGGCCAGGGAGGTGGGCATATCACCGTTCGGCGGGTTAGGCAGATCGTCCACCAGGCAGCCGAAGAGGCCGGGGACAAGAGGGTAGATGACCACGACAAGAACGGACGGCCCTTGTATGTGGTATCGGCTCATACCCTGAGGCATGCTCATGCGGTCACTGCCCTGGACGCTGGAGTGCCTCTGAACGACCTACAGGCTCAGCTGGGGCATTCTAACCTGGCCACGACTTCTGTGTACCTGAACGCCAACCTGGAGCATTGGCGGAAGTCGTATGAGCGGGCTGAATTCGGACCACGGTAGTGTAACGAATTTTCTGTAATTTAGATCGCCGTTGGCACCATCTTATCGCAACATCACCGGCTTTATCCGCCGTCGGGTTCCTCCACAGCCTTTCTCAAATACGCATTTAATAACAAGTTGAACATTTTTCCGTGGTTTGGATATTTAAGGTGCAGGAGCTCGTGTAAGATAACTTTGACCCTCACTTCCTTCGGCTTATCAAGAAGAGATGGATCGAAGGTTAACCGTCCTCTTGAGGAGCAACTAGCCCATTTTCTCTTCATCTTGCGCAGATGGATCTCTTTTGCCTCTACACCCATCTCCTCTGCCCGGGCACGGACATCTTGCTTAAAATCCTCAGGAGCTATCATTCTGCTCCGCGCTTGATTTCTCTCAGTATTCTCTGGACTATCTCGCTGATCCTAGAGGCATCACCCACCTTCGCCTGGATTAGAACTTTGTAGATCTCCTGTTTGACTTTCCTCTCGTGGCGGTCACTCTTTTTCCAGTGAGGATACTTCTCCAGAACATCGATCATCCGATTTGCTTTTTCTTCAGGGTCGGCCATGCCTTCATTCTTGAAGTGCCAGAAGATGGAGAAGATCTCAGCAGGCATGTTTCTCTCTTCCTGTTCTTTCCTGGCGGCGATCCTCTCATCAATAAGCTTCTTCACATCTTCCAGGGTTTCCTGTGTGTCCATCTGTCTATTCTTGTATCGTTGGGCGATAGCTTCTGCTTTCTCTCCAATGGAGATCATATATGGTTCGCGATGTACATTCTCCTCAACATCCTGTTCGATGCTTCTCAGAAGATTGAAGACCTTCTCCGTATCCGAAGCGTTGCTCTCCTCGATTAACCTCAGGGTCTCGCCGTTGATCTCATAGATATCCAGTGCTGGCTTTATCTTACTGCCTCTCGTATACTGCTGTACAAGCTCTGCTGTTTTCCTCGAAAAATTCTTGTCTACGGAGATCCCCGGCTCGAAGGCCTCTCTTAGAATTCTGTACATCCTTGCCAACGTCTCCATATCTTCGAGGTAGGGTCTCAAGAACTTGTCAGGGGATATTATCTCGTAGATGTCCGAGAGCTCTTCGAAGAACTGATAAAATTCGAATCTCTTTTCTTCGTCCATGAAGTGCTGGAGCACCGCCTCAACCGCTTTATCTTGCGTTTTATTCTCCAGAAGAACAAGATAATCCTTCTTTGCCTCGTCCATCATCTCCGCAAATCTTTCTTTCAGGACCTCTATATCCTTGATAACGCCTTCTATGTCCTGAGAGTCGAAGGCCAGTGCCTTCTCAAGGTTGTCGAATATCCCCACGAAGTCCAGAACGAAGCCCGATGGTTTCTTCCTGCCAGCGTCGTCTTCATAAGGTCTGTTCACCCTGGCGATGGCCTGCAAGAGGACGTGATCTCTCATAGGTTTGTCCAGATACATACAGTAAAGGATAGGCGCGTCGAATCCTGTGAGAAGCTTCTCGGTCACGATCAGTATCTTGGGGAGATCGTCCGGATTTCGGAAGGCCTTTCGTATTCGTTTCTCCTCATCTTCTGATAGGTGGTACTTGGCCATCTCCGGCGGGTCGTTATAGTTTATGCTGTAGACGACTTCCGAATAATCTTTCGGTAAATGCTTGTCCAGCTCTTCTTTGTAGAGGGCACAGGCCTCTCTATCGACGGCCACCAGAAAGGCCTTGTAACCCATCGGCTCGACGGTGTTTTTGTAGTGGTCGACAAGATACTTCGCGACTTTTATGACCCGTTCCCTATTTTTGAGCTCGTTTCTCAGGGTGACGGCTTTCTCCAGTATCTTGTTGAGTTCTTTGGGATCGCTGATCCCTTCTGCCTCTGCAAGATCCAGAAACTCCTCTTCGAGAGTCTCCTTATCGACCCGCAGCTCATTGGGGGCAAGTGTATAATGCAGGGGTACGGTAGTTCCATCCTCTATCGATTCTGCTATGCTGTACTTGTCCAAATAACCCTGGGGCGGGTCGTCCTTGCCGAAGACGATGAAGGTGCCCTTTCCGTAGGCGGTCCTGTCGATGGGCGTTCCGGTGAACCCGATATACGTCGCGTTGGGCAGAGCGCCCATCAGATAGTTGCCCAGCTTCCCGCCGGTGCTTCTGTGGGCTTCGTCCACCAGCAGGAAGATGTTCTTCCGGGTGTTGATCTCCTCTTGGATATAATCGAACTTGTGGATCATGCTGACGATCAGCCCTCTCCTGTCGCCTGACAGGAGCTTTCTCAGGTGCCTCTTGTTCCGTGCCACTTCGACGTGCTCTATTCCCAGCGACTCCAAATTGCCGAAGAGCTGGGTCTCAAGCTCGTTCCTGTCCACGAGCATGATCACCGTGGGGTTTTCGAACATGGGGTTCTCGATGATCTTCTGCGCGGCCACTATCATGGTGTAGGTCTTGCCCGAGCCCTGGGTATGCCAGACGAGAGCGCGTCGTTTCTCAGTGTCTTCGGCCCTCTCCATGACCTTCTCCACGGCCCTCATCTGGTGAGGTCTCAGCACCACCTTCTTGAGCTCATCGTCCCCTTTGGTGAAGAGTATGAAGTCTGTGAGGACCTTGATGACCCGTTCTCTGTCGTGGAATGTCTTCACCAGGGTTTCGAAGTCGCCTTCTACTTCCTCCTTCCAGTTGAAGAGCAACTTCTTTGAGGTGTTCCAGGTTCCGCTGTAGTAGTATTTGCTTATCTGGATCAGCGCATAGAGCTGGAGGACTGCCAGGAGCTCGGGACCTTCCCGATGATACCTCTTTATCTGCTCAAAGGCCTCGTCCATTCCGCCTATCTTGTGGGCGGACTTTGTCTCCACGATGAGAACAGGAACGCCGTTGATGAGAAATATCACGTCCGGCCTGATGGTCTTACTACCACTCGTAAACGTAAACTCATCGGTTACGTGAAAGGTGTTTCTATCGATATTCTCGGTGTCGATGAATGTTACGTTCCGCTCTCTCTTCTCATTCGGGACGAAGACCGTTTTAAGACCCTTGAGGTACTCCCATGCGATCTGATTGCCTTCTATATTTGGGGGAATTCTATCAATCCTTTTGATCAACTCTTCTGCCAGAAGATGATCCATATATCCGGGATTGAGTTTCTGCATCTGGTTTATGAATAATTCTCTGAATACGAAACCCGTTTTCCCGCCCCGGAGTCTCAACGCCTCATCAGGACCGATATATTCCCAGCCAAGATCGAGAAACGCCTTCTTGCCATCAGATGCGGTGTATTCGGCAGAAGGTTCTCTGACATAACCTATCAGTGGTTTCTGGACGGAATACCGCTCTCCTCCAAGATTATTGCCCATAGATCAAACCCCATATTCCTCTTCGATCCATTCCTTTATCTCTTCTTCCAGTGCAGTAAGTCTATTTCTGATAATGTCCCACACGATATCCCAATTCACACCGAAATAGAAATGGATGATCTTATCTCTTGTTCCAGCGATCTTTTTCCATTCAATGTTATCATGTTTCTCCCTAAAATCCGAAGAGAGATTTTTAACTGCTTCACCTATTATCTCAATGTTGCGTACAACAGCGTCCTGTGTCTTCAAGTCTTTTAAAAATTCATTATAGCCTATATCTTCAGTATAAGATTCAATTCTCTTTATCGCTTCCTGAATATCCTTGAGAAATTCTACATCCCCCCTTTCAGACATAGACCACACTCTCCATAATTTCTTTTGCAATTTCTTTAATCCTTATTCCTTTAACGCCTTCAAGAGTCAGCAGATCCACCCTTTTCCCAAAAAGTTCTTCCAGATAAAAGACCAGATCCATGAAGTTATCAAAGGTGGGCTTCTCAAACTCCACAAGAACGTCAATATCGCTTGTCGCTTTCTGATCACCTCTGACATAAGAGCCAAAAACGCCTATTCTCTTGACGCCATACCTCTCTTTTATCTCCTCTTTATGCTCTCTTAAGGTTTCAATCACATACATGCCGCATCCTCTCGATGAGCTTTGCAATCATAGCCAACTACCTTTGCAGCCAACTTCACAGATTTCCAGGCCATCTCAAAAGTAAACTCAAACCTCTGGATGACAGCGTCCACGGCTATGTC
Source organism: Methanosaeta sp. UBA204 (assembly GCA_002501765.1). GTDB lineage: Archaea > Halobacteriota > Methanosarcinia > Methanotrichales > Methanotrichaceae > UBA204. Next base: position 14,422 of record DAOG01000071.1, read on the forward strand.
CAACTCCAGAGGGTCGTACTCCAGAGGGTCGTACTCCAGAGGGTCGTACTCCAGAGCGGCTCTGAGCCTTTTTGTTGTATTCTCGAAATTTTCAAGCTGAACTCTTGCTTCGATCATAGATATTCACCCCGTTTTTGCGTATAATCTCTTTAAACGCTGGATTCACTCGATTCAGATCGATTATGTCTATGCTTTTAAGAGTGCGCAGTTCATCGATCTCGTCCTTTATTCTTGCGATCACATCAAGCGATATTTTCGATCCTGCATCAACCGCTATATCGAAATCAGATGTCTCTATAGCATCGCCTTTCGCTCTTGACCCGAAAAGAAAGATTCGTGCACCAGGGACGTATCTCGCTATGATATCAGCGACTTCTGCGAGTATTTCATCGGCAGATAAGGGCTTTGGGTGTGTTATCTGTTTCATTGCGTCGTCTCCAGATGGTTCACTCTAATCTTAGCGGTCATGAGGTTGTGGAGAAGAGACTTGAAAAGTTCACCGAGGGCGGCTTTTTTGTTCTCTTCAGCTTCGATCTTTTTGTCTACAGTGGAGAGGATGGAGGCGATCTTTTGCTGGGTGGGGAGGGGTGGAAGGGGGATTTTTACATTCCTAACATTGGAGACATTTACACGAGGTCTAGTGGTTCCTGTTTTTTCTTTTCTAAAGTGTTCTTCACAAAAACTCGAATTTAAAGCATAAACTATGTAGTCTTTATCTGTTAATTCTTTACGTGTTCTAATTCTAACAACATCAGCTATAACAATCCCATAATTTAGATTAGAAGGTACCAAACAAGTTTTTCCGATCGGATCTCCAAGCTTTGCTAGGACAATGTCTCCACCAGTAAAGGAGTGATATTTTAATTCTTCAGCTTTCTTTTCAGAGATAAACTTAATATCCTTGTTTATAAATTCATTTCTCTCAATATTCTGCAACCTAATGATTGGAACTCCTAAATCTGTATAATCACTAACTTTCAAATTAGAACCAAACGGACCTCCAACGATATCAGAATTTTTTTCTGCAACCTCGACTAATTTTTTAACCTCCCACCCCTCCGGCACCAACCCGATCTCGGTCTCCGTAAGCGGCATGCTCTCCACCGCCCCCACAGGCACCGGACCATACGTGAACAGGTGGCGCATTAGGGATTTCTTGAGCGACTTCACCGCCGCAATGACCGCCCCGGTCTTCTCCTTCGCCTCCTGCACGGTGGAGAGGACGGCGGCGATTTTGTGCTGTTCGGGGAGTGGAGGGAGAGGGATTTGGAAGTTCTTCAACCGCGAACCTGATAAATTAGGTATCGTCGTTCTGTTTGCGGCATGGATATACATTTTTTTTATGGTAATGGCAAAAATCATCCAATCGACAAAGAATTCAGGATTTGCATTCTTCTTTTTTGGCCTTAACCTATGCAGGTGATTTTGATAGGCACATTCTTCTAATTCATCACGATACAGCGCTGTCCTGCCAACATCCCCCCCTTCACAAACAAGCACATCGCCATACTTCAATCTCAATTTTTCGTAATCATTAAGGGTAAAGAACATCTCATCTATTTTTTCTATGTTGACATTACCCCAAAAAACATTTGAAGTTCTCAGAAATGGTTTCTTTATCTTCCCTTCTGTGGACTCACGAGCGGATAGTTGTTTACCTTGCTTTAGATCAAAAACATCCCCCAACTTCACCACCTCCCACTCTTCTGGAAGCAGCCCGAGTTCGGTGGTTTTAAATCTATTATTCCTTATCATTCAGATCTCTCTTACCTGGATACAGGGATCAAGCATAAATCAGCCTGCCTTTTGGTTCTGGTATCTCTCTTCCAACTTCTCTGGCAGCTTCAATCCATTCCCTGATCACAACAAGAGCGTTTCTAACCGCTTCCTCGTAGTCTCTGCCATCTGCCATGCAGCCCGGTAGTTCTGGCACTTCCACGACAAAAGCACTGTCCTCTTCACTCCAGTACATGACCATTTCGTATTTTATAGCGTCATCCATATTCAAACCTCTCCTAAATGAAATCTATATTTTAGAAATATATTCCTTACCTGTTTGACCTGATACGGTTTTGCTCTTCCATCCTTGAGTGGCTGCAGATTTATTATTTCAAAGATATTCTCTCTCGTAAATATATGGTGATCGCCACGTATCCTTTCAGAAAACCCATATCGCGATAAAAGTCTTCTCAAATCCTGAAATCTTGTGTTTTTGTCGTTTGTGCCGGAAAGAACTTTATCCAGAATCCTTTCCTTGCTCATAAAACCTCGCACCCCGCAGGCAGCAATCCGAGTTCTGTCTCCTTAAATGTAAATTCTTCACGACAACTCACTCAGAACCACCTCGCTAAATTACATTGAGAAAGATCATTGAGCAAAATAGGACGTTCGTAATAGAAATAATTCTCGTCCCTCGTCTTTTTAGCCCCTTCCACCTGACTACCATATACATCCAGTTGACTGAGACTTTCGTCAAGCCTCATCTTCTTTTTAGGAAAGAATGAGATCTGCTGCGTCCTGTAGTAATTACTGGAGTAGTAAGAACCTTCCATGTAATTCCCATCATGGGCTTTCTTACGGTCAAGTATCGTCTTTAATGCAGGCTTAAAGGCACGCCCCACTTCTTTCTTTTCCTTTCTCTCAGACGGGTTATGCAGACAGGAGTATGTGGCACCTAATAATAGATCTATCAATTGTATGAAGTGTGATTCCTTCATTCCGCTTTTTCTATGATCTGAGTCGATGAATTCTATTTTGTCTTCTTCTATACTTACGTTCCCACTTTCTAAACCAATTCTATAAATTGAATGCCATGGAAATAACTCATGTGACTCCTGACTTCCTTTATCATGGTATATCTTATGGACTGTGACCCTCTCATAACTCTTGAAAAAATAACCGATGCCACCTTTCAACACAGATCTATAGAATCGATTGTAGATTGTGGTATCACGATCTGTATCATCTCCAAATAGTTCAAGGTTCATATTTGAGAGATTCAAGCCAAGGATGTTTAGATAAACCAGCTTGCGGTGTTTTTGACAGCTTTCTCGAATCATGAATTGAGTTATCCAGTTTTTAGCTATCTGAAGCCTTGCATTGGATCTGTGCATATCTTTGTAGTGGATTTCTGTGTTGTTTCTATCGTGGAAGCCGCATTGGTGGGGACATTCTGATTCTTCATCAGTCCAGTCTCCATGTCTTACGCACCGCAAGTTATTCAAGGTCGTGAGACAATAATCCTTGAATTCTATTGGCACAAAAAGGGCTCCTATGTACATCCAGACTGAATTGTCAATAGATACTTTGACTCTGTTTATCTCGTCGGAGTAGATTTCAAGCTTTATCTTATCTTTGTTTGCGTTTTGATTTTTAAATCCCTCAGAAAGATCATCCATCCTCCAAACCCCCCAGACGTCCATCGATGTAACAAAAAGATTGGGGTGGGATAAAATTAGGAATAGAAATTTTTGGATCAATGGGTTCTTTGAATACCTCTACTTCTTTAATTTTAATGGCAAAACCAGTCTCTTTGTCTCCAAAGTAGTTAAAGAACTCTTCAACTTCGACCCCTGAAAAATCCCTGAAACTCTCCCATAGATTTTTTGGGTGGTCCTCTATGATGCTTTCTATTCTAAATCTCCCTACAATCTTTTTCACTGGTGAAGTTGAGTACATATACACCATCTCTATATCTTCTCTATATCTAAAAATCGATCTCCGAAATTCGTATTCCTTATTCCTTTTTATGATCTCTTCGACATATTTCGGTTTAATCGAGAGTAAAACGTTCATCAATTCCACCTCCACTTTTCACAAGAAGATATTTCTCATGAGATATTTGAGTAATGGAGTATTTCGACTTTTAGAGTATTCAACATAGGTTCATATGACCCTCT
>DAOG01000045.1 GCA_002501765.1 Methanosaeta sp. UBA204
GTAATTGTTGGACAGCCTCTATAGATGGCATAAGCGATGTCATCGTAGCCCAGTTTTGTCTGATATACGTGCAGGTCCGCCTCGGGGGCCATGCCCCATATCCCGTTCTCATCGAAGCCGCCATCGGCGACTATGATGCCCGCTACATGGGTACCGTGACCATGGGGATCGGAATCAGTGGTCCCGTATTCACCTGGACCGACTGCATTGGCCCAGTCTTCTACCCTCATCACGAGGTCCGGGTGGAGGGTATCTGTACCGGTATTGGATCTATAGATACCAGGGGGGTCCATAGAAGCGTACTCGTCCATATCGTGATGATCGTTCTTTGGGTATGTGGAAGGGCTCAATACATCGTACACCGTTTCATTTGACTAGAACTTACGCACTTGACCGACGTTTGTATTATATGAGTTGTAATGAGTTGTATCATATACCACGCAAGTAGTGATCTGTAGAGGAGAAATATCGGATTGAACGTGATACAATGTGATGATATGGATCACATCTCATTTATTATCGATTCTACAAATGTTTTTACCTCTACGATGCGAGTGCTAGAGTTCCTAAATCAATATTCTGCCAACTACCATATTCGCGTGGTTGAGCTTACGGAGGAAGACCGCAAAGCTATGAGATTGACGACCGAATAATTTTGTCCCAAGGCCTAAGTCGTACAATCATTTATATAGGGAAAGGCCATATAACAAAAAGAGTTATGGACATTCTCGTTAATGGACTAGAAGGGATCAAGATGAGAGCGGTAAAAACGGTTACATGGACAGGGGCAGTCCTTCTAATACTGCTTTTCATGTCGGCTCCCTGCTGGGCTGCCGACAACCCGGATGGGTACTACAAAAAGCACGAACACCAGTTCTCGCAGGACGTATCCGGCGATGGGTTTGCGATGGTGCACCAGGTGGTAAACACCGAAACCCTCCAGCTCCAGAACTACATGCACGGCAGCGGGAGCATGGATATGGCAACTCTGATCAATTCCAGCCAGAAATCTGAGAGCTACAAATGGTTTAATGTAACTGGATGGGAAACGGAGTCATTTAAGAGTGGTAACATAACCTTCTTGGAGCAGAACGAGATGAGCTATGCGCCGCGGAGCTTCGCCTACGGGACGGGGTACTACGAGCGAAATCCGGTGGTCTACAACTCCAAGCTTAAGGAGAAAACCTGTGGCAAGAACTACCAGCCCGAGGTAGGAACCTCCATGCACCACCAGATTGAGTACGCCCAGGGTTTCATCAAGGACATCGCGGTCAACCTCGACTGCAAAGCAGCCACGAGAGATGCTAAGGGGATAGGGCTTGTCGAGATGAGGATCGATGAAGAGGTGACCGAGGGCGTGGTGCACGTAGGTGAACTCATGACCAATGAGGAGTACGGTTGGAAGAAGCCCTTGATAGAGATCGACGAGAACTACGTGGGCAGCTTCAAGATCAAGAAGAACATGAAAGTCATCGCCGAGAAGTCCAAGAAGTCCGACAAGAAAGACTGGCTGTCCTGTTGCTTCGGCGGCTACGGTGGCATAGATGACGAAAACAAAAAGTGGGGCGAAGAGGAGATCTTCGACTGCACATGCCGCCAGGTGGCTTGGGAAGAATCGGGGTGGGGCAACCTAACCCAGGAGCAGTTCCAGAACACGACTCTCGAAACGCAGCCGGGCGTACCCCCAGGAGCCAGTTGGTGCGATGTTACGGGTCAGTACGAGTTTAGCGGCTGATATCAACCGAGTTCGTCGTCGGCCGTTAAACGTCATTCCGAACCGATGCGAGAGCAGAATACCGTCTTAAAGAGACTGGTGGAGATCAGGGCGGTGGGTGAAGTGGGGTCTGGTCTCATAAATACCCTGAGATCCATCGAGTCGGATCGGTGGAGGTTGAGTAAATCCTCCCGTCGGTCGGATTTACTCTGAGTACATAATGTTATACATTGTATACAATAAAAAACAAAAGATAAGCCGGCATACGAGGGCAGCATCCGGGATTCTCTCCGTCGTTTTGGCTTCGGTCATAGTGTTCAGCGTCGTTTGCAGCCTTGCGTGCGGCCTGCCTGGCGGAGGTAAGGCCAAGCTGGTCGGGGATTATGCAGACTACGGGACCGATGTGGACGAAGATGACGGGTATGACTTCCTGACTATCGACGTAAGAGTACTGGTGCGGGTGCCGGGCGAGTACAGCTTGATGGGGTTCCTCTACGATTCCGAAGACCAAGAGGTAGCTTGGGCGGCGGATCACAGAAAGTTCTCCTCCGGGTATCATACGATGTGCCTCGGTTTTGACGGCGCGACGATCAGGAAATGCGGGGCGGACGGCCCCTACGATCTTGAGAAACTCTTGTTATCGTCAGGCTCGTCGGAGACCGGCCTGGAAACATGCGATTACGTCCTGGTGGCCTGCACCACCTCGGCGTACAACTCCACAGATTTCGCGTGGAACATATCCGCAGAGGGACCTGCCACCAGCTTTCCGATGGGGACCGTATCCGGGAACGGATCCGGCGAGCTGCTTCTGACCTTCACGGTCAGGGATACTGTGCCCGTATCTTCGGGCAGATACAGCTATGACGTGGTGGGCATCAACATCCCGCCGATCTCCACGTCGTGGAACGTCACCGGATCCAAGTTGGGATACGCCTACGATCTTCCTGGCCTCTATATGCCCAACAAGCCGAACAACTTCACCGTGACCGCCGAGGGCGTGAAGAACCTCAACATCGGCCTCAAGAAGCTCCAGGGAGACCGCACCAGGATGTGGGTCACCACTCAGATCGGTGCAGCCGAGGACGGCAGGGCGACCGCAGAGACCGACCTGATCTCCCCGGGACCTTACCATGCCAAGATATTCGGCGATGCGGCCGAGGACGCATCCCAGGTGAACCTGATCATGACCATGGTCAAAAAGATCGTCGTGGAGGGGAGGTTCAGCCTCAGCCTGGACACCACCGGTTTTCCCTCCGGCGAGTACATGATAGCAGCAGAGGCGGTCAACGGATCCTTCAGCTTCGACGAGATTGCGATAGGTGGTTTGACCGTCGCCGGTTAATCTGCGCCCGAACTATTGTAATAAGAGCAGAACGAGGTGAAGACGAGATCATGACAGCTATGGGATCCTTTCGCGGAGCACCAAGGCTGCAATGTTGACTATATACCAAGAAAATGTTCGCTTACGCTCACATTTGCCATGAAAATGACGACCCAGGCTGCTTGTGCCTGCCGATTTTCATTTTTCGGGCATGAGACTTGGTATCATGAACGTTTACTTGAGCACATAAAGTTATACTTTATGTACAGCGAGAAACATATATATAAGCAGAAATGAATGTTGCCTGTGATCTATCTTGCGATCTCCAGGGAATAGACTAAAGTCCAGGGTACATTCCAGCCGGGGTATCTGGCGGAACGCATGTCTACTTTTGCTATTATTGCTGCTGATCTACAGCTCGTCTGGTGCACATCATCGTGAAACGATACGTGGTGACGCGGGCGGTATCGTCGTCTCTTACGGGAGGAGCATGAACGGCACCTTTGAGATTTCCGGCTCGTCGATGGGGGATGGGAGCTATTACCGGTATACCGACATAAACGTCAACGATGTCCGGATGAAAGAGCGGATAGCGGCAGGCAAGGGCACCATGGACACCAGCGAAAATATAGTCCTGAAAGCAGAAGACTTCAACATTACCACATCGATCCTGGAAAAGTACCCCGGTGGTCAGATATATTCCGCTTCCATCCACGAGATATGGCCTGTAAACCTGAGCGCCGCCCGGAGCATGGATTACATCGGAAAAGGCATATCAGACCGTGAGGTCTTCGGCAACAACTTCGACTATGTAGGCACTTCGTATCTTTACACCACCGATCTCAGAAAGGATCGGTCCTGCATGCTCGACCTTAAGGAGACCTGGTCCGTGGGCAATGTAACCGACGATCCCGAGGAGGTACCCCTTATCACACCGTACCAGTTCCTGCCTGCAAAACGTACCGACTACAGGATAGAATCTCGTTCTACCGGTCTGGTCGATTTGAGGTACGGTCAGGTGGCAGATCACATCACGCTCAATGAAGGCGAGGAAACCTACTCGGGCACGTTCGAGATCAGCAGACGGATATCTATGGAGTCGCCCCTCAGGAACGAGACCCTGGACGATGTGGACTGGTTGAGTTGTTGTCTAGATGATACGAGCAACGTCAGCTGGCCCTGGTATGAGGATGACGAATGCATCTTCGGTGAATGATATGATGATGCGTTATTTATTACCGGTGATATTTCTCTGCTGCCTGCTCGGTGCGAGAGGCGGAGACCTGGTATCGATCGGCTATGATGACGGCATCGCCGACGACGGGTTGTGGGTAGACAACGGCCGCGGTCATGCCGTACTTTTCAAGGCACCCTCTAACAACTGGACCCTCTCCAAGGTAGGAATCAATGGCAAGCTGAACCCCCAGATGGATCAGGGTCTCTTCATCCTCGAGATATGGGATTTGGATCTCAATCTTGTGTACAGCAGAGCAGACAGCCCGGGATCCTATTTTGGCCCCGAGATGAGATGGGCGGTGATAGACGTTCCCGACTTGCACGTCTCTGGCGACTTTTACGTCTGTCTCTTCGAGTTCTCCAACGTCTACCTGGGGGTGGATCTGAGCGAGTGTTCCTCCCGGAGGTCTCTGGTGGTTTCCAGAAACCCCAACAAGATAGATAATTGGGATCTTCCATGGTGCCCCACATCTATTAAGTCAAAGTTTTTTATTAATTGACT
>DAOG01000046.1 GCA_002501765.1 Methanosaeta sp. UBA204
ATGACAACAAAACTGTACCCACGATCTATACAACAAAAGGTAGGGAGGTTCTCCTGAAGAGCCGGATGAGGGAAAACCTCAAGTCCGGTTCTGTGAGGGGGCTCATAGTAACCCCGGAGCTATTACTCCAAAAAGGGGTGGCTATGAGTTCTACTCGACATACTTTATGTACAACAAGAAAATGTTCGCTTACGCTCACATTTACTTGAGCACATAAAGTTATATTTTATGTGCAATGCAAAAGCTAAATAAACTCGATGATCTAGAGATGACCCCTGGAACAGGCCCAGGATGCAGGAGACTTTGGATGGCAATAGAGCAAGTGGTGATCAACGGCATGGTTCTGGGATGCATAATTGCTCTTTCCGCAATCGGTCTCACCGTGACTTACCGGATCCTGAACTTTGCAAACTTTGCCCATGGTGATTTTGTTACCCTGGGCGCATATATCGCATTTCTGTTCAGCGCTATTTTGGGTCTCAACTTCCTCGCCGCATGCGCCCTGGCCATCGCCGCAGCGGCCCTATTCTCAGTGGGACTGGACTGTCTCATCTGGAAACCCATGCGTTCCAAAGGGGCGAGCTCGACCGCTCTCATGATCCTCTCCATCGGCCTGGCGATCTGCCTGAGAAACCTCATCGTATTCGTTTTCACTCCGGACATCGAGAGGTTTCCTCTACCCGTCAAAGAGGGCATGACTCTGGGGGGTGTGGTGATTACCCCGTATCAGGTGGCTGTAACAGCTGTGGCCGTCGTCCTGATGTTCGCAGTTCATTATCTGCTAAGGAAGACTTCCATCGGCCTGGCGATGAGAGCCCTCTCAGACAACATGGACCTCGCACGCGTCTCGGGGATCGATGTGGACCGGGTGGTCAGGTATACCTGGGCCACAGGCATGGCTCTGGCAGCGGCCGCCGGGATCCTTTACGGTCTCATCACCAACATAAATCCCAACATGGGCTGGTTCATGGTGATACCCATATTCGCCGCCGTCATTTTGGGAGGAATCGGTAACCCCTACGGTGCCATGATGGGTGGCATCATAATAGGGCTATCGCAGGAGCTCAGCACCCTTATTCTGCCTTCTGAATACAAGATTGCAGTGAGCTTTTTCATAATGATCGTCGTGCTCCTGGTGAAGCCCAAAGGCCTGATGGGAGGCGGATGAATGATAGATTACCTGGTTACGATACTTCTGATCGCGGGGATCTACGCCATATTCGCCCTCGGCCTGAACCTGGAATGGGGGTTCACCGGCCTGCTGAACTTCGGGCACGTGGGATTCATGGCCGTGGGGGCCTACACCACCGTGCTCTTGAGCATGAACAACGGGGTGCCGCTTCTTCTTTCTGTCTTGGCGGGCATGGTGCTCGCGGGCCTATTGGGCGCTTTTTTGGGTATACCCACGCTCAAGTTGAGGGCGGATTATCTGGCTATCGTGACCATAGGGTTCTCGGAGATCCTGAGGTACCTCCTGCTCAACGAAGAGTGGCTCACCAACGGACCGATCGGGCTCTGTGGATTTCCCAGGCCTTTCCAGGACCTCGTTCCTATCCAGAGTTACAACCTCTTCTTTCTGGTGGTCGTGCTCTCGGTACTGGTGATCATCTACTCGGGGATAGAGCTGCTCATAAGGTCTCCCTGGGGCCGGGTATTGAAGTCGATAAGAGAGAACGAAGAGATCGCCACCTCCCTGGGCAAACACGTCTTCAGCTACAAAGTCCAGTCGCTGGCGCTGGGATCGATGATCGCCGCCCTGGCAGGATCGCTCTTGGCCTTCTACCTTCAGTATATCAACCCCAGGAACTTCATGCCCATAGAGACCTTCTACGCCTGGATAATCGTCGTTTTGGGGGGGAGCGGAAACAACAAAGGTGTGCTCCTCGGAGCGGTTCTCTTCTGGGGCTTCTTCAGCGGTAGCCGGTTTGCTCAGGAGTACCTGCCTCTGAGCCCCACCCAGGTGGGGTCGATGAGGGTCATGTTCATAGGACTGATGTTGATAATTCTGATGATGTTCAGACCCCAGGGCATCCTGGGAAAGAAAGAGGAGCTGAGCCTTGAACGCTGATATGTTACGGGTTAAGGGTGTGAGCAAGAGTTTTGGCGGCATAAAGGCGGTGGATAACTGCAACCTAAATGTGGAGCGCAAGTCCATCGTCGGTCTGATCGGTCCCAACGGGGCCGGGAAGAGCACCCTATTCGAGATCATCACCGGGTTCGAGCAACCCGACGCCGGAGAGGTCTTCTTCCGGAACGAGAACGTCGTGGGCTTGCCCAGCTTCAAGATCGCCCGGCAGGGGCTCGTCCGTACATTCCAGATACCTCAAGCGTTGAACAAGATGACGGTCCTGGAGAATATGATGCTGGGGCCCCAGCTCCAGCGGGGGGAGAAGATATGGAACGTTCTTCTCCGCTGGCCCCAGGTCAAGAAGGAAGAGAGGGCGGTGCGTGAAAAGGCTCTCTCCGTCCTGGACTTCTTCGACCTGCTCCCCATGGCAGACGAGTACGCTGGGGCGCTATCGGGCGGTCAGAAGAAGCTCCTCTCTCTGGCCAGGACCTTGATGACCGATCCTGAGATGCTGCTATTGGATGAGCCTTTCGCCGGGGTGAACCCTACCCTATCCAAAAAGCTGATCGGCCATATTCATGAGCTGAAAGAAGAAGGCATCACCTTTCTCATAATAGAGCACGGCATACCCTACATCATGGAGCTGAGCGATACGGTCTACGTGCTGAACAAGGGAGAGATCATGACCTCTGGCGAGCCCGGGGACGTGATCTCGGACAGGTGCGTCCTGGAGGCCTATCTGGGGGATACGGATGCTCAGGGTGGATAATGTGGTGGCGGGTTATACCGACGTGGACATACTTCACGGGGTCTCCATACAGATCGACAAGAACGAGATTGTGACCGTTATCGGTCCCAACGGCGCGGGCAAGAGCACCCTCATGAAGACGATCATCGGGTTGACGAAGTTTCGTGGTGGAGAGATACTCTTCGGAGGCGAGTCCATCGTCGGGATGAGGCCCGACAAGATCGTGAGGAAGGGGATGGGCTACGTCCCCCAGGAGAGGAACATCTTCCCCACCCTCACCGTTCTGGAGAACCTGGAGATTGGGGTCTTCGTCGACCGCGGTTGTCTGGACGAGAACCTGGGAGAGGTGCTGAGGATATTTCCCGAATTAAGGGGGAGGCTTCACCAGAAGACTGGCACCATGAGCGGCGGGGAACAGAAGATGGTGGCGGTGGGCAGGGCGCTGATCACGGAACCGGCGCTGCTCTTGTTGGATGAGCCGTCCAGTGCCCTCTCGCCAAAGCTGAGAGATCTGCTCTTCCAGAAGATCGAGGCTATCAACGAGACCGGCACCGCCATCACGATGGTGGAACAGAACGCCAAGAAGGCGCTGGCTATAAGCGACCGTGGGTATATTCTGGAGATGGGCAAAAACAGGTTCGAGGGCGAGGGGAAGAGCCTGCTGGAGGATGCCGACGTGAGGGGGCTGTATCTGGGAGGGTGAATATTCCTGGCGATCAAATTTGTGACCACACTGGTAGTGCTTTTTCAAGGGATTGATGAGGCTGTCCAACAATTATCAACAGTCAGCAATACTGTCCTACTTGTACCCTATGCACACACCACCTCGAAATCACGGAAACATACATCAAAAAACCCACAAGGTATAACGCAAAGGCGCAAAGGGTGTTATTATTCTTTGAGTCTTTGCATCTTTGCGTTTTCGTTGTTTTGGTTCACATCCGCTCCCGATAACAACTTGGTCGTAATTGTTATACTCATCTTTCAAAGATGTACCTCAGTAGCTAACATTTTACGAGCAACACTCCAAATTAATATAATTTTTTTTTAATAAAATTAAATGGCATGTCAATCATCACTATGTTCTCTTGCCTAAAGAGCATATAATGAGGACTTAATGAGGACTTGAACTCAACTTCAGAACTTCTTCGATTCGATAGTCGCAATACAGTCAAAATAAGATAGTTTTCACTCATCCAACCTACTGAGCTTCATTATTTCACTCGGATTTTTTTTTAAGCCGTAATATCCACTATGTGAATGACTGTATTTTCCAAGCATCAAAGAATGGTTGAAGTAAATTCTGGATTAGCCTTCTAAACTTCCAGAGAGGGGCACGTTTGAGATTCGAAGAAATTTCCCTCAGACCGTTCAGGAAAAGCCCTACCATGCGATTCTTTCTTTTTGGCAGCTTACGGACATCTCCAGTATCTTCTTTTTTTCCCTTCAAGTACACATAGGACATATGCAAAGGCGATCGGGATAAGAAGTGTTTCTATCCTTTTTGGGTCAGTCACCCTGGTTTTTCCAATATCAAAGGCATTGGATTTCCAATCTTTGTGCATAGGTTCAATGCCAAAACGCTGCGCGTATAGTTCATCAGCATTTTGAGGATCCGCAAGTGTCGTCGCCACAACTATCGCTTCTTCATATTCTTCGCCCCGGTTCAGCAGAACATTCAACTTGAAATTGCAGCTACGGGTCACTATCTGGTTATAAAGAACATGACGTTGTCCCTTAACCATTTTTTGTAACAAAGAGGATAATTTCGTTTCAGGCATTTCATCCCCTTTCAAGTACATACTTGATTTTATTCACAAAGTTGCATCTATATCATACGTTTTTTTAAGCCATTCCGCTAGTTTTGGTCTAGCAAACTCTCGGTCAGCAGTAACATGGATAGATTTGCCAGATAACCACTCCATTTGTTGTAATCCTTCAATAACTGGAGTTAATACCTGTTTCCAGTGTTCAAATGAACTATTTCCGTTTCTATCAAGAACGATCCAGAATAACGGGATGGCACGTCCCTTATAACTGACAGCCACGGTAAGGATGTTGATGTACTTACGACGTTTTTCCCAGTTGGTACGATCCATCGTCAGCACAATTTCAGGAAGTTTCGTCAATAGCAGACGCATTAGGCAAATCAGTGGTACAACGGTCACAGTTGGTGATATCCTTTCATTAGATAGAAATCGACGGATACGTTGCATATTTGCCATAACGCTTGCATCGCTATCGACAGCCAGGCATTCGCCAAGCCTCGCGATATGCACCTTGTTACCCTCTAACAGGCAGACGATTAATGCGGAAAGCATTTTTTCAACAGTTTTGATAAATTCAAATTTATTTCAATGAATAGGTTCGATAGGGCTTGTCGAGATGAGGATCGATGAAGAGGTGACCGAGGGTGTGGTTCACGTCGGTGAGCTTATGACCAAAGAGGGGTATGGTTGGAAGAAGCCCTTGATAGAGATCGACGAGAACTACGTGAGCAGCTTCGAGATCAAGAAGAACATGAAAGTCATCGCCGAGAAGTCCAAGAAGTCCGACAAGAAGGACTGGCTATCCTGCTGCTTCGGCGGCTACGGTGGCATAGATGACGAAAACAAAAAGTGGGGCAAAGAGGAGATCTTCGACTGCACCTGTCGTCGGGTGGCCTGGGATGGATCGGGGTGGAGCAACCTGACCCAGGAGCAGTTCCAGAACACGACTCTCGTATAAATGATCCAGAAAGGCGCTGGTCCTCAGCGCCGTTCCCTCCATCTATTTTCAACGCTATCGAGGCCGTACATCAGCCGGACTCCCCAGCAATTTATTTATATCACCTCGGACTCCATTATCCTCTACGTATATTGTATGGGGTGATGGAACGATGATGCATAATATGAACGGACTAGAAGGGAAATTCACTGGCCGTCTCAATATAGGGCGCATGAAGCTCCTGGTCCTTGTCGTCTTGGCGCTTTTTTTGGTTTGTACTGCGCCGGTGGTATGTCTAACTGGTGAAGAAGCAATAAATATGGCCATAGCAGCGGAAGATAACATCCAATGTATGACACCGGCCACACAAGACGATATAAACGTCGTGGCAGGGCAGGCGGATGAATTCGATACAAGCGGTATCGTACCGCAACAAAGCACTCAGATCATCGATGGGGTGGAGCACACAGTTTATGAATATACGGACCCGGTTACCGGTGAGGCCCTAACACAAGTAAAGGACTCCGATGGCAACATCATAAGATCCGAGTACCGCGATCCTGAATCGAATACGGTGCTGACGACCGAGTACGAGAACGGCCAGGTGGCCTGCACCACCACGGCCTACAACTCCACAGATTTCGCGAAGAACATATCCGCGGAGAGGCCTGCCACCAGCTTTCCGGTGGGGACCGTATCCGGGAACGGATCCGGCGAACTGCTTCTGACCTTCACGGTCAGGGATACTGTGCCCGTATCTTCGGGCAGATACAGCTATGACGTGGTGGGCATCAACATCCCGCCGATCTCCACGCCGTGGAACGTCACCGGATCTAGGTTGGGATACGCCTACGGTCTTCCCGGCCTCTATATGCCCAACAAGCCGAACAACTTCACCGTGACCGCCGAGGGCGTGAAGAACCTCAACATCGGCCTCAAGAAGCTCCAGGGAGACCGCACCAGGATGTGGGTCACCACTCAGATCGGTGCAGCCGAGAATGGCAGGGCGACCGCAGAGACCGACCTGATCTCTCCGGGACCTTACCATGCCAAGATATTCGGCGATGCAGCCGAGGACGCATCCCAGGTGAACCTGATCATGACCATGGTCAAAAAGATCGTCGTGGAGGGAAGGTTCAGCCTCAGCCTGGACACCACCGGTTTTCCCTCCGGCGAGTACATGATAGCAGCAGAGGCGGTCAACGGATCCTTCAGTTTCGACGAGATTGCGATAGGTGGTTTGACCGTCGCCGGTTAATCTGCGCCCGAACTACTGTGATAAGAGCAGAACGAGGTAAAGATGGGATCATGACAGCTATGGGATCTTTTCGTGGGGCATCAAGGCTGACCCAGGGGCAGATTGTTTCATGATAGAGCCCTGGCCCGTGCTAGCCAATACCCGAGATAGAGATCCTGGCGCAAGAGCCTCTGCCCGGTGCGGAACGAAAGGAGGATAAGACAGTATCTCCGACCAGAGTTCATAGGTCGTTAGGTCGCATCTGTAGATTGTTGAAAGAGATTAGCAAAATCAATATCAGCCAGCCGCTTTTGCAGATGAGACTGGTTACATCTCTTGTTATCTGTTTTCAATGACTCAACCCCACGACCTGCTACTCACCACCATCATAAGCATGTAAAGGGCGAGTTTGCGCCAAAACAATCGAAAGAAGTTAGATTGAAGGACGTTTTAGAGGGACAGAAGAACAGGCTATCTCATTGAGTCTGTTTATCACAGAATGGATGCACCCCTCACCAGGACCGGGGTGGATGTTGTGTATAATAAAGCCGAAGGTCTCGGAACTATACGATGTTGACCCTATACCAAGAAAATGTTCGCTTACGCTCACATTTACTTGAGCACATAAAGTTATACTTTATGTACAACGAGAAACATATATATGGGCAGAAATGGATATTGCCTGTGATCTATCTTGCGATCTCCAGAGAATAGACTAAAGTCCAGGGTACATTCCAGCCGGGGTATCTGGCGGAACGCATGTCTACTTTTGCTATTATTGCTGCTGATCTACAGCTCGTCTGGTGCACATCATCGTGAAACGATACGTGGTGACGCGGGCGGTATCGTCGTCTCTTACGGGAGGAGCATGAACGGCACCTTTGAGATCTCCGGCTCGTCGATGGGGGACGGGAGCTATTACCGGTATACCGACATAAACGTCAACGATGTCCGGATGAAAGAGCGGATAGCGGCAGGCAAGGGCACCATGGACACCAGCGAAAATATAGTCCTGAAAGCAGAAGACTTCAACATTACCACATCGATCCTGGAAAAGTACCCCGGTGGTCAGATATATTCCG
>DAOG01000054.1 GCA_002501765.1 Methanosaeta sp. UBA204
TAGATTTGGGGCACCATGGAATTTGACTCCAAGGTGAATTGGAGATGAAGTGGTTGAGCGACTGATTGTTAGAATTTGGTATTTTATTGGCATATTTGCTTATATTGCCACGTTCTCTAACAACCAGTAAACCTTCAAGGTATTGACGTGCCTGTTTATCAACAAGGCGGGTCCTGGTGCGGAAATATTGCGAGTATCTCATATGAATCTGCCCTAATACAACGGATGTCAGACGCAGGTCTGGAGCACGTAGCTTAAAGAACGTATCTATTACCCCTTTTCTATAGAGGGTGTGTATGCTATGTGATATATAAATTACGTATATTTCACGGGGATCTATCGGATGGTAGTAGATATGTGATAATGTCAAGCTAATAGTCGTGCTATTGAAAAAGTATAAGAGGTATCCGCAACAACCTATCTGCCATAGAACTATCCCGGCAGTGATTCATTTGAAGGCGGTTATACTAGCAGCAGGCGAAGGTAGAAGGTGCAGACCCCTCACCCAGACCAGGTCGAAGGTCATGCTTCCTTTGGGGAACAAGCCCATAATGGAACACGTGATCCGCGCCCTGGCGGCTAATGATATAAAAGATCTCGTGGTGGTGGTGGGCTACCAGAAAGAGCGGATCATGGACCACTTCGGCGACGGCATCCGGTACGGCGTGAAGATCGAGTACGCCTTCCAGGACGAACAGCTGGGCACGGCCAACGCCCTGAACAAGGCCAGACTCTTCATCGACGGATCCTTTCTGGTATTGAACGGCGACAACCTGGTAGATGCCCGTGCGATAGGGGACATACTAGCTGCCGATGGAAAAAACGTCATCCTTGCAGCGCTCCGCGAGGAGACGGCCGACTACGGGGTTCTGATCGTGGAGGAGGGGGATGTGACCGATATAATCGAAAAACCAGGACGCCCTTGTACCGGCATACTGAACACCGGGATATACAGGTTCGGCCAGGACATATTCGACGAGCTGGACGCAACCCCCATATCGGATCGCGGATCCTACGAGCTGACCCAGACCATCACTCACATGATCGATAATGGACGCGATATAAGGGCCGAGATCACCGGGGCGGTCTGGGCCGACGCCATATTCGCATGGGACCTCCTGGACGCCAACAACAGCGCCCTGCACCTCTTGGAGCCGAAGATAGAAGGATTGATCGAAGAGGGTGCCTGGTATCGCGGCCCGGTGGCGATCGGTGAAGACTCGGTGGTGAGATCCGGCTCTTATCTTGTGGGGCCTGTTGCCATCGGCAAGAACTGCGACATCGGCCCCAACGTAACCCTTCTTCCCGCAACCTCCATCGGCGACTCGGTGAGGATAGGATCCCATTCCGAGATCAGAAACAGCATCGTGATGGGCGGATCTCGGATCGGTGCGGGCTCGGTCGTCGCCAGCACCGTGCTCGGCGCGAACAGTTCTTTCGGAGATCAGCTGATCGTGGAGGCAAATCCTTCGATGCCGATCGTCGAGGGGGAACTCCATCGCGCAGAGTTCGGCGCGGTGGTGGCGGACAACGTCTCCGTGGGAAGCAGGGTTTTCATGCATCCTGGCACGATCGTGGGGACCGGCGCCCGGATCGGGTCAGGGACAACGGTTCGGGGTATGATCGAACGAGATTGCAGGGTGATCTGATATGTGCGGGATCGTGGGATATGTAGGACAGGATAACGCAGGTCCGATCCTCTTCGATACACTGAAGAGGCTGGAGTACCGCGGCTACGACTCGGCCGGAGTGGCGATCGCCTCCGATGGTGAGGTGTTGGTACTCAAGTCGGCAGGAAGCATATCCGACCTGGAGAAGGGGTACATCGATATTGGTTCACCCGGCGAGAACCGGGGCGTAGGTCACACCAGGTGGGCGACCCACGGTCCGCCATCCACAAAGAACGCCCATCCCCATACATCGGGTGCCGTGTCCATCGTCCACAACGGCATAATCGAGAACTACCTGGAACTGAAGGAGCATCTGATCGATCAGGGGTTCGAGTTCGAGTCCGAGACGGACAGCGAGGTTCTGGCCCACCTGACAAACTTCTATTACCAGGGCGACCTGGCGGAGGCCGTCCGCGCCGCGACCTCCATGGTCGAAGGATCCTATGCTTTAGCTGTCATGGCGGCAGACTCGTCCTACCTGGTCTGTGCAAGAAAGGATAGCCCCATCGTGATCGGTCTGGGTGAGGGCGCCAACTACCTGGCCTCGGACATCCCGGCCCTTCTTCCCTACACCAGAAAGGTATTCTGGATGAAAGACGGCGAGATAGCCATAATAGATGAAGAAAAGGTAGATATAAGGGACAAATTTGGAGATTTGGTTCCTATCCACCTAGAAACAGTTGATTGGGACCCAAAAGCAGCTGAAAAATCGGGTTATCCTCATTTCATGCTGAAGGAGATCCACGAGCAGCCCAAAGCGGTTCAGGAGACGCTGGCATCCCGGATATCCGAGATCGAAGGCGATGTGAAGCTGGAGACAGGGCTTTCAGACGAGGAAGCCCGAAGGCTCGATCGAGCTTCCATCGTGGCCTGCGGCACCTCCTACAACGCCAGCATCCTGGCCAGATATGTCTTTCCCAGAGCCGCTGGCCTGCCCGTCGACGTCGAGGTCGCCTCCGAGTTCCAGTCCATCCAGCTGAAGCCGAGTACCCTTCTAATCGGCATTAGCCAGTCAGGCGAGACCGCCGACACCCTGACCGCCCTCAGAAGGGGTCGTGCCTGTGGGGTCGGGTCTCTGGCCATAACCAACGTTGTCGGGAGCACCATCACCAGGCAGGTCGACGGGACCGTCTACACCAGGTGCGGACCCGAGATCGGGGTCGCGGCCACCAAGACCTTCACCGGCCAGCTGGTAGCCCTCTTCCTTTTAGCCATAAGACTGGGCAGGGCCAGGAACTTCCTGGGTTGTGAGGATGCCAGGAAGATGCTCCTGGAACTCACCAGGCTGCCCGGCCTGATCCAGGAAGTGGTGGACGGCCGGGAGCGCATACGCGAGATTGCGGAAAGCTACGCCGATACTGATCGGTATTTTTTCATCGGCCGGGAGTTCCTCTACCCCATCGCCCTGGAAGGCGCCCTCAAGATGAAAGAGATATCCTACATATCTGCCGAAGGATACCCGGCAGGCGAACTCAAACATGGCCCTCTTGCCCTGGTGACGGAAGGTACACCAGTGGTGGCCCTGGCCACCTACGGCAAGAAGATCCAGACCAATATCAAGGAGGTGGGTGCCAGAGGCGCGGACGTTATCGCTCTGGCCACGGCGGGTGACCCCGACATCTGCAAGATAGCCACCACCGTCGTGGAGATCCCCGAGACCAGGCCGGTCTTCTCCGCGGTGCTCTGCACGGTTGCAGTCCAGCTGCTGGCCTATTACACGGCCAGGGCGAAAGGCCTGCCCATAGACAAGCCGCGGAACCTGGCCAAGAGCGTGACCGTGGAATGACTTCATCCTTCGTCTTGCTTCAAGACATGACCCCAGATCACCTCACCGGGCCGTCCCCTGTAGCCCGGCTCGATGACCGTACCGGGATATATGGTGGTGTTGATCCCGGTCTTGACGTTATCGCCCATTATCGCACCCAGCTTGCGCCTGCCGCTGTCGATCTTTTCTTCTTTGAGATAAGACCGGACGTTTGCATCGTCGTGGCGTAGGTTGGCGACGATGGTGCCCGCGCCGAGGTTGCTCTCGGACCCGATGACGCTGTCTCCTACATAGCTCAGGTGGGCGACGTTCGTATTCTCCATTATCGTGCTCTCTTTGATCTCCACGGCGTTTCCTATGCGGACGCGGTCTCCTATGCACGAGTAAGACCTGATGAAACAGTTGGGTCCGATATCACAGTTCTCGCCGATCACCACCGGCCCTTTGATATAGGTGCCGGATCTCACCTGCGAGCCTTTGCCTATGGACACTTTGCCGGATAGGGTGGCGTTTGACTCGATCTCCCCCTGGACGCTGTGAGGCGCCACCGACAATATGGATCTGTTCGCCTCCAGCACGTCCCAGGGCCTTCCGATCTCGATCCAGTCTTCCAGCTCGACGACGCTGATCTTAGCACCTCTGGAAACCAGGACGTTCAGCCCGTCGGTCAGCTCGTACTCGCCTCTCTTCGAGAGAGGTACCTTGCTCAGAGCATCGAACGCCTCCTGGTCCAGGAGGTAGGTTCCTGCGTTGGCGAGGTCAGAAGGCGGTGACCGGCTCTTTTCTACGACCGACCTGAGAAGATCGTCTTCGACCAGGAAGGTTCCGTACCTGGTGGGGTCTAAGACCTTCTTGGCCGCTACCGCGAGATTGCCGCCTTTGATCATTTTCTCCAGGGATGTCGCATCGACCAGGACGTCCCCGTTCAGGACCAGAAACAAATCCTCGGCCAGCTCTTCCGCCATTGCGAGAGCATGACCCGTGCCCAGCTGTTCTTCCTGGAAGGCGTACTCGATCTCCACTTCCAGACGGTGCCCGTCCCCGAAATGTTCCATGATCGTCTCTCTCTTGTAGCCGACCACGAAGACGAACTTCTCCACACCTGCCTGACGCGCCCTGGTCACTATGTGCTCCAGTAGCGGCGCGCCGGCGACCGGGATCATGACCTTTGGTCGCGCAGAGGTAAGCGGCCGCATCCTCGATCCTTCCCCTGCTGCCAGTACTATCGCCTGCATCTTGATTACAACTCCCGTTCTATCGTCGGATACCTTCCAAATTAGATGGAAAGGCCGAGTATACAATGCTATACGTAACTACTCAGGTATGTT
>DAOG01000004.1 GCA_002501765.1 Methanosaeta sp. UBA204
TACGCAGAGGGGCGCGGAGGGGGAATAAATGGTTAAATGCTCAGCGTTCCTCTGCGCCCTCCGCGGTTATTTTTCTTGTTGTACATAAAGTATAACTTTATGTGCTCAAATAGATGTTCATGATACCAGTCTCATGCCCGAAGAATGAAAATCGATAGGCACAGGCAGCCTGGGTCGTCATTTTCATGGCAATGTGAGCGCAAGCAAACATTTTCTTGCCGTCTTTCATCGCAAGCCCTCCTGATGGTTGTTCCCAGAAAGTACATGATCGCAATCGGGAGACAAATCAACATACCTGAGTAGTTACGATTTTTTTAGCCGAATGAGGTCGTCCTACAGTTCCACATTACAGCATCTCCCCTAAAACCGAGATAAGATGAAAACATACCAAAAATCAGCCAACTACATNNAATTACGACCAAGTTGTTATCGGGTGCGGATGTGAACCAAAACAACGAAAACGCAAAGACGCCAGGACGCAAAGACGCAAAGAATAATACCACCCTCTGCGCCTTTGCGCCTTCGCGTTAAATTGGAAACATACAATAAAAAAAAAGACCGGCGCGGTGTCCGCAGGCCGGTCCCGGGATCTCCTGAGACTTGGAGATGTGAGCTGAGCGCTTTATAGGCAAAGGAGGTCGATATGCCGCGTTTCCGCTCACACACACAATCCATCGTCGTACTTGGTAATAAGCTTTTCGGTTAAGGTGTTACGAACCTTCCCGTTCACATCATCCCCGGTGGCATCCCACCCATACCGCCACCCATGCCGGCGCCTGGCATGCCACCTCCGGGCGGCATCTCGGTCCTCTTGGAGGCGATCACATCATCTATCCTCAGGATCAGAGAGGTAGCATCGGTGGCCGACCTGATCGCCTGGACCTTCACCCTCAACGGCTCGATCACGCCCATCTCCCGCATGTCTACAACCTCGCCGGTGTACACATCCAGGCCGCTGGTCTTCTCCCCGGCCTCATGTCTGCTTTTTATCGCCACCAGCTTGTCTATCGAATCCAGACCGGCGTTATCCGCCAGAGACTTGGGGATCTCGTCCAGGACATCGGCGAACCTGTCCGTGGCCAGTTGCTCCCTCCCCTCGAGGGTGGCCGCGTACTCCTTCAGCCTGAGGGAGAGCTCAACCTCTGTAGCGCCGCCCCCGGCCACCATCTTCTGGTCTTCGACAGCCGCTGCCACCGCATGCAGCGCGTCGTCCAGCGCTATCTCCAGGTTGTTCACCACCTGCTCGGTCCCGCCCCGGAGAAGTAGGGATACGGTGCCTTTCGCAACACCGGTCACGAAGGTTAGGTGGCCACCGCCTACCTTTCTATCCTCGACCAGCCCGGCATCTCCGAGGTCTTCCGGGGTCATCTCGTCCAGGTTGGTCATGATGTTTGCACCCGTGGCCCTGGCGAGCCGCTTCATATCGGTTCTCTTGACCCTGCGAAGAGCCATCACCCCGGCCTTGGCCAGGTGATGCTGGGCAAGATCTTCGATCCCCTTCTGGCAGAAGACGACGTTCGCCCCGCTGGCTATGACCTTATCCGCCACCTCTCTTATCCTCGCCTTCTCCCGGTTGGCAAACATCTTGAACTGGTCCGAGGAGGTTATGGTGATCTCCGTCTTGGTCTCCGGGTCCTTCGCCTCCAATGCAGCGTTGATCAGGGCGATCTTGGCATGCTCTATGCTCTTGGGCATGTTGGAATGGACTCGGTCTTTGTCGATTATGAGACCCTCGACCAGCTCCGAGTCTTCCGTGCTCTCCCCCGGCTTCTTCTCCACGATGATCTTCTTGAGATCGACGACCGTCTTGCCATCGGTCTCCTCGACCGTAGAAAGAACCATCTTTACCACATATTCTGCCAGCTTGGTGCTCAGGGTTCCTGCAAATTTGCCGGTCATGGCGGTAAACGCTATCTTCTCCAGCAGATCCCGGTCGTCCTTGGAGACGTCGAAGGCCAGGCTCTCCAGAACCTCGACCGCCTTCTTGGAGGCAAGATCGTACCCGGTGACGATCACCGTGGGGTGAACGTCCATCTTGATCAGCTCTTCTGCCTTCTTGAGGAGCTCTCCGATGATTACTGCCGTGGTGGTGGTCCCGTCGCCCACCTCGTCGTTCTGGGTCTTCGCCGCTTCTACCACCATCTTGGCGGCCGGGTGCTGAACGTCCATCTCTCGAAGTATGGTTACCCCGTCGTTGGTTATGGTTACGTCACCCAGAGAGTCGACCATCAGCTTGTCCATGCCTCTAGGGCCCAGGGTGCTCTTCACCGCTTCGGCCACCGCCCGGGCGGCCATGATGTTGTTTTCCATGGCCTCTTTTCCTTTTTCTCTGCGAGCGCCTTCTCTCAGAATGAGTATCGGCTGTCCACTAAGTCCTGCCATAAGTCGCCACCTTCTCGGGATCACAGTATTTGAGCTTCTATAAAAGGATTACCATATGCGATAAGGTCGCAGCTCAGGGATACCGGCCCGACGCAAGTCGTTCGTCACCATCTCTGCTTTAGCCGACGACCGGCGAGCATCTTTGTCGAAATCTTTAAATCGAATTAAAGAATAGGAAGATAGTTAAGGTTGGGGTCTCAGGGGACGTCAACCGGTCGACAATCCCCATAAACGCGGTCCGAAGGATTACGATTGCAACGAAGATGATATGAATGCATAAATATTTGGTCTTGTTGATCTTGATGGTGTCGACAGCCAGCGCATCCACATGGATCGTGGATGACGACGGGAGCGGGAACTTCACGAAGATCCAGACTGCCATAAGCGGCTCCTCGATCGGTGACGAGATCATCGTCCGCGGCGGGACCTATCATGAGAACCTGGTCGTGGACAGATCCGTCATGCTGGTAGGCGACAGGAACCCGGTCGTGGACGGGAGCGGCGCAAATGAACCCGTAATCAACATAAGGCATCTCCCATAAAATAACT
>DAOG01000001.1 GCA_002501765.1 Methanosaeta sp. UBA204
AACTCATCCTGCAAAGCTACTCCCACACAGTCTGAATTGTGCTAAAAGTATATAAAGCTTTCAGTTCCCAGTGGACACGACAGCATCTCCCCTAAAACCGAGATAATATGAAAACATACCAAAAATCAGCCAGCTACATTTTGACTTTATAACAATTACGACTAGGTTATTATCGGTAGCGGATGTGACCCAAAACAACGAAAACGCAAAGACGCAAAGAATAATAGCACCCTTTGCGCCTTTGCGCCTTTGCGTTATACCTTGTGGGTTTTTTGGTGTATGTTTCCGTGATTTCGAGGTGGTGTGTGTATAGGGTACAAATAGGACAGTATTGCTGATTGTTGATAATTGTTGGACAGCCTCTCATCTCCAGCAAGTAGGATAGGACGCATATCATGTAGTAAGCACGAACATGGTCGCCGGTGTAGACAAAGGTCGCCTCGAACTTAAGAAACGATTTAACTTCCCTAAACGCCTCCTCGACCCGGTTTTCCTCCCGATAAGCAGAGATTAGTTATTCTGGACCAAGCCGATACTCTTCTGGTTCCATAGTATCAGAGATGGTCGTAACAAGCATCCACATTCTATCTGTCAGCTGAGCTCTTTCAATCTCCTTGGTCTTCCCGGTAACTGAGATTCTGAAACTCGATATTTGCGTACCGTTTCTTCCAGTCACAGCTTGTCTGCTTTCTCCGCCGGAGCGGTCAGCTCAATCCGGCGTCGTCCTCGTCGAACTCGTCCAGCAGCGCCCGGAAGCGGGGGTCGTCGTGGAGGAACTCTAGGTCGAAGTCCCGGCGCGCCCAATCCGGGGTTGCCTTATTCTTTTCCAGGGCGGTCCTGAACAGATTCAGCGCCTCGTCCGCGCTTCCGCAGACCGCCTCGAAACATGCGCGGTCGTATTCGCTTTCATTCTTGATGAACTGGCGGGCAAGTTCGCACTGCTCGGCGCATTCTGTTTTCCGGCCGAGGTTTCGGTAGAGGGTGGCGAGGGATATTCTGATCGTGGGATCCTTGGGGTCTAGCTCGATCGCCTTCTCTGCTACGGTAACGACCATTACGTACGACGCGTTGAAATTTGTGGCATAGGGTCAAGTCCGTTCATCGGCGAGCAGAGGCCCGCGCCCGGAAGATCACATGACCCCCTTGCAGAGCTCCCCTCGCTCCAGGTCCTCTCTGAAGTAATCCCTGGGCTTCCTCCTCCCGAGCGCCAGGTTCAGCTTCCTCCTGGCGTAGAAGGGCACCAGCCGGAGCGACTCTTTGAGGAACCACTTAGGATATAGCTTCTTGACCCTGGTGTACCGGAACCACTCGAAGTCGTAGTACCTGGCGTTCATCTGCCAGGTGATGTACTGGACCTCCTTGGCGCTGAGGTGCTTCGTCTTCAGGTTGGCATGAAGCCCGTCGTAGTACCGGTAGTCGTTGTTGGTGATCAGGCCCATCTCTTCGAGTTCGCGTCGCATCTCGGTCTTGGGGTAGGGGGTGTTGATGTAGAATATGGGTATGTCCACCTTCAGCTTTTTGGCCAGCTCGAAGTTGGCCCACATGTCGTTGGCGTCGTCTGCCGGGTTCCCTCCGATCATTCCTGCCGATACGATCATGCCGTTCTCCTGCATGTACCGTACCGCCTTGTCCGCGTTGTTGGACATGGTACCTTTGCCCAGGAACTTCAGGTTCTCCTTGCTGGTGTTTTCTATGCCTAGAAAGACTGCGTCGAAGCCTGCCTCGGCCATCTTCTCCACCAACCTCCGGCTGGAGCCGATGCCCCTGGCCGAGGCCTGGACCTTGTATCTCAGATGATCCAGACCTGCCCCGATGATGGCATCGCAGAGCCTCTCCATGCGTTTGACGTCCAGGGTGATGTTGTCGTCGGGGAAGAAGATCGACCTGGCGCCGTGGGCCTCGGCGTCCCTGATGTCTTTCAGGATGCGGTCGAAGGGGTACCTCCGAAAGGATAGACCGTACATCTGCCTGATGCTGCAGAACTTGCACCCGTTGGTGCAACCCCGGCTCGTCTCCACCGAGTCGATGGGGATCCCAAAGCTCTGGAACCCCTCGGTGATCAGACGAGAGTCCCGGTTGGGCCGCCTGATCTCGGAGACGTCCAGTACGGGCCTTGCCGGGTTGTGAACCATCTTGCCACCCACCCGGTACGAAAGGCCGGCGACATCTCTTAGATCATGGCCATCCTCTTTGGCCAGGATCAGCTCCCGGAAGGTACCTTCGCCCTCCCCCCGGACGATATAGTCTACCAGCCCGGCCCCGGCCTCCTCGCTCCGAGCGATCTCCTTGTAGTTGAGCGTGGGGTGGTAGCCACCGAAGACCGTCTCCGCACCGCTTTTTTTGGCCATCTTTGCGAGAGGCAATATTGCATGATACTGGAAGCTCATGCAGCTCAGACCCACCAGATCGTAGCCCCTTCTCAAAGTGCGGGCGAGGTAATCTTTGGGATCTTTCAGGGCGTGAATATCCGCCACGTGGACGGTGCAGAGGTCATCGATGTTTCCGGCAATGGATACCAGCCCGTAGTTGGGTATCCTGGCGATCCGGTCGAAGTCCGGTTGGACCACCGGCGATGAGAGGAGCAGCACCTTCATTTATTTCACGTCCGGAATTAAACAGCCGGTTGCAGATCTTTCTCAAGAGTCTCTCCTGAGGATTTTTCGTCATCCAAAAGATGAGGGCCGGTCTCCAAAAGTCGTGGCTTCTCCGGCCGGAAGTCGAACTCGTTCGCCCTGGTGATATAGGACTTGATCGCACGCACCCCGACAAGGCCCGCAAACCTGTAGGCGTTGGCCCAGACCCTGAACGAGGTCCGGATGGGGGTCAGCCGGTTGTAGACTTTCCTCAGAGACTTGTCCAGGATATCCTCCATCTCCTCGGGCGGGATGTTGGGATGGTTCCAGACCAGATGTTTCATATCGAACTTGTGCCAGTCCTTCTCGAAGATGCCATACCTCTCTTCGATCTCGTCCCAGAGCACCGTCTGGGGCAGAGGGGTCAGGATACAGATCTGGGTGATATCCAGCTTCAGACCGGCCAGCTGCTTGATGTCGGTTTCAATCTCCTTTTTGGTGTCATCTTCGAAGCCGATCATGTAGTAACCCACGGTCCCCAGACCATAGCTCTGAAGAAGCCTGATAGTCTCCAGGACGTCTTCTGTTCCTTCTCTCTTGTTTATGGCATCCAGACGTTCCTGGTGGAGGTTCTCGATACCGATAGCCGCTCCGGCGAACCCTTTCATCTGTCTTCCATCCGTTCCCGACCGCGGGTCCGGTCTCATCCTCATCTCCACCCATTCGTCTATCTTCTTGCGCAGATAGTCCGCCCTGGCCATGCACCCCCAGACCATCCCGTACTCGTCCAGGAGCTCCACCACCTGGTCGGCATGTTTCCGTCTGGCACCGAAGTTCTCATCCTCGATCACCACCACGTTGATATCATGCTCTTTGTAGTAGGCGATCACCCTCTCCAGGCTCTCTATGGGCACGGGATGGGGGTGGTTGCAGAACCTGGGGGTCTGGCAGAACTTGCATCCCACACCGCACCCCCGGGTGGTGAACATGATCCCGTAGATGTTCAGCTTCTTGTGAAAGGCTGTATCCAGGTACTCGATGAGCGGCGGGTGAATCACGTCGTTCTTATCGATCTTCCGGTCGAAGTAGGGGGCCACCGCCTCCTCGGCATATCCCACGAATATCTTGTCGAACCGATCCTGGATCTCGGGGGTGAGGGCCCCGTAGTTGCCCGCCCAGAGCTCGCCGACTTCTTTCTTGGTCCGGGCGGCCTCGACCATATCCAGTATCTCGTGGGTCTCGTTGAGGTAGAAGGAGAAGCCCACCACGTCCCAACCCTCGTTTAGCCTCTTCAGATACTCGTCCCAGGTGGGGTACTCCATGATCTCTATCTCAGGTATGTTCTGTTTGAGGAACCTGAGGCCGAAAGACTGGATCCTGGGCCAATAGAACCTGAGCCACTTCGACCTGGCGTTGGCCCCTATGTAATCATAGAGCTCCGGGCTATTTTTGTAAACCGTGGTGAAGAGGACTTTGGGAGGCATGTATTGGCAATTCCGTGCCAATCGAAGATTAAACTTGCGATACTCGATTCGTCGACCACCCCTCTTCGATGATCTCGCAGACCCTACGCTCGCCGAGCTAGTAGCGCTCCCAGCCCTCCCAACGCAACCTATAATATCGGCGATCGTCTTTTAGGGTCATGAACGGTGCGGCGATCGCCGCGAGCGGTCTGACCATGAGGTTCGACGGGTTCACCGCCGTGGACAAGGTGGATCTCCATATCGAGAAGGGCGAACTCTTCGGCCTTCTGGGACCCAACGGCGCGGGCAAGAGCACCATAATCAAGATGCTCACCACAATGATCAGGCCCACCGACGGCAGCGCCCTGGTTTGGGGTCATGATATTGGCAGAGAGCGGGACGCCGTGCGCAGCTCCATTGGGGTGGTCTTTCAGGATCCCAGCGTGGACAGCCAGCTTACGGGTCGGGAGAACCTGGACTTCCACGGCAGGATGTACGGCATGGATGCCCGCATGCGGCAGAAGAGGATCGAGGATGTTCTGGACCTGGTAGACCTGACCGATAAGGCCGACGTGCTCCTGGAGGACTACTCGGGCGGGATGCAGAGGCGGCTGGAGATCGCCAGAGGCCTGATGCACCATCCCGACGTTCTCTTCCTGGACGAGCCCACGCTGGGCCTGGACGCCCAGACCAGGCGGTACATCTGGGAATATATCCAGAATATGAACCGGTCGGAGGGGGTGACCGTGGTCATCACCACCCACTACATGGAAGAGGCCGACTACCTCTGCGACCGGGTGGCGATCATCGACCGGGGAAGAATCGTGGCTCTGGACAGCCCCAAAAACCTCAAAGACCTGATCGGTGCGGATATCGTCGTCCTGGAAGTCGGAGACGGGCATCTGGACGACCTGGCCGGGGTGCTCTCAGACTTCGACTGGGTGATCTCTGCAGAGGCGTCCGAGAACGCGGTCGCCCTGAGTGTGGACCACGGCGAGTCCAGGATCCCGGAGATCGTATTGACCGCCTCCCGGGCCGGGGTGAAGATCAGGTCGGTGAGCATGCACGAGCCCACCCTGGAGGATGTCTTCCTCGAGTTTACCGGCAAGAAGATGAGGGATGCCGAGACCGGCGGCGGTGGGAAGCTGATGGCCGTTCAGAGCAGGATGCGGGCCAGGAGGCACTGATATGGCCAGGATCGATCCGTACGCCATCTACAGCCTCTGGCTGCGAGAGATGATCCGATTCTTCAGGCTGAAGAGCAGGGTCGTGGGATCCCTGGCACCGCCATTCTTCTTCTTGGCCATTCTGGGGATGGGCTTCAGGTCGACCATGGTGGTACCCGAAGGCGTCGACTACATCGACTTTCTGGCACCGGGGATCATCGGGATGACACTGCTCTTCTCCGCCACCGTCGGCGGGCTTTCCATGTTGTGGGACCGGGAGTTCGGTTTTCTCAGAGAGATCATGGTGGCCCCGGTATCGAGGCTCTCCATAGTGCTGGGCCGGACCGCAGGCGGGGTGACCACGGCGGTGATGCAGGGGGTTATCATACTGGTGCCGGGCATTCTCATGGGCCTGAAGATCACCGGGCCGGGGGGTTTCCTTCTATCTCTGGTATTCATGGTCCTGATCGCCACCACCTTCAACAGCCTGGGCCTGGCCTTTGCATCCAGGATGAAGGACATGTCCGGCTTCAGCCTGATAATGAACTTCATGGTCTTCCCCGTCTTCCTCTTATCGGGGGCGCTATTTCCCGTAGAGAACCTACCTCCCTGGCTCAGGATCCTCTCCTACCTGGATCCCCTGACCTATGGCGTGGACGGCCTCCGGGCGTCTCTGGTGGGGGTGAGCGCCTTCCCCCTCGTGCTGGACCTGGCGGTGCTGGCGGCGGGTTGCGCAGGATCCCTGGCCCTGGGCGCCTATCTATTCGAGATCAGCGACGTGGAGTAAAGGAGCATAGCCCGATCGGTCACAACCGGTCTTTGCGCGAACTACCGACATACCATGTCATAGAACATCAACCAGACAAAAAAAACTTATCGCCTAAGAGGAGATGGTAGGAAGAGTATGGGAGCTATCAGTACAAAGATACAATCCCAGCTTTTAGAGTATTTCAGTCTCTAATATGACCTCTGTCTTCACGGATCTGACAATAGGTACTCTTCCCGCGGCTTCGTCCACCATGGCCTTAACCTTTTCTTTATCTGCGTCAGCTTTTATCTTCAATTTTACCAAAATTTTTGTTATCTCTCTCCCGTCCCCCACCTTTTCCATAATACCCTCTGCACTGGACTCATAGGATATTAGCGAAATGCCGTACTTTCTTGCTCTGGTCATGGTGGTGGTCAGAAAACATGCATGTACAGATGCAACATACAGATCCTCCGGAGAAAGAAAACCTTCTATCCCTCCAAACGGCGCAGGCAGAGCGAATTCGATATCCTGGTCGTTTTCGAAGGATAGTACCCCTTTATATCCTTCTTCCCATCTCAACTTGTTCGAAAATGCAAGTTTATCTGTCATTCAGTTCACATCCCTATATCAAACTGAGCAACTATCGTTTAAAAATCTTTGTCTGACACTCTATCCCAGGCAGTGTAACGAGTTTTCTATAATTACGTGTAGCCTGTATCCGCATCCGCTTCGCGCCGGTGGCTGGGGTGCACCACACGGTAGCGGGAAAGTACAGGAAATTCATTACGTTATTGGTGCCGGGGTATCCTCATATCTCTGGTATTCATGATCCTGATAGCTACTACCTTCAACAGCTTGGGCCTGGCCTTCGCATCCAGGATGAAGGACATGTCCGGCTTCAGCCTGATAATGAACTTCATGGTATTCCCCCTCTTCCTCTTATCGGGGGCGCTATTTCCGGTGGAGAACCTACCTCACTGGCTCCGGTTCTTCTCTTATCTCGATCTCTTGACATACGAGTAGACGGTCTCCGGGCGTCTCTGGTGGGGGTGAGCGCCTTTGCCCTCGCCCCGGGCGCCTACTTATTCGAGATCAGCGATGTGGAGTGACCAGGGTGGTGTGTATGACTATCTAAATATTAAAATACCATTTATCGCGCGCCGCGTCCAATATAGCGACTGATGGATGCCAGTGTCACAGCACGTAGTTCGCACCCCGCTATCCGGGCCACGAAGATCAGCTCTCCGCCAGCAGCTCTGCCAGGTTCATAATCTCCACGACCGCCCCGTCGGAGAGCCGGTAGTGGGACCACTTGCCCACCTTTCGTTCCTTTATCAGGCCGACCTCCCTCAATACGGAGATGTGGTGAGAGGTAGAAGACTGAGGCCGGTCCAGGGCGGCCGTTATCTCGCAGGCGCAGAACTCGCCCTCCTTGAGAAGTCTCAGGATGGTCAGGCGGCAGGGGTCTGCCATGGCCTTGAATACCTCGGATTCCATCCTCAAGCTGGCCTCGTCCATCGTCTCTATAAGAGAACGAAGCTTTTGAATTGCCTTTTCGGCCTTGCATTCGTCGCCGGTCAGCCTGGCCAGCCTCTTCATGGCCGCGACCTGCTGTTTAGAGTCCTCGCCCATCCCACCAGCTCAGTTGCAGCAGGTGTCTCCAACAGGTTTCACATCGTACGGAGATGTCAGGCCCTTCCTCATGTATCGGGCGTTCATGCCCAACTCATCCCTTCTTGCCTTTGTAGTACGTTCTATACTCCCTCAATAAGGCCTCTTTGTAGGCGTCTCTCCTACCCTCGGCGAGGTAATCAACCGGCCCCAGCTCCCCGAGCAGTTCATCTCCGTTTAGATCATCGGGCCTCCGTCCCCTCTCGTAGAACCTCTGAAAGAGATCGTCGAGTCCCTTCACCATGATGGTCGAACCGCCCACATCAACCTCTTTAAGCCCGGCTGAGGAGATACCACAGCATCCCCAGCCGCCGCAGCTTCCATCTACCGAGAATAACCGCTTCAGAAGAGACTTGACCTTACCACCTGCCACGACACCCATAGAGATCATATCGAAATCATTCGATATAAAAAGGCTT
>DAOG01000002.1 GCA_002501765.1 Methanosaeta sp. UBA204
ATATAGGTTGTCAAAGACGGGTTATAACAATTACGACCAGGTTATTATCGGGAGCGGATGTGATCCAAA
The DNA here is from genome assembly GCA_002501765.1 of Methanosaeta sp. UBA204. Classification (GTDB taxonomy): domain Archaea; phylum Halobacteriota; class Methanosarcinia; order Methanotrichales; family Methanotrichaceae; genus UBA204. The sequence continues at coordinate 70 of DAOG01000002.1, forward strand.
ACAACGAAAACGCAAAGACGCCAGGACGCAAAGACGCAAAGAATAATAGCACCCTTTGCGCCTTTGCGCCTTTGCGTTATACCGTGTAGGTTTTTTGGTGTATGTTTCCGTGATTTCGAGGTGGTGCGTGTATAGGGTACAAATAGGACAGTATTGCTGATTGTTGATAATTGTTGGACAGCCTCCTGTGCGGAACAAACTACCTCGATCCGGATCGGAGATCCGGGATTATCCGCTTCAACAGCTCCGCAGCGAGAACAACTGTCGAAGACGCCACAAGAATGACCGCCCAGATTTCCAGTTCCAGAGGCACCGTCTGGAAGATTGCCTGCATGATGGGCAGATATACCGCTGCCAGCAGAGCAATCAGAGATGCAAACAAACCCGCGATCAGCTTTTTGTTCTTCACCGGGTCCATATCAAGGATAGACTCGTGGAGAGATCTGCTGTTGTAGGCGTTGTAAAGCTCAAAGATCACCAGCGATGCAAAGACGGTGGTTCTGGCATGTTCCAGGCTCTCACCCGTGTGCAGCGACAGGGCATAGAGGCCAAGCGCTCCGGTGAAGATCACTATGGAGATGCCCAGGCTGTACATGAACAGGCCTCTGGTGAGGATCGACTCCCCGGGGTGACGGGGCTTTCTCAGCATCAGTCCACCGTGAGCAGGCTCCACACTCAGCCCTATGGCTGGAAACTCGTCTGTGATGATATTTATCCACAGGATCTGTAGAGCCAGCAGGGGCACGGGCAGTCCCAGCATCACCCCAACGAACATGGTCATCACCTCGGCAAAGTTACATGAGAGCAGATAAGAGGAGGCCTTTCTGATGTTATCGAAGGTCCTTCTCCCCTCTCCGACGGCACAGACGATGGTGGCGAAGTTATCGTCGGTTATGATCATGTCAGAGGCCTCTTTGGACACCTCTGTGCCGGTTATTCCCATGGCAACCCCTATATCGGCCCTTCTCAAAGCAGGCGCATCGTTTACCCCGTCGCCGGTCATGGCCACGATATGACCTCGTCTCTTCAGCGCCTCCACGATGCGCACCTTGTGCTCTGCCGTGGCCCTGGCAAAGACCGAGATCTCCTCGATCACCTCGAAGAGCTCATCATCGCTCATCCGGTCGAGCTCGGTCCCCTCTAGAACGTCCCCCTGATCGATTATACCCAGCTCCTTTCCTATGGACCTTGCAGTCAGGCGGTGATCTCCCGTGATCATCACAGGCCTTATGCCAGCGAGCCTGCAGATGCGGATCGCCTCCTCCGCCTCGGGCCGGGGAGGATCCATCATCCCCACGAGGCCTGTAAAGACCAACTCCCTCTCTATGACTTCTCTATCGAAAGACGCACCGGACGCCATCTCCTTACAGGCCATGGCCAGGATGCGCAGACCCATTCCTGCCATCTCGTCGGCTGTCTGCAGGATCTTTTGGCGGTCCCTCTCGGTCATCGATCTCACACCATCCGCGTCTCTGATATGATCGCAGAATTGGAGTACCACCTCCGGCGCACCTTTCATCGATGCGATCTCGCCATCTGGAGATCGATGAAGGGTGGTCATCCTCTGCTGCTCGGAGTCGAAAGGATATTCCAGGACCTTGGTGTAGCGATCCCTCACCTGCAAACCTGCCTTGCGGGCAGCCACGATCAGCGCACCCTCGGTGGGATCACCAGTTATGCACCAACCATCATCGCCGGCAATCAAATCTGAGTTGTTGCAGAGGACCCCGACGGTAAGGAGCGAGAAGAGGTGTTCGTCCTCCGAGGGATCGAAGACGAGACCGTCAAAAAGATAAGAACCGATGGGATCGTATCCCGAGCCAGTAACTTCTATTGCTCTGGAAGTACGGATCTGGCGGACCGTCATCTCTCCCTTTGTCAGGGTGCCTGTCTTGTCGGTGCAGATCACTGTGGTGGAGCCCAGCGTCTCCACGGCAGGGAGTCTTCTTATTATCGCATTCTTCTGGGCCATTATCTGGGTTCCGTGGGCCAGGGTTATGGTCACCACGAAGGGCAGAGACTCGGGAATTCCGGCAACGGCCAGGGCAGCGGCTATGATCAATGTATCCAGAACCGGAGATCCTCTGCTCACCTCTATCCCGAATATGATTACGCATGCCGTCAAGACGACAAGAGCCAGATGTCTTGCAAGCTGCTGGAACTTGGCCTTGAGCGGTGGATCCTCGGGTTTCTTCTGAATCAGGCCTGCTATCCTGCCCAGCTCTGTCTGCTGGCCTGTTGAGGTGACAAGGGCCCTGCAGTTCCCGTACACCACGATGGTTCCCATGAAGAGCATGTCGCTCCTCTCGGCCAGAGGTGTCTCTTTTCCCACCGGTGCAGGGTCCTTGCTCAGGGGTTGCGACTCTCCTGTCAGAGAGGCTTCCACAACCTCGAAGGCTGTCCCTTCCAGGAGGCGGGCGTCGGCAGGGATCTTGTCGCCTGCCTCAAGATGGATCACGTCTCCGGGAACGAGCTTTTCGACCGGAATGGGAGTGAGCTTGCCGGACCTGATGACATCCGCTTCTGGCGCCACCATCTCCCTCAGAGCCTCCATGGCGCGCTCTGCCCTGTACTCCTGGAAGAAACCGAGTAGTGATATGAAGAGTATTATGCCTAAAATGACATAGGCGTTCGTCGTCTCACCCGAGATCCAGGATATGGCCGAGGCGGCGATCAGCACTATGATGAGGTAGTTCTCGAACTGGTGGAGGAAGATCCGCGAGGGGGATGGGCGGTAAAGCCTTACCAGCTCGTTGGGACCGTACTCCTCCAGCCGTCTGGCTGCCTCATCAGGACTCAGGCCATCCTTTCCGGAGTCCAGCCTGGAGAGGGCCTCTTCGGTGGACAGGGAGTGCCATTCTGTGCTCAGGGTATCATCTCTTCGAAACTGATTGAGGTGATCATATAGGTGATCATATATAGCTCCACAAGTATAGTCATGAACCTTAGACTTGATACTTAATGGAGCCTCTCAAAGAAGTCATCTGCATGTTCCGCGAACAAAAAGAGCAAGATCACGGTCGAGCGCGGCCAGATCGTCAAAATTAGAGGGTAAAACCGCGAATGAACG
>DAOG01000123.1 GCA_002501765.1 Methanosaeta sp. UBA204
GTGCAGTACAATTTCAAGCTTGTCTAATTTAATATGTCGCTATAATCTATATGACCGAAAGTCATGTATTATCATCTCATCATTTTCCTTCAAACGATAGCTTTCCGGCAGGAGCGTGCTCTCTATCTACTTCCTCCTCACCTTGAGCCTCGTCCTCTCCTTGCCTACGATTATCACAATCTCTCCCGGCTCGATGACCTCTTCCGACTCTGCCACCCAGTACTCTCCATTGAACATGACGTGACCCCGGGGGTCGATCCTGTCCAGGGCCTCCGCCTCCTCGCCTACGATCTTGCCGATGGAAGGGGGGCGACGCCGGGCCTCGGCCACCTTGTAGAGGGCGAAGACGAAGAAGGCGCCGACGACCGCCGAAGGGGTGATCATGGCCAGGAGCATCCTCTGCTTGTAATCGGCGGGCATGGACCACTCCGGCGACGATATGGGTACCAGAAGCACACTACCTGCTATCAGACAGATCAGGCCCGCCATTCCGAAGATCCCGAAACCGGGGCTGTTCAGCTCCATCAGGATCAGACCCAAACCCAGGAGGAGGAGAAAGACCGCCCCTATGTTCACCGAGAACCCCAGCCCGATCAGGCCCAGGGTGAGCACGATCACCCCCAATAACTCTGAACCCAGCCCGGGGTTGGAGAGGCCGAATACGAGAGCATAGAGGCCTACCAGCACCAGCAGACCCGCCAACAATGGGTCGGAGAGTATCTTCTGAACATGGAGACGGGGCGAGGGCTGGTAGCGGACTATCTCCGCGTTCTTGGTAACCAGGGTACGGTTCTTGACCAAAAGCCCGTCTACTTGCTCCAAGAGCGACACCGGGTTGGTACTCACAAGGTCGATCACCCCGTAGTCCAGTGCCGTCTCGGCGTTCAGGTTAAGATTAGAGACCACAAACTCCCTGGCGGCGGTGACGTTCCTCTTGTGCATCCTTGCCTTCTCTTCGGCCAGGGCCACCATGGCGTTGATTATCTTGGAATCGTTTACCGGCTCGGCTCCCGTAGGCCCGATCTGGACGGGCTGGGCAGATCCGATTATGGTATTGGGCGCCATAGCAGCCACATCGGTGCTCAGAAGGATGATGGTGCCCGCGCTCCAGGCCGTCGCTCCCGGGGGGTAGACGTAACCGATCACCGGTATATCCGTCCGCTCGATGAGACTGGTTATCTCCGTCGTCTCGGCGAGGCCGCCACCCGGGGTATCCAGGACCACCATCAGGGCCAGGCATCCCATATCCTCCGCCTCGGCGATGGCCTCTGCGATTATGTCGTCGCTGGCCGGGGTGATGGTATCATCGAGGTCCACCATCAGAACGCATCCCTGGGAGGCAGCAGGACAAACCAGCAACGATAGTGAGAACAGAACGATAAGGGGACCGGACGGCCACAGCAGGCCCCTGCCGGAGTCCCGATCCAGTTCGTTTCGATGATGTCTCATCTCTCTTCGAAGGCCTTGGTGAGCCCGGCCACGGTGCCCGTCGTGCCTCCCACATCGCTGCCGGTGGTGACCACTATCAGGTTCTTCTCCCTGGCGATCTCAGCCAGTGTCTGGAGCTCTCTCAGCTTGATGGCCACCGGCGCCTCTCCGTAGAGCTTGGCAGCCTCGGTCATGGTCGCGGAGGCCTGGAGCTCCCCGTCGGCCAGGATTATCCTGGCCCTCTTCTCTCTCTCGGCCTCGGCCTGCTTGGCGATGGCCCGGAGCATGGTATCCGGGAGGCTAACGTCCCGGAGGGTGACCCCGGTAACCTTGATGCCCCAGGGGTCTGTCTGCCGGTCAAGGATCTCCTGGAGCTTTATGTTCAGCTCTTCTCGCTTGGACAGGAGATCATCCAGCTCGATCTGACCCAGGACGTCTCGTAGGGTGGTCTGGGCCAGGAGGCTGGTGGCTACCCTGTAGTTCTCAACCTGGACCACGGCCTTTCCCGGATCCACAACCCGATAGTAAAGAACCGCGTCTACGTCTACGGTCACGTTATCCCTGGTGATCACCGCCTGCTTCTGGACGTCTATGGTGATTATCCGGAGGTCCATGGACTGTACCTGGTCGATGAGAGGGATCACCAGGGTGAGTCCAGGTCCTTTGAACCCGGTGAAACGTCCCAGCCGGAAGACCACCAGACGCTCGTACTCACGAGGTATCTTGACCGCCTGGAACAATATGATAACTATGAGCAGTAGAGGCAGGAGGCTTGCTATATCAATCAACGTTAACACCTACAAATAATTGAACTTATCTAGATATATACTTGACGAGCAAATCCAGCCCTCCGTCGGATCCGCCCGAAGTATACAATATTATACATTATATACAATGAGAAGCAACGGGACGATGATCGTCGGACTCGAGTAAAAGATAAAAATGATCTACTTCTTGAACTCTGTGTATCCGCACTTTCCGCAGCTCCGCCGGTCTTTATGCTCGGCCAAGAATACACCGTTCCCGCAACGAGGACAGATCGGCTTCAGCCTCTTGATCGAATCTCCGCTGACCTGGTAGAACTCGTGTACCGCCATCTATCCTTCCTCCTCCGTCTCATCTTCTCCGACCTCTTCCTCTACAACCTCTTCCACAACCTTCTCCGGTGCCTTTTCTGGAGCCGGTGCGACGATGGCGTTTCTCTCGATAACGTAGGGCCGTTCCACCTCTATAACCCTCTCCTCGGTCTCGTAGATCTTGGCGTATCCTACGGTCTCACGCTTCCCGAACTCGGTCTTCATCCGGTCCACTACCACCAACCCCTGCCTGGAGTTCATGGTCGCCACGACATTATCTACCACGCTTTTTCTGGAGGGGGTCGGTCCATCGTGCTCTATCTTGAAGATAACCTCTCTCCTCTCTAACATCGGGTTATTCCTATCCTCGATGACTTTTATCTCCATCTCACTCCTCCACTATCATCATCTTAATGATGCTCTTGACAAATTCCTTTCTTTCGGGGGTGACTTCTACCAGAACGCTGCCTTCGTTCGGCTGGCCGTAGACCACCACAGACCCTTCGGGCGCGTACAGTATCGCAGGTAACGTAGCCAGATCTTCTTCGCCGCTGGTAACAAAGATCTTGATCCGCCTCTTCTCGCCGGCCAGCGCATCTCTTATGGCACTCATGAGCTCCTGCGAGATGGTAGCTGCCGGGTTGCAGACCTCGATCGTCTCGTATTCGTGAAGATCGTTGATCTCTCTTCGGACATGATCTGGCGAGGGTTTCCTCTTCGTCTTGTTGTCCACGATACAGAGATCCGGTTCGATCGAAGAAGCCAGAAGACAAAAAGTGGTGATATCACCCACCGCTATTACTTTAGAAGCTGATCGGAGCGAATCCGACATCCCTTCTATGCACTCGACGCCTTTGCCCCTGTACAGCTTGCCCAGCGGTTTCTTGAGTTTGGATCGCAGCTCGCCTGGAAGACGCAAGACCTTCAATTTACCGCACCTTCAACGCGTACCTTCCGGGGAGGGTTATCCCCAGCTTCTCCGCCACCATAGATCTTTTGGGATCGATGATCACCACGTAACCGCTCCAGTCCTTGCTCAGGGATGACGACCCGCAGGTCGGGCAGACAACCCCCTCCACGATCCGGTGACATTCTCTGCAAGCCTGTTCGGTCATTCGGTCTCAACCTTTGCATTTCGAGCCGCTTCCAGCCACTCCCGTCTGCCGAGGCCCGTCTGCCTCATGGTGAGCCCTATCTTGCTCTCTCTGGGCTCCATCTCATTGAGACTGATAGCGATAACTCTGGCGCGTACCCTGTCGCCTTCTGACAGAGATTTATTCGACTCCTTACTAACAAGCCGCCCGTTCTTCTCATCATACGATATATACTCATTGGTGATCTGGCTGATGTGCAGCAGCCCGTCCAGGGGCCCGATCCCCACGAAGGCCCCGAACTTCACGATCTCGACCACCTCTCCCTCGATGATCTCCTGCATCTCGGGCTTGAAGACGACCGCGTTGAAGATCGCGCCGTAATAGATAGCCCCGTCCCCCGCCAGGATACGACCCTCTCTAATCTCCTCCACATCCAAGACCGCGACTATCGTACCCAGGGTCTTGTCTACCGTGGACTCGTACTTCTTGCGCAGTGCCATATTCACGGCGTCATCCAGAGGGTCACCCATATGCTCGGGTGGTATCCTGACCACACCCTCCAGCCTCATCTTCTTATACATCAGAACTCCTTCTGCGTTGCGATCTCCAAGTAATGTCTCTGGCGCAGACGTATAACGGTAATACCCTTACTAGATAACCTTTTCTTCAGTTCCTTGTCGTTGGTGAATACCGCGGCATTCTCTTCTTGAGCCAACCTCAAGAGCGCCAGATCGGCACCATCCTCGGAGTCCAGGATCCGGCAGCAGCCCCTGGCCATCTCCAGGCCGATCCTGGCGGCGAGCCGATCATTCCTGGTATCGGCCAACCTGGACAATGTCCTCAGCTCCTTTAAGACCGGGACCGGTACCAGGAACTGGCGGTATCCCAGGCGTTTCAGCTCGGTGAATATGTCCACGCCGAACTGCTCCGGGACCATCAGGCCGTTCGTGTCTAAGAGCACATTCAAGTTGCCAAACACCCCGTGTCTAGCCGTAGATCTACACCTCGATCGTTCCTACGCCGATCAGCCGCCACCGAGCACCGATCCGCCTGCTCACCGCTACCCGATCTCCGACGCGGGCACAGACGGGCCGCCTCAGGCCGACCTCCACCAGGCCACCCTCTCTGGCGCTGGTCACCACGCCTACCGTGGTGGCGGTACCGACGTTCAGCATCAGAGGTTCGCTCGTGTGGATGGGTTCTACCTCAGCCTCGTCCATGGCTCCCACAATCCTCTCCAGAAGCTGGATCCGCATGGTGAAGGTCTCCCATACCGGCGGAAGCTCGCCCGGCGCACCTGCCACCTGGCCCACCAGGATGTCGCTCTTTGTCAGAGTGGGGTCGAGAAGCGTTCCCACGCCGATCAGACCTCCAGGAGCAACCTCGTCCTGCTCCCCACCACCGGCCAGCAGCTTTGTCACCTTGCTCTGAATGGCTTCCCAATGCTTGCGCCCCTCGGTCTCCACGCGTCTGCCCGGTCTGATCTCGATGAGGTCGCCAGGGACGATCTTGCCCTGGACCAGGGTGCCACCGATCACCCCGCCCACGATATTCTCTGGCGATGTGCCGGGACGGTTCACGTCGAAGGACCGGGCTATCTGCATAAAGACCGGCTTGTCCACGTCCCTATCTGGCGTGGGGATGGTCTCTTCGATCGCCTGGATTACCAGGTCCACGTTCACGTTTTGCTGGGCGGAGATGGGGATGATGGGCGCGTTCTCGGCAACGGTACCTTTGACGAAGTCTTTGATCTCCTGGTAGTGTTCCATCATCCGTTCCTTGGAGATCAGGTCGATCTTGTTCTGGACGATGACGATCTTATCTATCCCGGTTATGTCCAGAGCCATCAGATGTTCCTTGGTCTGGGGCTGAGGGCAGGTCTCGCTGGCGGCGATCAGCAATACGGCGCCGTCCATGATCGCCGCACCGGAGAGCATCGTCGCCATGAGGGTCTCGTGACCCGGCGAGTCTACGAAGGACATCGTGCGGAGCGGCACAGATGGCTCATCGCAATGAGGACAGCGCTCTTTCACGGTGTAGCAGTCGGGTTCGGGGCAGTTGGGGCACTTACGAAATGTCGCGTCGGCATAGCCCAGCCTGATGGAGATGCCCCTCTTGATCTCCTCGCTGTGCTGGTCTGTCCAGACGCCGGAAAGCACCTGGACCAGGGTGGTCTTACCGTGATCGACGTGCCCCACCATGCCTATGTTAACTTCAGGTCTAGCCAAATCGAGATCTCCTAAAACAATATTGATAGCCTGGAGAGGGAGTGTCTACTATATAAACACTTCAGAATTAAACGCAGACCTCAGGCATATCCCCGATGGGCCTCGTTTACCTCGTGGGCGATCTCCATCACGAACTTGTGATAGGTCCGTCGAGAAAAGTCGGACCAGCCCAGGAACTCCCTGTACAGCCCGGATCCGAAGGCATCTTCGTCTTCGTTTCTGCTTTTCACCCCAAGATCCTTTAACTGGTCGAAGTTCTCTTCCAGGTAGAAGAGGAGTGCCATCTCCGCGTAAGGTTTGGGTACGAGAGGCTGGGAATTGGAGAGGGAGAGCATCAGCCTCTGCTCGTCGATCAGCTCCGTCGGGGTGATCTCTAGCTTTTCTGTAGACCTCTCCCTGGCCAGCTCGGAGATCCATAGCTTCTTCTCCGGAGGCTGAGGTTCCATCGGGACCTCCTCATAGAGGCGACTCATCTCCAGCTCGTGCTCCAGGGCGAAGGCCAAAAGCTTGTCGTCAGCCAAACGGATGTACTCCGAGTTCAGAGATATTATGGAGAACCAGAGGCCTCTGATGTAGAAACGTCTGTTCATGGCCACGGCGAGGTCGAGGACCTCCGGCCTGTCCGAGAACAGAGAGGGGAAGAAGCTGAGAGTCTCGGTTTCTACGAAGACATAAGCAGAGATCTCGGCGCCCACGAGCCTCCCGATACGGTCATCGTCAGAGAGAGGGCGAAAGACGGCGCCGAGGTTCTTCATCTTCTCGTAGGCCTCCAGCTTCTCTTTGCGCTCTGTCGGGCTTAAGAAGGCTATCTGGTGGGCGATATCTCTGGCCACGGTGAGCAGCCATCCTCTATACTCTCTTTCAAACGTCTCCCGCTTGATCGTCTTCCTCTCCCTGTAGCCCATCATCCACCTTGTTCAGGATCTCCTTGAAGGATTTCCACTGCTCCAGGGGGATCCTAACTCCGTTCTTGGACCATCCCGTGTAACGCTCGGAGGTGACGTACTCCCTGATATCGATCCCCACCGAACCGCGAAACTTAGTCTTCCTGACCACAGTCTCGGTGGTATCGCTCTTCCTGATCCGGCCGATCTCATTTTCCAAATAACCACCTCCTAACGAAGGCGGTCTCTAAGCTATATTATAGTAGCGTCATCCTTATATATGGTATGTGTTACCATGACACATGTTAGCATGTAGGAGACGTTGAATTGAGCGATATTGGAAAAAAGGTCAGGATGGAGAGGATAGTCGACAGGGAGAGCAGGAACAGCGTGATAATCCCCATGGACCATGGCATATCCGTAGGACCTGTCAGGGGGCTGGTGAACCTCTCGGAGATGGTGGGTGAGGTGGCCGAGGGCGGGGCCAACGCCGTCCTCCTCCAGAAGGGGATGGTCAAGCACGGCCATAGAGAGTACGGGAGCGACATCGGCCTGATAGTTCACATGAGCGCCAGCACCTCGCTGGGACCGGACCCCAACGACAAGGTCCAGGTATGCCAGGTGGAGGAGGCCCTGAAGGTGGGAGCCGACGCGGTGAGCGTCCACATAAATATAGGCTCCGAGACCGAGGCAGACCAGCTCAGAAAACTGGGAAATGTGGCGGAGCGATGCGAGCTGTGGGGCATGCCTCTTCTCGCCATGATGTACCCCAGAGGAAACAAGATCATCGACCCCAACGGCGTCGACGTGGTGGCCCTGGCCGCCAGGGCGGGCGCCGAGCTGGGTGCAGACGTTATAAAGACGAACTACACCGGCGATCCGGATACCTTCAAAGAGGTGGTGGCAGGGTGCCCGGTGCCCGTTGTCATGGCCGGTGGTCCCAAGACCGAGACCGACGAGGAATTTTTGGAGATGATCCGCGGGGCGATCGATGCCGGCGGCAGGGGCGTGGCCATCGGGAGGAACGTCTTCCAGCACGAAGACCCTACCCGGATGACGAAGGCCATCGCGGCGATAGTCCACAGGGACCAGAGCGTGGAAGAGGCGATGAGGATACTGGGGTGAAGACCGCTTAGCGGACCCGGTTTTGAAGTATGCCCAGGCCCTCGATCTCCACCTCGACCACGTCTCCCTCATGGAGCGACCCTACACCTGGCGGCGTTCCCGTAGCGATGACGTCGCCTGGCTCCAGGGTCATGATCCCGCTTATGAACTCCACCAGTACCGGTACGGAGAAGATCAGGTCCGAGGTTCTTGAAGTCTGCCGGACGGCGCCGTTCACCCTGGTCTCGATCTTGAGGTCGCCGGGGTCCACAGGGACCACGCCGGGTCCCAAAGGCGCGAAGGTGTCGAAGCTCTTGGCCCTGGTCCACTGGCCGTCTTTTCTCTGGAGATCGCGGGCGGTAACGTCGTTGAAGCAGGCGTAACCCAGGATATGACCGTTCACCTCCGATGCAGAGACGTTTCTGGATCTCTTGCCGATGACCACCGCCAGCTCGCCCTCGTAGTCCACCTCTCTGCTCGCAGAGGGGATCATGATATCCGCACCCGTTCCGATCAGCGCCGAGGGAGGCTTTAGGAAGATTATGGGCTCTTCGGGCAGGTCCATCCCCAGCTCCCGGGCATGCTTAACATAGTTCAGTCCCACGCAGATCACCTTCGAAGGATCGACCGGTGCTAAAAGTTCCACCTCTTCGAGGCGGCACTCGTCGCCGTCCAGCGTCTCGATAATATTGTCGCTCAAAAAGCCACACTCGATGCGATCGCCCTCTCTGAACCTCACTATCAAGATATCATCTCCTGTAGTATTCTTTGAGGCCGCCGGGACCTCTCCTGTATCTTCCGAACTCGCTTTTTAGGAGCCGGTCGGCCCTTATCACCGGTCCTTCCACGCAGACCCGGATCCCCTCAGGATCGAGACAGCAGGACCCGCAGATGCCCATCCCGCACTTGATGTACCTGTTGATGCTGGCCTGGATCCTGGACTCGAAGCCACGACACCTCAAGATGACGTCCATCATCATGGGTTCGGGTCCGCAGAGGTAGATCTGGTCGTAACTTCCTGGGTCCAGGCGTTCCAGGCCGGCAGAGGCCCGGCCACAGACCCCTTCGGACCCGTCGTCGGTGGTGATGACGAGGTCGCCCATCTTCTCGAACCTGGACCTGAAGATCAGATCACTGCTGCACCGAAACCCCATGAGGGAGGTTACCTCCAGACCATCTTCTCTGGCTCGCTCGCCCAGAAGCGCCAAAGGAGCCGCGCCCACCCCGCCGCCGACGAGCAGGATCCGGTCGCCAACGAGGTCGAAGCCGTTGCCCAGAGGGCCGCGCAGGCCCACGCTCTTCCCCGGACCCAGGCAGAAGAGAGCCTCCGTGGCTTCGCCCAGGGACTGGACCGTGATACCGTCTTGGTAGGAGAAACTCATGGGCACCTCGTCTGTTCCCCTCACCCAGACCATCAGGTACTGGCCCGGGACCGGATCGAATGACGGAACGAAACGGAAGGTCCTGACCGTGGGGTTCTCTTCTGCGACCTCGCGTATCACCGCGTTCACCGGCCTCATGGTGTCTTCCTGGCAGCGCCCCGCAGTTCCATAAGGGTCAGCCCTTTTCTCACCAGGTAGCGTTCCAGGCCGGCGGTGATCTCTCCGAAGATGCCGTACCCTCCGGCCAGGGCGGTCCCCACCTGGACCCCTTGCGCCCCGGCCAGGATCATCTCTGCAGCGTCCTCCCATGAAGAGATTCCGCCCACCCCGATCACGGGCACCTCCAGGGCCGCAGATAGGTCGAAGACGCATCTGATGGCAACGGGCTTGATGGCCGGTCCCGAGAGCCCGCCGAAGCGGTTGCCCAGGATGGGACGGCCCGTCTCCACATCGATGGCCATGGCCTTGAGGGTGTTTATGGCCACCACAGCATTGGCGCCGCCTCTCTGGGCGGCCTTGCCCAGGGAGACTATATCGGCCACGTTGGGGGTGAGCTTCACCCACACGGGCACGTCGACGCTCTTTTTGACCGCCCGGGTGATATCCTCCACGTTTGAAGGCTCGCAGCCGATCTCCGAGCCGTAGCGTTCGGCGTGGGGACAGGATAGGTTCAGCTCGAAGCAGTCGGCGTCCAGGCCTGACGCCACCTCGGCAAACTCCTCCGGGCCATCGCCGAAGATGCTGGCCACCACGGGGACGCCGCCCTGGCGGGCGAGGTCGATCTCTTCCTGGAAGTTCTTGTAGGAAGGGTTGGGCAGTCCCATGGCGTTGATGAGGCCGCCTTCCACCTGTACCACTACGGGACCAGGATGGCCCTCTCTGGGCGATGCGCCTACGGACTTGGTGACCACGCAGCCCGCTCCGGCCCGGGCCGCCCTCCTCAACGACGAACCGGTGGTGCCCAGGATGCCTGCCGCCAGCATCACCGGGTTTCGCAGGACCAGACCGCCCACCGCACCCGAAAGGGTTGCCATGGACAAAGATCATTAGGAGAGGATAAAAGGGTTGTTGAAGGGTAACTACTCAGGTATGTTGATTGGTTTCCCGATTGCGATCCTGTACTTTCTGGCAAGTAAAAATAACCGCGGAGGGCGCAGAGGAACGCAGAGCATTTAACCATTTATTTCCCCTCCGCGCCCCTCTGCGTACTCTGCGGTTATATTCCGTGTTTGGTTACAGTATGCCCCATGTCTCGGGTAGT
>DAOG01000084.1 GCA_002501765.1 Methanosaeta sp. UBA204
CCATCTCAAGAGAAGAACGCTCCCCTTTACATCCATCGTGGGCCAGGAAGACATGAAAGATGCCCTGATCCTCAACGCCATAAACCCCAGGATCGGTGGCGTCCTGATACGCGGCGATAAAGGCACCGCCAAATCGACCGCCGTGCGCGCATTAGCAGACCTGCTCGAAGAGATAACGGTGGTAGAGGGCTGCCCCTTCAACTGCAACCCCTACAACGACGAGGAGATGTGCGATCTCTGCTACCAAAATAAAGACGATCTGAAGATATCGATGCACCATACCCCCGTCGTAGACCTGCCGCTGGGCGCAACAGAAGACCGGGTCGTCGGGTCTCTGGACGTCGAGCGGGCCATAAAGGAGGGGATCAAGGCCCTGGAGCCAGGGATCCTGGCCGCGGCAAACCGGGGAATCCTGTACATAGACGAGGTGAACCTCCTCGACGATCACGTAGCCGACGTCCTCTTAGACTCTGCGGCCATGGGGGTCAACATCGTAGAGCGAGAGGGCGTATCTGTCGCCCACCCATCGAAGTTCATCCTGGTGGGCACCATGAACCCCGAAGAGGGCGAGCTGAGACCGCAGCTCCTGGACAGGTTCGGCCTCCAGGTGAACGTGGAGAGCATCGATGACGTCGACCTCCGGGTGGAGATCGTCAAGGCCGCAGAGGGGCTCGAAATGGATCCCGGGGGGTTCGTGGAAAGTGCCGAGCCCGATCTCCATGTGCTGCGCCGGCAGATCCAGACCGCAAAGCAGCTCCTGGCCAAGGTCTCGATGGACGACAACCTACTGAGGGCCGTGGCATCGATCTGCGTGGACCTGGGCGTCAGGACACACCGGGCAGAGATCGTCATAACCAGGACCGCCAAGACCATAGCAGCTTTCGAAGGCCGGAGAGAGGTCACCTACGAAGACATAAAGAGGGCCATGAAGCTGGCCTTGCCCCACAGGATGCGAACCAGGCCCTTCGAGCCGCCCTCGCTGAACGAAGAGCAGCTCGAGCAGAAGCTCAAGGAGCATCAAACAGAGAACCCTAAAGACGGTGAAGAAGAGCGAGAGGAGCGAGAGGAACCGAAACAAGACGAACAACAACGAGAAGAACAAGAACAAGAACAAGAAGAACAGGACGACGAGACCGCTCAGCAGGATCAGACCCCACCCCACGAAGACGGCGACGAAGGAAACCCCACCGAAGAAAGACCAGAGAATGAAAGGGTCTTCGAGATCGGTGACCCCATCGATGCCGGACGCGTCGAGATGCCGCGTCGAAGAGATAAGAAGGTCAGACGGAAGATGAGCGGCAGGCGGACAAGCTCTCTATCGCTCCGCAACTCGGGAAGGTACATTCGCCACCGCCTTCCCCAGGGGTGGCGGGATATCGCCGTGGACGCCACCATCAGAGCGGCGGCGCCTTATCAGAAGACCAGGACGGGCTCGAACGTGGTCAACGTGGAAGGACGGGACATACGCGAGAAAGAGAGGGTGCGGAAGGTGTCCGCGGTGGTGCTCTTCGTGGTGGACGCCAGCGGATCCATGGGATCTACGAGGAGGATGGAGTCTGCAAAAGGAGCCATCCTCTCCATGCTGATGGATTCTTACCAAAAACGAGATAAGATCGGCATGGTCGCCTTCAAGGGTGACGAGGCTGAGCTGATCTTTCCGCCCAGCTCCAGCGTCGATCTGGCGATGAGATGCCTGAGCGATCTGCCCACGGGAGGGAGGACGCCTCTGTCCGCGGGCTTGTCGAAGGGGCTGCGCACGTTACAGGGCGAGATCAAGAAAGACGATGAGACGAAGCCGATACTCGTCCTGATCTCGGACGGGAGGGCCAACGTCTCCCTCGGCGGCAAGATAAAAGACGAGCTGATGGAGATCGCCGAAGAGACGCGGATCTGCGGAGTCCACACCGTCGTGATCGATACAGAGGTGGTCGGTAGGTCTTTCATGAATATGCGTCTCGGGTACTGTCAAGAGATAGCAGAGGCCTCTGATGGGCGGTACTATCCCATATCCAGCCTCGGTTCCGAGGAGGTCTTCGGCATAGTCGATAAGGAGCAGCAACGCCTCTTCGATGCCAACTCCTGATATAAAATGGCCGTACTGGAGTACCTGCTCAGAACAGCGATCCTGATGACTCTGGGCATTGTCATAGCAAACATTTTGATGGAGACTAATATATTGGCTGTCCTTAAACGGCCGATGAGGTCTCTCTGCAGGGTCTCCAACCTTCCCGAGAGCTGCATGATATCGGTGCTCACGTGCCTGGTCAGCCCGATCGCCGGGAAGTCTGCTCTCTCCGAGTTTTACAGGAAGGGCGAGGTTGGCGAGACCGAGACTGTGCTGACGGTTCTCATGAGCACGTTCCCCGTCGTGCTGGGAGAGTCCCTCTTCAGGGTGCAGGCTCCCATCGCCATCGTTCTTCTGGGGCCTGTGGTTGGGACGTTATATGTTATGCTGAACCTCTTCTCCAGTTTTCTCCAGAGCTTCTCCGCCCTCCTCTACTCGAAGCTGATGCGTTCTCCGGCGAGACCTCCGGATAGGGAAGTCCCTGCAGGAAGACTCGAGATGAACAGAGAGATCGCAGTAAAAGGCCTCAGAAGCTCACTTCCGGTACTCAAAAGAATGCTGCCCATTGTAATTGCAACGATGATCGTGATGGATATCCTTATGAGGTTCGGCATGATGGAGTCCATGAAAGCGATCTTCGATCCGCTCCTCCAGATGCTCGGTCTCCCGGGAGAATGTATAGCTCCCCTGGTGATGCAGTTCATTCACTTCTCTGCCGGATATGCTGCGGTGGCGGCCCTCCTGGATGCAGATGCCATAACGGATAAACAGGCCATACTCACGCTCCTTGTCGGGAGCATGGCTGTGATAACCATGATCTATCTCCGGTACAGCCTCTCCATGTACTTGACGCTCTTCGGTAGATTTGGCGCAAAGATCGCATTGATCGGTTATCTCAGCAGCATGACCGCAAAGGTTGTAACAATTTTTTTGGTAATGATGTTATTTTGATCAGCTGGAGGGTCCTTCGCAGACGCCTGGAAGCGCCGTCGCATCCAACCGTATCACCTGGTCTCCGCTGCCTCCCTGGCATGCCTCATGAAGACCCCCTTGATGGCGCACTCGACCTCCACATCTCCTCCCGTGCTGAAGACGTAGGCAGGACAGGGCCCACCACAGAGCCAGCCGTCGGAGCATCTTCGGCACCGGAGAGGAGACTCGATGATCTCTCTGGCATGCTCCAGCCCATCTCGAAGATCAGTTCCTAGGCAGGGATCCATAATATCGCCCAGACGAAACTCGGGAAGAAGGAGCGAAGGGCAAGAATAGACCTCGCCCCCCGGCGTCACCATGAGGGACTGGCAAGCATCGAAGTAGCAGTGATAACGGCGGCCTCTCCCGGTGGAGAGGATACGCCTCATGCGTTCGAGCTCCCGGAACTTCACCCGATGTCCTCCCATCCGTGCGATCATCTCGGCCCGCTCGATGGCCGCATCCAGATACCGCGCCGCCAGGGCAGGATCGGGCACCATATCCCGTCCAGCCCGCCCTACAGGCCTCACGGGATCTAAGGTTATACCGTCCACATTGCCCAGGTAGCTCGCCAGCTCGACGAGGGCAGGCAGCCCCCTGACGTTCAGTGCAGTAAGAACACACGTCATCCCGACCCTGATGCCAATATTTCCCAGATTTTTTATACCAGCCACAGCCGCCCCGGCAGACCCGCTCCCATCGGCAAGCGGACGGAGCCTGTCGTTAGGACCGGGCAGACCGTCTAGGCTCACCCCCACTCCGATCCCCAGCCTTTTGAGACGATCGGCCATCTCGGTGCTGATAAGCGTGGCGTTGGTCTGAACCTGACAATATGCATCAACGCCCCCGTCTTCCAGATAAATGAGGACCTTCTCGACGAGACCCAGGTTGAGGAGCGGCTCACCCCCGGTGAACTGGACCTTGAACCCATCGGAGTGCTCCACCATCAGGTCCACCGCACGCCTCGCCACCGGCCAGCTCATATGCGTCTTATCGTCCCCGCCGCAGGCATAGCAGTACCTGCACCGGAGGTTGCAATCGGCGGCAACCGCAAGTACGAGCAGCCTCGGGCCGTCCCTGGCACTACTGCTCTTTTCCCCGCCGTCTCGATAGATCGACATAGCTGTTACCCCAAACCCGGATCAGCGTCCCTAGACGCTCGCCCTCTTCAACACCAGGGTACATCCGATGAAGAAGACCAGCCAGAAACATCCGACTGCCAGGAGGGAGCCCCACGGGAAGGACTGGTCGAGGGCTGCGGCCCGCAGACACATGCTCGAATGGGTAAGAGGGAGGGCATACAGAACGAGCTTCAGCGCAGCCGGAACCTGGCTCACCGAGAAGAAGGTGCCGCCGAGAAATGTCATCGGCAGGAGGATCAGGCTGCCGAATGTGGCCATATCCTCGTGAGACCTGGCGAGGAGTGCCGCTAAAACGCCCAAGAAGGCGAAGGTCAAACAGGTAAGCAGCAGGCTCACCAGGAAGAGAGGCCCTATGGAGAACGCAGGAGAGATCAGAAGGGCCACCATCACAAAGGCGATGGAGCTTATCAGCCCCCGGACGACACCGATCATCGCCTTGCCCAGGAGGAGGGATAAGTGACTGATGGGCGCCATGAGACACTCATCGAAGCTCTTGAAGTAGAGCCGATCCACGTTCAGCCTCGTTCCCGCGCCGTTGAAGCTGCTGTTCATCGCGGTGAGGGCGATTATGCCGGGCACCACGAACTCGAAGTAGCTCGCACCATCGACCGAGATCCCGCGGCCCAACCCCCATCCAAAAGCCACCAGGTAGAGCACCGGGCTGATCAGGGTGGTGGTGAGATACCGCCCGATTCGGCGCTTCAGGACCATCAGATCCGCCCAGAGGATCGCGTACGCTTCCATGACGATCATTCACAGACCCTCCGGCCGGTCAGCTCCACAAAGACGTCCTCCAGGTTGGATTCTCTCATAACGATATTCTCTGCGCTGGACGGGAGCGTCTGGACGTATTTTGCGGCGGTGGTCCTGTCAGGGAAGTACCGGTACTCTGTATTGTTGCCTTCACTCCTCAGCTCTACGGTGGTCAGGCCCAGATGTCGGCGGAGCTCAAGCGGGCTGCCCAGCGATATGATGTGGCCCTGGTGGATTATCCCCACACGATCGCAGAGAGCCTCCGCCTCCTCGATATAGTGGGTGGTCAAAAAGACCGTGGTCCCGTCCGAGTTCATCCTGCGGATGAGATCCCAGATCCGCCGGCGCGTCTGGGCGTCCAGTCCTACGGTGGGCTCGTCCAAGATGAGGAGTCTCGGCCGGTGTATCAGAGCGCGGGCGATCATCACCCGCCGCTTCATGCCTCCCGAGATCCTATCGATCAGATGATCTGCATATTCCAGGAGGTCTACATAATCGAGCAGCTCGTCGATGCGCTCTCGCCGTTCGGCCCTGTCCAGGTGGTGGAGCCGCGCATGAAGATCGAGGTTCTCTCTGACGGTCAGCTCCCTGTTGAGGCTGAGATGCTGCTGGACTATCCCGAACTCTCCCTTCACCTCCGAGGACTCGCTCACCACATCGAAGCCGTTGATCCAGGCGCGCCCGGAGGTCGGCCTGGTAAGGGTGGTGAGGATCCGGATGGTCGTCGTCTTGCCGGCACCGTTCGGACCGAGAAAACCGAAGGTGGCTCCAAGGTCTACCTGGAGGTCCAGATCATCGACCGCCTTCTGGCCGCCGTACTCCTTTGTGAGATGCTCCGTTTTGATCATGATATGCATAAGAACTCCTGGTTATGAAAGACCGTATGGCAGTACAGATCTCGCATGGGTACGAAATAGGCGGCGCCATGTCAGCAAACAATAACACGGGCACTCCCGACCATGCTACTGCTGATATTTATATCTGAGGGTAGGCCCACGTTCCCTCCAGCTCGACCCCGTAGAACTTCTGGAGCATCTCCCTATGAACCTCCTCGGGGTTCACATCACAGAAGAGGCCCGGATGGAACCACTTTGCCATGTAGATAAGGCCGACTATTGACCGCGGCCCCGACCGGAGCTTTGAGAACAAGAGGTAGACATCACTATTCACGACGGCCGACGTCTCCCGTATACCCGGCCTCGATATGAACTCGTCCCGCGTCTCTTCCATCAGCCCCTCGGTGGGAAGACCATGTTCAGACTCTTTCGAGTAGACCTCTCGGATGATCATATCGGGATCCTCCTCCAGCAACCACTCCGCACTGAGTGTCGGGTACTTCACGGAGCTGTTTGCGGCGACGTTCCTCCCGCCCGCCGTGACGATAAAGTCATGGGCGGAGCTGCCCACGGCACCGGTCCGGTAGGGGGTGGCAAAGAGCTCGATGTACACCAGAGGCTTCTCCTCGGCCGTCAAGTTCTCCGTCCTGTCCCGGACCATCTGCTGGTATTCCTCGATGAAACCTATGAGCTCGGCCGCCTTCTCCTCCTCGCCGAGCATCGACCCCATCGTATCTATCGCTGCGATCTGGGCATCGATCTCGTAGGCGCGAAACAAGATCACGCTTACACCGGCGGCCTCTATCCGTTCCTTGATCGACTCGTCGAGGATCGGCCGCGCTATCACCAGATCCGGCCTCTGTTCAAGAAGCAGCTCCACATTGGGAGTACCATCCCGTCCCATGGTCGGAACGTCCGTCATCGGTGGAGGGAATATACAGGAATCGCTCCGACCTACGATATCGCCTCCGAGGATGTACACAACCTCGCTCATCGTGGGACCGAGGCAGACGATCCGTTCGGGAGGATACGGTACCTCTACAGACCGACCCGTCTCGTCCACGACCGTGATATTATCCGCCTTTGCGTTTTGACATGCACCCAGGGTGCCCAAAAGAATGAGAAGGAGGACCGCCCCTCCCAGGATCTTATTATTCATGTATTCAGCTCCAAAATCCAGAACCTCACGTACTGGGGTAGGCCCAGGTCCCTTCCATGCTCATCCCGTAGAACCTCTGGAGCAGCTCATCTTCCACGGCTGCCGGATCGATATCCACGAATAGATCGGGATGGAACCACTTGGCAAAGTAGAGAAGATACCCTGGCAACCGGGGACCTCTCCTCAGGAAAGGATGATAGACGTAGACATTCCCGTTCAGGACGGCGTTCGTCTCCTTCAGACCGGGACGCGAGAGGATCTCGTCCCTCTTCTCCTTCAGCACCTCCTCCGTAGCGGGGTTCGTGCCGGAGACCCTGGTAACGATTATGTCCGGGTTCTTCTCAAGCACCCACTCACCGCTCACGATCGGTCTCTCCACGGGCTCGTCATGGGCGATATTTATGCCGCCGGCAAAGGTGATGTGATCGTCCTTGGGGGTGCCGGCCGCGTTGGACTTGTACTCCCGGCACTCGTGATAGACCAGGGGCTTTTCATCCTCATCGAGATCCTCGGTCCTCTCCTGGATTATGTCTGCGTACTCCTGTATAAACTCGTTAAGCTCTTCGGCCGTCTCCTCGTCGTCCATCATCTCGCCGATCACCCGGATGTTGTACATGAGCGAATCCAGCTGGCAGTTCATCCCCACGATCACCACGGGTACGCCAGTCGCTTCGATCTGCTCGATCGTCTCCGGGAGCATGCTGGTATCGGATATTACCACATCCGGGTCCAGATCCAGCACCAGCTCCACATTGGTAGTCTTGCTGTAGCCCCCGACCACAGGCTTCTCCTCGAGACCGGGTGGGAACGTGGAATACTTATCCCGGCCCACGATATTGTCCATGCCGCCGAAGATGCAGATGAACTCCGATGCCGAGGCTGTGGTGGAGACTATCCGCTCTGGTGGGCAGGGCACTTCCACCGATCTGTTCATACCATCGACGATGGTGATCGTCTCTGCCATTGCGCCCTCACAGACCCCCAGGCTGCTCAAAAGCATGAGGGCTAGGAGGACACCCCCTACAATTTTCTTATTCATGACCTCAACTCCTCTGCCGGTATAGTTGATCTAGATTATTTGAATTAACTACAATTATATTGGTTAATAAGCCTTG
This sequence comes from Methanosaeta sp. UBA204, assembly GCA_002501765.1. Classification (GTDB taxonomy): domain Archaea; phylum Halobacteriota; class Methanosarcinia; order Methanotrichales; family Methanotrichaceae; genus UBA204. Next base: position 8,043 of record DAOG01000084.1, read on the forward strand.
TCGTCCTAAAAATTAAGAATATCGTCACCGGCAGACCCCCCGAAGGAGGTCCTATCGAGACCCATACCTGTGATCAGAGGTCATCAGAATCGAGATGAACCACAGTACAAGATGATCTGATCTAGCAAATCCTGTGATCCGTGGCCGTTTGGAGCTCGCTCATGGGTGACGGTGACGTAAGAATCCGGAGCCCGATACTATCCGTCCTCGATCATCCCCTCTATCTCCAGGTATATCCGCCGTAGCTCATCTTTCATCTCCTCGGTGGCGTCCCACATATCTCGCTCTATCGCTTCCAGCAGCCTCTCGGTGATGTTCTGGAGCGCATGAGGGTTCACCTCCTTCAACCACTCCTGCATCGCCTCGTCCAGAGCGTATTTATCGGCAAGCGCCTCATACATCCAGTCCTCCAGGACCTCGGCGGTTGCATCCCAGCCGAAGGCGATATCCACCTGCCTGGAGAGGTCGCCAGCACCTTTGTATCCGTGGCGCTGCATGCTTTCGATCCACTTGGGGTTGAGGATGCGGGCACGAAAGATGTGCTTCGTCTCCTCAACGGTGCTTCTGGTCTTCACACGATCCGGATCGGAGCTGTCGCCGCTGTAGGACCGGGGAAGCTCACCCTTGAAGGCCTTGACAGCGGCGATCATCCCGCCATGGTAAGAGTAGAAGTCGTCGCCGTCCAGCATATCGTACTCTCTCGTATCCTCATTCTTGACCGTCAGGTCGAGCCGGCTCAGACGTCTCCTGAAATCGTCCGGGACCGTGATCCCATAATTTCGCCGACCATAGGCATAGCCACCCCACTTGACGTAGATCTCGGCCAGGTCCTTCTCGTCCTTCCAGTTCTTGGCGTCTATGGCATTGGAAACGCCTGCACCATAAGCACCGGGACGACAACCAAATATCCGATAGCATGCCTCCTCCTTCGCCTGGAGAGGATCGATACCCTGGGCCATCTTCTCTTCGATATCTTCTGCCACATGCCTGGCTAGATAGTTCTCCTCATGAGGCTCGTCCAGGCTGGCCACCATCTCCACCGCCTCATCGATGAGGGCAACTATATTGGAAAAAGCATCACGGAAGAGTCCGCTTATGCGAAGGGTCACATCGATACGGGGGCGGCCCAGCTCCTCTAGGGGTATGAGCTCGATACCCTCTACCCTTCCGCTGCGATCTTCCCAGATCGGCCTGACCCCCATCAGATAGAGGACCTCTGCGATGTCATCTCCTTTGGTCCTCATGGTGCCGGTTCCCCAGATTATCATCCCCACGCTCTCAGGATACCGGCCCTCGTCTCGCAGGTAACGGTCCAACAGGGCATCGGCCTGGGCGAGGCCAACCCTCCATGCAGCAGGCGATGGTATCGCCTGGGGATCGACAGAATAGAAGTTTCTCCCTGTGGGCAGGATATCGGCCATGCCTCTGGTTGGAGCTCCGGAAGGGCCTGGCGGGATAAAGCCGCCCCGAGAAGCAGAGAGAACGGATGTCAGCTCCTCTGTGGTCGCTGCTATGCTCGGGGCAAGAAATGTTCCGATGTACTCCAGTATCCTCTCCATCTTCTGGCTTCTAATACCTAGCACCTCGTCTTCTACGGCCTCTATCCTCACCGGGCTGAAATCTTCTTCATGAAACCGCTCCACAAGCCTGAGCGAGAGGTCATGAATCTCTTCAATAATATGGCCGCCCCTCTGTCCCCGAGTGCTCAGAAGCTCATCATAATCATGGCCCATGAGCTCTGCCAGCGACTCTCTCATCGATGGCACATTGCCGTTGCTCAGCCTGGTGAGAGCAACCAGAAACTCGTCCAGGCGCGAACCTTCGGGAGGCTCTCCCAGGATGTGAAGTCCGTCCCTTATCTGGGTGTCTGCCAGCTCATGGAGATAATCATGTAGCCTGTCCAGAAAACCATCAAAATCAGAGAACGCAGTCTCTTCATCCACCACCAGATCACAGTCGAGCTTTGCCACACAGACCTTCACCCAGATACTTCTCTGCATATCCGGTATCTTTCCCGGGTCCTCTGAGACTACGTGGTGGTAGTCGTGCAGCAGCACCTCGATCTCGGCCAGCTCCTCATAGGAATCGGCGTTATGCATCACCGGAACCAGGTGATCTATGATACAGCAGTAGCTCCTCCTCTTGGCCTGGGTTCCCTCTCCGGGGTTGTTGATGATGTACGGATATATGTTGGGCAGGTCAGAGATGGCGATGTCAGGAAAACATGAACCTGATAGACCAACAGACTTTCCTGGAAGCCACTCCAAAGATCCGTGTTTACCGATATGCATAACCAGATTTGCACCGAAGACGTCCCGTATCCACCTGTAGTAGGCATGGTAATGGTGAGGAATAGGATGATCGGGGCTGTGATAGATGGCTGCCGGGTCCTCCAGAAATCCCCTGGGAGGCTGGAGACCTATAAAGACGTTGCCGTTCATGATGCCTGGAATGATCAGTTCGTCCTCGTGGACGAATAGGTCTCCGGGCGGCGGACCCCAGGCCTCTGTCATCTTATTCTGTACCCCGGCCGGAAGCTCCCGGAACCAACCCCGGTACACCTCTCCAGAAACGGTATCTATAGCCCTCTCAGCCATCTCGGCAGGGCTAGACCACTGCCTGTTATTGGTAACACCACTCCGCACCTCCTCGATCAATGCCTGGCCGTCATTGGGCAGCCGATCGAGCTTGTACCCCTCTGCCTCCATATCGCGCAGGATATTCCAGACCGAAACAGGCGAATCCAGGCCGAAGGCCGAACCGATCAGGTCGTCTCTGGGAGGATAGTTGTGAAAGATGATGGCAACCCTCTTCTCCTCGTTGGGGATATGCCTGAGCCTCGCCCAGTTCAGGCTCAACCGGACGATCTTCTGAACCCTCTCTCCGATGGGCTCGAAGAGGGTCACTCTGGCTCCGGTCAGAGGATCTCTCTCCGTACGCTCTCTGGCTGCCACGGGCACGGTAATCAGGGTTCCGTCGAACTCGGGAAGGGCTATGCTCATGGTAACATCCATAGGGTTCAGCCCCTGCATGGAGTCCCTCCATTCCGTCCGTGTGTTGTAAGTCAAAATCGCCTTGATGACGGGCACGCCGAGCTTCTCCAGGAAGACCTCGTTCTCACCGACCACAACCTCACCGGCCACGTTATCCCCGTCCACGGTCTCCTTGTCCTCTGATGACCATATGGAGAGCGAGAACATCAGTGAGCTGATCAGCACATCGATGATCGGCCTCCCGTCCCTCATGAAGTAGTTCTCCATCACCCACTCGGCACCCCTGGTGCCCAGCTCAACATCCTTCAGGCTGTACATGAATACGGGGATGACATTTGCTCCCTGCCCCTCGATCTCGGCTATCAAGCTATCCACAAAGGCGGTGTTTCCCGACTGCCAGAAGCCGTAATAGAACCAGAGACCTACTGTAAGTCGGCCATCTACATGCTTTCTCTCCAGATATTCATCGAGGGCGGGGACGTGATCGAAGTCCGGATGATATATGCCATCCCAGATGGGCTTCTCCGGTTCGGCTGCCGCATAATCGGTGCCGGCAAATCGGTTGGCCGCATAAAAGATGAGTCTCTTGAAGTTCTCTTTCCCTCCATAGTTGAGGTATCGGGTTATACTCCTGTACTCCTCATCACCGACCGTGGATAACTTCATCAGCTCCATATCGTGCTCGGTTGCGGTTGCCTGAGCATGGATGGGAACCCCTGCCGTTTCGAGTTCTGAGACCAGATCATCGAAGCAGGCGAGGCTTTTCTTGCCCCCATGAAGATGAAGTATGATGAGATGGGAGATGGAGGCGAACCGGACGAACTCCTCGAGCTGGTCGGCCTCCACAAGATCCTCGCCCGATCTCAGACGTACCTCAGCAACCTCGCCCACCTCATCGAGGATCTCCCTGAATGCTGATATGAATGGATAGACATCGGCCTGATGGGTGGTGACATATGCTATTCTTACCTTTTCCATACCAATCTAACCCCATAATGTCATAATTTTGTAGATATGCACAACTCTGTATCGTATATCGATCCGAATAGCGCTGTGATGAAGGTGCTCATAGGGGCTCGATCGGCATGACGTAGGGCCTGCCCATATGCCCGTTTCTCACCTCGGCCCTGACGCCGTAGACGTTCTCGATATTTGCAGGGGTCAGGACAGATTCCGGGTCTCCCACGGTGAAGACGCCCTTGTCCTTGAGCATCACCATATTGTCTGAGAACCTCGATGCCAGGTTCAGATCGTGCATGGCCATGACAGCAGAGATCTTTCTCTCCTGGACGAGTTTCTTAACGATATTCATCACCTCGAGCTGGTGCTTTATGTCGAGGTTGCTGGTGGGCTCATCCAGAAGAAGCACCTTCGGCTCCTGTGCCAGCGCCCTCGCCATGGCGATCTTCTGTTTTTCACCACCGCTCAGCTCGTCGAAGTATCTCGATGCGAACTCCTCGATCCCCATGAACCTGAGCGTCCTGGCCACGACCTTCACGTCGTTGCTGGTGACACGCCAGCCTATGTGAGGCCTTCTTCCCATGAGCACTATATCGAAGACGGTGTAGGGAAAGACCTCCAGCGTGCTCTGAGGAACATATCCCATCATCTTGGAAAAGTCCTTGGAGCTCAACCTGGCTGCCTCCTTCCCATCGACGAAGACCGTTCCCTTTTGAGGTTTCAGTATCCTGTCTATGCATTTGATGAGGGTGCTCTTCCCGGCACCATTTGGACCCACCAGGCTGACGATCTCGCCTTTGTCGAGCTCCATGGTGATATCCTCCAGGGTATTCGCACTCCCATAGCTGAAGCTGAGATCTTTTACTTTGAGCTTCACTGCCACCACCGCCTCTTTCTACTGACAAGCAGGTAAAGGAAGAAGGGAACTCCGATGAAGGAGGTAACGATGCCCACCGGGATCTCGGTGGGTGAGATCATGGTTCTGCAAGCGGTATCTGAGACGAGGAGGACAAGCGCGCCGATCAGGCCGGAGCAGGGGATAAGATACCGGTGATCGCTGCCTATCAACAGTCTGCAGACGTGGGGAGAGACCAGTCCGATGAACCCTATTATGCCGGTGAAGGCGATCACGCTGGCGGTAAGAACTGCGGACAGGGAGAGGCAGATTATCCGGACACGGTTGACGTTGATCCCCAGGCTCGATGCCACCTCTTCACCAGCGCTCATGGCGTTCAGGTCCCAGGAGTAGCGCATCAGGAGCATGGTGAAGAATAAGACGGCAGGGATGAGGATGATCACGTTCTCCCATCGTGCAGTGTACAGGCCTCCCATCAGCCAGAACACGATCTCTCTCAGCTCCTCGTGGCCTGATACGTACTTCAGGAGAGATATGACAGCCGAAAAGAGGTAGCCCATGGCCACCCCTGCGAGGATGAGTGTCTCCACAGAGGTGCCTCGCATCCGGGATATCCCGTAGACGATGGCCATGGTGAGCAGGCTGAAGAAGAAGGCATTGATCACTATGATATACCGGCCCGTTCCGAATACCCCGACTCCCAGAACAATGGCTATTGCAGCTCCGCAGGCTGCACCCGATGACAGGCCCAGCGTATAAGGTGATACGAGCGGGTTCCGGAGGACGCCCTGCATCACCGCACCGGCAACGCCGAGGCTGATCCCGGTGATGATCGCCATCAGTATCCTTGGCAGCCTCAGCTGGAGTACGACCACCTGGGCGAAGGTGCTGACCTCCTCCACTGGCAGAAACTCGGCCAGCACAGCGCCAAAGGACTCGCCCATCCCCAGGGATGCTGCGCCCATGGTGGTTGCGAAGACCGCCACGGCCAGAACGCTCCCAAGAAGAACGAGGGTGAAGAGGGTCTTCTTCCAGGACGCCCTGGCGTAGACCTCCTCGGCATCGAATACTTCATCGTCGCTCATGGGTAGACGTACACCCCTTCGAGTTCCAGGCCGTAGAATTCCTGGACCAGGTCTCGGTGCACGGCCTCGGGATCGATATCCTCAAAGACGGCGGGATGGAACCACTTGGCGAAGTAAAGTTCTCCGACTATTGAGCGTACTCCGCTATTTATCTTACTGCTATGGACATAAACTCGCCCGTCCTTGACAGCCTTCACCTCGCTCAACCCGGGCCGGGAAAGCAGCTCGTCACTTTCCTCCTTAAGATCCTCTCTTGTGAATGTTTCTCCTGTCGTGGCCCAAACCGACCGAACGATGATCTCTGGGTTCATCTCAACCACCCACTCGGGGCTCACCGTGGGATATTTAACAGACTCTCCGCTGGCGATATTTATCCCCCCGGCCGTCGTTATGCAGTTATGGGAGGACGTGCTGGCAGAGGCGGTGCGATATGGCTGCCCCCGCTCCAAGAAGACAGCAGGTTTGTCCTCGGATCTTGAATCGGCGGTCCGTTCCTCAATTATGCTTTGATATTGATCGATGAAGCTGATCAATTCCCTCGCTCGTTCTTCTTTGTCCAGTATAAGCCCGAGGTTACTCATAACCGAGGTTACCCGCGGAGGATCTACAAAGCTCTCTTCGATCACTGGTATCCCCGCAGCTTCAATCATCTCACGGTTATCACCGGTGAGCATCGTATCCGCGATCAGCACGTCGGGGTCCAGCTCGATTATGAGTTCTATACTCGGCGTATAGGAGCTCTTGCCCACGATTGGCACATCCTCGATATAAGGAGGAAAGATAGAACTGGAACCACGTCCAATGATCTTGTCACTCGCACCCAGGGCGCAGATGATCTCCGAAGCAGATGAAGAGAGGGAGACGACCCTATCCACAGGATAAGGTACCTCCACAGACTGCCCTGTGTAATCGACGATGGTAACCGTATCCGATGATGGGGTTGCTTCTCCGCCACTCCCCGTGAGGGCTAGAGAGAGGAGGCAGAGACAGACGAGCACTCCTATTATTCCCTGATTTTTATTCACATATATCACCACTTTAATCAATCTTGTTTGTAATAACAGCGCATATTTTGATTAATAATGTTTGTGGTCTTGGGAAGAAAGACGATGGCGAAGAGGCGTTTATTCCGGGACGCCCTGGCGCGGACCTCCCCTGCCTCGAACCCACCATCATAGGCATCGTTCATGGATAGACGTACACCCCTTCGAGCTCCAGGCCGTAGAATTTCTGGACCAGCTCTCGATGTACGGCCTCGGGATCGATATCCTCGAAGAGGTCGGGATGGAACCATTTGGCCAGATAGAGAGATCCGACTATCGAGCGCACCCCACCCTTTGTCACGCGGCTGCTGATGATATGGACCCGTCCGTCCTCAACCGCAGCCATCACCTTCACACCTGCTGGCGGCGCGATCTCCTGCGTGGCCAACGGGCTGGAGGTTCCAGGACTTCCGCCTCACTTCCTTGGCTACGTCAACCTCCTCCAGTGGGCGCTCCTCGCCGGGACCAGCATCTCCATAGCCTGGGCCGGGGTCCGGGTGGCCCACCGGCTTTCCCCCGACCGGCTCAAGTTGGTCTTCGCGGTGGTGATGCTCTACATCGCCCTGAAGATGATGGCGTCTTCAGGGCTTTTGCCCTTCGACCACTCCATCCCCCTGCGAGTCTGAACTCAAAGAACAATCGGTCGGGTCGTTGAGCGGGCCACCGCTCGGGCACGCGGCGAAACTGGGCTGAAGAGCGCTACCATACTCCCTGCCACGACCGCAATTGCCATGTTTGAGTCTCAACATGTACTTATGCATATGTTTTTATACATAGGTGTGATATGAAGACACATGCAAATGGTGAACGGAGAGCCCCCAGATGGACCAAAGGACTGGATAGATAATCCTACGAGATTCAAACTCAAAGAGGCAAGGTACTTTTTTGATCAAGCAACCGCGGCTCATAACGAGTATGTCGGAAACACCACCGATGAGAACCGCAATCTTCTCCTATTTAGCCTGGGAGCGTTTTTCTCAGCAGCACGAAGTATTACCTATTACATGCGAACTCAGTATGGAGATAAAAACGGATTCTGGGAATGGTACTGCCCACAGCAGACGAAGTTAAAATATGATGATGAAATGCGGTTCCTCAATCATGTGAGAGTGAACTTCATACACCTTGGCCCTCAACAAGTCACGACTGTTAGAGAGCAGAGTATTCAAATAGGTACAACATTAGTATATGCGCCAAATCACCCCCTTAAGGATACACAACCGCCTGACGCTACATCAACAGAAATACAGTCCATATCTCCCAGAACAGTCGATGTGATCTTCAAGGCAGATAAAGATACTATGAAAAAAGGCTTAAAGACGGATATGTCAGTTCTACAATTTTGTGACAGACAACTTAAAAAATTAGATGGTTTAGTTAGTGGCTGTGAGAAGGTGCTTAACAGACCTTCTCGCGATCCGTGTACGGAGCGCGATAGTGGGTAGACTGGTTGAAGGCGATGTGGAGCGCTGCGAGCATAATATACAGCATGTGCGATGCTATATAAGCGTATAAAATTTATCTTTAGTTTTTAATTAAGTCTTGTATAATCTGTGATGCTTTGAGGAACTAATAACGTAGAAACCTATAAATTCTAAGTATATCATGTAAACGAATCATGAACTACGAACGCGCTGAGTTTGATCTCGTTCCTCCGATTAGAGAGAATGTAGGTGTAGGAAGCGTACCTAAAGGTACTGAGTTGAAAAGGGAGAATGGAGTTATCACTGGATTATGGGTTAACATTGGGGCCGATGTAGAGAATAAAATTAAGGGATCTAATTACTTTAAAAATCTTTTTGAAGGTGCGGAATCGAAAAAAGAAATAGGTGCTGTTAATAATGCATTATATGTGGCAGTAAAATATTACGGGACCCAAAAAGCAGGAAATTTTATCAATTCTATAAATTTCGAACTTGACTCACCAACGTATGACGTCTGCTGTAGTGCTTTAGTTAAGAGGTTACCTACTGGTCAATTACAATACACACGCGAGGAACATATCGTAACGGGAAATAGAGTAAAGAATGATGATTATAGGATTGATGTTGGTGAAACCGAGGATGAAGATAATTTTCTGGGCAAGTTGTATCATAATTATAATATGGGTTTGAAACACCAAAATGATGATCCAGTTGCATCATATCGATATTTTTATTCAGTAACTCCAAAAAGTTACGAATTTACGAGCGATGAAGAGCTGAATTCTGATCTAAAGCTTATTAGAGATGCAATTAGCCACGACATACTGAATAATCCAAAACATATAAAACGAGCCAAAATATTATTTGGTGAGGAGTATATATTAAAAGATAAATCCGATGAAGATTACACATATATTAATGAATCTAATTCACGCCATATAAATCTAATTAGAATGCACATACCTACTCTCAGGAAATGTGCTAGAGAATATATTAATAAATACTTATCGGATTATCATCCATGAAAATCTGAGGTGGACTCAGTTCCCACCTCGGAAGGCCGGGAACGCGTCCGGACCCGCACCTACACGACCACGATCTCACCGTAGACCTTGCAGGCCTCGACCAGGCACAGGTCCGCGGACTCTGCCCTGGAAAAGAGCCTAGTGTCATGTCAACTATCAATTATCGGATAAAGCCGTGATAACTTTATTCGAGCATCCTCGGCTGTGAATTGCCAATTAACTTTCGCATTTTTGTTATTTCTGAATCTCTGTCATGCCATTACCTCCCAAACCAAACTTGCCTGATATAACCAGAAACAATCGCATCAAATCAACAGCTAGCTTGCCTCTTAGTGCTTCAAATTACTGATCTCTCTGTCCTTATAGCAAATATTCCCATAACAGCGCAAGAAGTACGGCAAAAATTTAGGTAGGCTCTGGATAGGCAAATGTTATCTCAGCCAATCTCTGCCATTCCCCCTCACCATAAAGATCCTCGATTAGCTCTCGATGGACACCGGCTGGGTCTACATCCTGAAATAGATCGGGATAGAACCACTTGGAAAGGTAGAGAGACCCCACTGGGTACCGCAGACGGCAGAGAACGTCCCAGGTAATGACATAAACTCTACCGTCCTTGACAGCGTTTACGTCTTTCAGTTCAGGTCTGGACATTATCTCATTTCTTCTTGCCATCATGTTCTCTTCTGTTGGATCTTTGCCGCTTGTAAGCGTTGTAATGATAACATCAGGGCTCATTTCTACGACCCATTCAGGGCTTACTTGAGGCCAGGTTCCCACCTCGTCTGCGGCAATATTTATTCCACCAGCCGCAGCTATCTTATAGCCGGTCGGAGACGCCCCGGTGGGCGTTTTGTATCTGCCCCAAGATGCCTCCCAGTAGACAAGGGGCCTATCCTCGGGCTTCACCTCTTCAACACGCTCTTCAACCAGGCCCAGATAAGGCTCTATATACTCGATGATTTCTTCAGATCTCTCTTCCTTGTCCAGAATCAGCCCCATATTCTTTATGATAGTTGACATATTCTCTGGATGGGGACGCTCCACAACTACAGGCACCCCAGCATCCTCTATTTTTTCTACCAGTTCCGGGCTATGAAGAATATGAGTATCGGCGATTACCACGTCAGGCTTCCTCTCTAGCAGTATCTCGATATTAGGCCTGCCGGGACTATCTGCTACTACGGTTGTTTCTTTCATATAAGATGGGAAGTCGTAAAGAGAACAGTGTCCTACGATCTTATCTCCATCACCAAAAGCACAAATTGTTTCTTGTGCAGTCGGGCAAAGAACAACGATCCTCTCAGCAGGACAGGGCACTTCAACATATTCCCCTCGGTGATCAACGATGGTAACCGTCTCATTCTCTTCTGAGACGGGTGCGGCCACTGCTCCAACCCCGAAGAGAGATAGAAGAAGAACGCAAGCAAACGCCCCCGCCAGGATCATCCTAATGCTCTTATTCATTGGTCAACCACATCCTTTTTAAGTGATCAAGTGTGAATGAGTTAAGTACAGGATACTTGTGAGATGGTATATAAATGTTGTCATTTGCAGCATTTGGAGATTTGTGTCGTACAATAACCCATCAAATTAGTAAAAATTGTCTTAAAATTAACCAGTGATACGTAAGAAAAGTTCATATTATATAGTATGATGAAACTTGGAAATCTGGTGATTAAGATGCACCATCTCAAGAGAAGAACGCTCCCATTTACATCCATCGTGGGCCAGGAAGATATGAAAGAGGCCCTGATCCTCAACGCCATAAACCCCAGGATCGGCGGCGTCCTGATACGCGGCGATAAAGGCACCGCCAAGTCGACCGCCGTGCGCGCATTAGCAGACCTGCTCGAAGAGATAACGGTGGTAGAGGGCTGCCCCTTCAACTGCAACCCCTACAACGGCGAGGAGATGTGCGATATCTGCTACCAAAATAAAGACGATCTGAAGATATCGATGCACCATACCCCCGTCGTAGACCTGCCGCTGGGCGCAACAGAAGACCGGGTCGTCGGGTCTCTGGACGTCGAGCGGGCCATAAAGGAGGGGATCAAGGCCCTGGAACCCGGGATCCTGGCAGCGGCAAACCGGGGAATCCTGTACATAGACGAGGTCAACCTTCTCGACGATCACGTAGCCGATGTCCTCCTGGACTCTGCAGCCATGGGGGTCAACATCGTGGAGCGAGAGGGCGTATCTGTCGCCCACCCGTCGAAGTTTATCCTGGTTGGCACCATGAACCCCGAAGAAGGCGAGCTGAGACCACAGCTCCTGGACAGGTTCGGCCTCCAGGTGAATGTGGAGAGCATCGATGATGTCGACCTCCGGGTGGAGATCGTCAAGGCCGCAGAAGGGCTCGAAAAGGATCCTGAGGAGTTCGCGGGAAGAGCCGAGCCCGATCTCCGGGCGCTGCGCCAACAGATCAAAAACGCAAAGCAGCTCCTCGGCGAGGTCTCGATGGACGACGAGCTCCTGAGGTCTGTGGCATCGATCTGCGTGGAGATGGGCGTCAGGACACACCGGGCAGAGATCGTCATAACTAGGACTGCCAAGACCATCGCCTCTTTCGAAGGCCGGACAGAAGTCACCTACGAAGACATAAAGAGGGCCATGAAGCTGGCCTTGCCTCACAGGATGCGAACCAGGCCCTTCGAGCCGCCCTCGCTGAACGAAGAGCAGCTCGATCAGAAGCTCGAGGAACACCAGAAAGAGAAAAACAAAGACGGTGAAGAAGAAAAAGAAGAGCAAGAAGAACAACATAAACAAGAAGAACAAAAACAGCAACAAGAAGACCAGGACGACGAGACCGCTCAGCAGGATCAGACCCCACCACACGAAGACGGCGACGAAGGAGACCACACAGAGGAAAGACCAGAAAAGGAGAAGGTCTTCGAGATCGGTGACCCCATCGATGCCGGACGCGTTGAGATGCCGCGCCGGAGGGATAAGAAGGTCAGACGGAAGATGAGCGGCAGGCGGATGAGCTCTCTATCGCACCGCAACTCGGGAAGGTACATTCGCCACCGTCTTCCCCAGGGGTGGCGAGATATCGCCGTGGACGCCACCATCAGAGCGGCGGCTCCTTACCAGAAGACCAGGACGGGCTCGAACGTGGTCAACGTGGAAGGCCAGGACATACGCGAGAAAGAGAGGGTGCAAAAGGTGTCTGCGGTGGTGCTCTTCGTGGTGGACGCCAGCGGATCCATGGGATCCACGAGAAGGATGGAGTCTGCAAAAGGAGCCATCCTCTCCATGCTGATGGACTCTTACCAGAAAAGGGATAAGATCGGCATGGTCGCATTCAAGGGTGACGACGCCGAGCTGATCTTCCCGCCCAGCTCCAGCGTCGATCTGGCGATGAGATGCCTGAGCGATCTGCCCACGGGAGGGAGGACGCCTCTGTCTGCGGGCCTGTCTAAAGGGCTGCGCACGTTACAGAGCGAGATCAAAAAAGACGATGAGACGAAGCCGATACTCGTCCTGATCTCGGACGGGAGGGCCAACGTCTCCCTCGGCGGCAAGATAAAAGACGAGCTGATGAATATCGCCGAAGAGACACGGATCAGCGGTGTCCACACCGTCGTGATCGATACCGAGGTGATCGGGAGATCTTTCATGAATATGCGTCTCGGGTACTGTCAAGAGATAGCAGAAGCCTCTGATGGACGGTACTATCCCATATCCAGCCTCGGTCCCGAAGAGGTCTTCGGCATAGTCGATAAGGAGCAACAGCTCATCTTCGGTGCCAGCACCTGACCCAGGCCACAGCAACTTTTCAGCGGATAGTGATTAGGAGAGGAGTGTAGTTGTTATGCGGCTGCCGGCACCGGGCCAGCAGCACATCATAAATGCCTCGTCACCGGAGACTCATGAGATCTCGGGGTAGAGGAAGATCTTTTCTTCTGGGAAATCCAGGCCCCGTATATCGAGGTACTCCTTATAGACGTCTTCCGGATCCAGATCGGTCTCGGGGTGGAAGATCTTGACCCAGTAGGTGAGACCGACCACGCTGCCCGTTCCGAGGGTTATGTCCCTGAAGATCACGTAGACTCTGTCCTCCTCCACAGCAGCCAGGTGATCTGCACCGGGACGGCTCTCGATCTCGTACACCATATCCTCCATCTCGGAGGTGTCGCTCCAGCCCAGCTGGTTGATGGACGGAGGCACCACAATTATAATCCCGGGCTCCTCTACCAGCACAGACTCCCAGTCTACCCTCAGTGTGGGGATCGTCTCCGTGATCACGTTCACACCCCCGGCGAGCCGTATCATGTCGTCCAGTGCGGAGCCCTCGCCGTAGGTGCGCAGTGACCCAAGATCCCCCGTAGAGCCGCCTTCTACGTAGACCCTCGGTCTCTCCAGCCCCTCTACCGCGCTCGCAACGACTTCCTTCTTCTCGCTTACCCAGCTTCTATAGGACTCAGCCTTGTCTTCCTTGTCCAGGAGGATCCCCAGGGCGGTGATCTCGTCCTCCATCGTCTCTGCGTTGTATAAGTCGAGACCAACAACGGTAATATCATCGAAGGGAGCCAGGTTCTCCTCGACATCAGATACCTTGCTGGTATAGCTGATCACCAGCAGCATCCCTGGATCGACCCTTGCCAGATCCGCTATCTTCTCGTAGTCGAACTCTTCCCAGGTTCCCACCATCTCCCAGTCGCCCAGCATCTCCGAGTAATAGTAGCCCTTGTACTTCTCTACGCCGTCCGTCGTGCCCACGATCTTCCCGATATCGTCCAGTATGCTGACCGCCTCGGCCGCATCGGAGTTGAGGACGACTATCGCCGTTATGGGGCCCTCGATGGTCACTTCTCTCTCCGCAGAGTCGGTGATCGTTTTCGGATACCCGTCCGACGCACCGCTCCCGACGACCGATGACAGGCACGCAGACAGGACCAAAAGTATTAAGAAACTCTTCTTGTTCAAAAAAAACCTCCTCCAGCACATAGGTACAAACATAATATCTCCTTGTTAACTAATAAAATCTTCGGTTGACTTTTTATAATTCAATGCCACCCGGAAAAGGTTTTGGAGATTGTCGTGAGAAACATAGGTTCGTCCTCATTCCATATTTTGTTCCATAAAGAATAAATGCTCCAAGTTCGTTGGGAAATAGGAAAATAACCCACAGTCTTGAAGTTGGTGTGAAAATGAGAAGATACCATTACGCAATCGTGATCGTGATCGCCCTTCTCGCGGCCCTCGTCCCTGTTGCAACAGCCTATAGAACTCCTGACACGTATTCCGGGGTCACAGCGGAAGAAGAATACGATGTACTCTTCCAGGTCTCGACGATCGACGCCCTCATGCTGGGCGTCTACGACGGCACCCTATCCTTCGAGGAACTCGAGAAACGTGGAGGTTTCGGTATCGGGACCTTCGACCACCTCGATGGGGAGATGATCGGCCTCGATGGAGAGTATTACCAGGTCAAAGACGACGGCGTGGCGTATCCCGTCGCCGGCAATATGACGACGCCCTTTGCCGCCGTCACGTTCTTCGACGCCGATGAGACTATCTCGATCGAAGACGCAGAAAATTATACCCAGTTCGGCGAATACCTCGATGAGCGCCTCCCCTCGAAGAACGTATTTTATGCGATCCGGATCGATGGCACCTTCCCGTATATGAAGACCCGGAGCGTCCCGAGACAGGAGAAGCCGTACCCCCTTCTCGCCGAGGTTGCGGTGGACCAGACCATCTCCGAGTTCCAGAACGTGAACGGCACCATCGTGGGCTTCAGGTCACCGGAGTTCGTGAAGGGCATCAACATCCCGGGATATCATCTCCACTTCATCACCGAGGATCGGAAGGCGGGAGGACACGTCCTCGACTTCCAGATCAAAGATATGGAAGTCGAGATAGACGTTACCCCCGACTTTTTCATACAGCTGCCCAAAGAGGGTGACTTTTATAATATAGACCTCTCGCAGGACCTGGGATCTGATCTGGTGAAGATCGAGAAATAGCCTGAGCCTGCGGGTTCAGAACATCTCTTTTTTTTGTGTGGTCCGGGCGCGGTCATCTTGCGAGACCAGCTTCTCCCTCGGAGCCCAGGATCTCCGCTCTAGAGATCCTCAGTGCTCCTTCCGACCACCATCTCCTCCACCCAGTCCCAGTCGTGATCGTACACGTGGGCGGAGGCGCTCAGGGTGACGATGACACCCGGCTTTGACCCTGTCCTCTCCGCCACGTGCTCCAGCAGCCTGGTCAGGCCGTAGAGGTTTGCGGGATAGGCACCTGCGAAGTCGTGGCTCCTGAAGAGGGCGGTGAGGTTGAGCCTGCCGTCGCGTATCTTGAAGTCGTCCACGATCATGCAGGGTATCTCGTCCCTGGCGGTGTCCACGGGCGGGATCCAGGTGACGGCGGTGGCCCGCCTGGTCTCGGGGTTGGCCCTCAGATGGCGGATCACGTAGTCGATCTGGTCCACCGGCTCTGCCCCGGGCGCGCGCCAGGAC
>DAOG01000125.1 GCA_002501765.1 Methanosaeta sp. UBA204
TTATGGGAGATGCCTAAGATGAAATCTGGGTCGATATCCAGGATACGGGTAAAAGTCTGCCTTTTGTGATCTCTGTATCGTTCAGTTTTTAAAACCTTGAGATATGCCTGCTTCAGCAGGTCTATGTCGTTGGCAAAGAGATCGATGATAGCTTTGTTAACATTTGTGTGCGGTTTGAATAGCATCAAAAGTGGATTGGCGGAACCGAGATTAGTTTTTGTCTTCTCCAGAATAATCTCTGTAACCCGTGCAACCACTTCATCGTCAAGTGGGCGGTACTTGAGTAAGAAATCAAATCCGTGCGGTAACTCTGTTAGCTGTGCCTCCCGATAGAGGCTATAAAGTTGGCCTAGGCGCCCATCAGTAACCTTGTTCTGGGACAAGGATGTGTAGTAATTGAACAACCAGACTCGTTTCGTCGGGTATCCGGGCCGACTGAGAATCTCGTAGGCACGCTCGATACCGTTGATATCTACAAACCTTTTGACTAAATGTTCGGAGTTTAAATTAAGCGGGTCACCTAGTTCGATGTAGTGCTCTAGTACCTCGGCGTACAGATCAGGATCACAATTGGACAAGGCGAGTAACACATCTACAACTCCGCTCTGAAGCCGATACTCTTTGTCATCTTCTTGATCGAGGTCTGCTTTGATTTCTAGACATATCTCAAAAAATTGTTCATATTCGGCGAAACTAAAGCTCTCGAAGTGCTCCTCGATCTGCTTTTTTTTAAGCTGCTCGTATTCCTCACGGTCTAGGTCCAAATCATCTATCTCTAACCAGTCAGAAAGGAGCACCCTCGATAGGTTATAGGCCTCGTTAGTAAACCGATCCCTAAGGTCTCGATCGAATGATACCTCACAATGATCCATAAGATCCAAGTAGTTATGGGCTGTGATGCAGTGACCGTATCTACTGGGATCTAACTCCAAGTCTATGAACGAAAGCACCTCCGCTGCATCTTGTGCCACAATATCGTTTACCGGGTCAAAGTAGGCCGATGTGCTATAGGTTTGAAGGACGTCAAGTACCCCTTCACGAAGTGCCGATGTCTGGTAGAGCTGAAACAATCGATTCCAGATTATTCGACGCAGTTCGAAAAGCTCAGGTGTGGCAGGGAGTTGGAAGTTGAATGTAATAAAGGTGCGGCGTCCTTTTGGTTCGGTAGTGTGAAAGCGGGTGTAAAGATATTTCTCGGCGACGGCGAGGAAGAGCTTTGAGTACAGCTCGTTCTCTCCATTCAGCGCCCGTTTCCATAGTACATCGATCACCGCCCGTTGAATTGTGAAGCCACGGATGTGGGACGTGTGCTTGAATCCAAACCCGTCGGTGAGAATGTGAAGCACCTGGGGCAACTCCTCTGGTTGCTTGGCGAGATATCCGAAAAGAAGGCTCAGCGCAGTCTGGAATGTATTATCATCGGCATACTTAAATGAACTAAGCACACTAAGAATGGACGGAGACGGAACGCTAGAACTTGCCTTGAATTCTAGGTTGGATAGATCCACCGACTTCACCTCCATCTCTTCGATCCGATTATTGATGTACTGGAGCGTGTCTGTCGGCTTGGTGAACCAAAAAACGTTCATGAGGTGGAGCAGAGCCTCGTCATCATCCGACTCTTCCATAGACGTCCAGATCCTGTCAACGTGAGGGCGCATCGCCTGTATGATCGCGTCACTATCGAAGGCATCCAGTACAGGGTTAATGGCATCCACCAGCCGATGACTTAAGCGGGGGAAGAAGTAATCCAAAAGGGCCGAGAAGTCTAGCGCCCGCTTCTTAAAAAAGGCGAGGTAGAAGAGATAGGTTGAGAGGACTTGGTCAGAGGTCCGTACCACTTCATCCTCGTAAATATCAAGCATCTCTTGGTCGTGGAGCCGTCGTGCTGCCTCCCAGAACGCCTCTGAAGAGATCTTGAATGCCTCCTCGATGGCACTCATAATCTCCTCGTTTGTGCGATCCACAGCTCGGAAGAAGGCGACTATCCCAGCGGCCTTAAGGAGGTTTATGTTAACGAAGTTTTTTAGGTCACGCTTGATAGATGCAAAATACTCCTCGTAGAGAGCTGTCACATCATGAATGCTTTCAAGCGTGTTCTCGTGGTTCGCCACATCGGCAGCCATGATGGCAAGGCGAGGGTTGCCCCGGGCGATGTCAGCGATCCGGTCGAGATAGCATTGATTTAAGATGCCATACTCGTCCTTAACCAACTGCTTTATCTGCGTCTCCTCCAGGAGCTGTAGCTCCACTACACTTTCACTACCAAGAGGGTGTGCCACTTCTCGTACCTTATCGAGGGCGTAATCACGGACAGTGACAATCACCTTTATCTGCTGGTCATCTCGCTGGTCTTGAAGAAGCTGGACGATGTACTCAAACCGACTTATGTGGTTGGCGTCGTCCACAAGGATAAGGAAATACCCCGGTTCCGAGAAGTGGACGCGTAGATCCTCGAAAAGGTCGGGTCCCCGGTTGGAGATACACCTGACCTCATACCCAAGGTGAGCGTCTTTGAATCGTTTGCAGCACTCCAATGCAAGGCGAGACTTTCCGATACCAGGTCGACCGGATACGATGACTAAGTCACCTTCCTCTAGCCCCTGCAGAACTTCCTCGGCCACGTCATCACGAAAGTGAAAGGCTGTATCAAGGCGGGTAACGTGCTTGCTTTTGTTGTAAGTGGCAACGAACTCCTCAGAGGGTACGATTTGTCCAGTGTCTACCTCAATTCCGAGGAAGTCCCGTGCGAGGCCAGGGTACTTCTGGTAAAGGTCGAAGGAAATCTGACCGATGCCGAAGATATTTAGGTTAACTCCGTTATTCTGACACACCTCCACGAGGTCATTTTCACAATCTGTTGAGAGACTAGACGTATGGCAGAATATCACTTCCTCAATCTTCTCGACAGGCACTCCAGTTTTCTCCTCGTTGAAGCACTTATCGAGATCGTCCTTGTGCTTCTTGCAGACCCCGGTCTGCTGAGTCGTGTACTCGACGAAGACGTACGTCCCGTTTGGGAGAGTGATAAATGTATCTGGGGTCCCCGTCTTAGTCTTGTCTGCCCCGGTGACCGACCCACGCGGGTTGATACTTTTGTACCCTTTTTTATAAAGGTATGCATCGGCGAGCTTTTGGAATGAACCTCCACTTAACTCCCGTAAAGCAGTTTGTATTTGATTTATCTTAGTCATAAAAACGCATCTTCTAAATGGTAGACTGGTGCATTCCGCATAATTAACATATCATTTAAAATTTTTATAGATTCCTGAATGACGGATAGGTCTCTACCCTTGCCATAATCAACTCCACTCATCAATCACCCACCACATTTAAAACCTTAACTCCGCGGTATTTCGGGGATAAACATGCTGATGCATCATCCATCCCAACAGCACCCACGCCCGGATAGACCATCTCCGGCCCCAGGGCGAGTGGTCATCTTCGCCTGAACCTCCACGGCCCCAGCACCGGGCGTTCGTCCCGCCCCAGGCCACCGCCGTGACCCACGAACCCGCACCTGCCTCCCGGCGGGTTTCCCTGGCGGTTCTCGTAGCCGATGCCCACGGCCCCGGAGAGGCCGAACAGATCCCGCCCGGTCTCGCCGGAGCGAAGCGAAAAATTGAGCCTGTCATTGTTTTATCATTTGTATGCCTTTGCCCTCTTATCAATGTTTACCACCAAAATGGCATTTTCTCTGGAAAAACAACATAAAGTATCCTGTAATCTCCAACCCTCAGCCTGAATATCTTCCTCTTTTGCCCTTTTACCCGTTTGGCATCTTGTGGATAAGGATCTTCCGCCAACTTCTTGAGCCTGGTAGTTATGCGGTTGTAAAGTTCTTCATCACTACCTTTGAGATATCTTTTGGCTTTGTTGCCCAGATGTACCTCAAAATGCACTCATTCTCCCCTCTTCAAATCTTCCAGCTTTACAGTTTCCCCCCTCTCAAATTCCCCCATAGCTTCCTCTAATATTATTTCTTCTTCGGCAGTAAGAATCACATCAATATCTGTCATGTGCTCTTTTATATATCTCAAATCCTCCCTTATAGCCTTTAATTCCACCATTATCTCAGACTCAGCCATATTTATCACCAACCAACTATGTGGTCAAACGTCCTAATAAATCTTTGTATTCTTCGAAGGCCTCTCGGCCTTTAGAAGCGTATCGCCCTATGGCCTCGGTGATGTCCAGCAGACGTTCCCGGTCATCCCTCATAGCGATACAGCATCTCTCAGAACGCGATCACGGATGCGCTTTTGCAACCCCTTCACCGTTACCACGTCCACCTTGCATCCCAGGAGTTCTCGAAGATCCATCAGAAGCCCGCCCAGGTCCAGCAGGCTCTGTCCCGGCTCCATATCAACAAGTAGATCCAGATCGCTTTCGGAATCGGCTTCTCCTCTGGCCACTGAACCGAAGATCCTGACATTGTGCGCTCCATGCTCAGCTGCGACGCGCAAAATGTCTTCTCGCTTCTCTCTGACGAGATCGTATATATCCATGAACACAAATCTCCCGCCGCCGGTGATGCTATCAGATCTTGGATCTCTGATCTTTTATACTTTCCTCCATCCTGCGTATTCGACAGATACTCCCAAGGGCTCGTTTCGCCTGATCTTCCTGGACCCTTGGAAAGGAGCGAGCAGTGATGGCAGAAGCCTTCGGCTCGTCCGGGAAGGACTACCGATAGAATAAAAAGGCATAACTGCATGGCCTATCATCGGGAATTTTATGGGCGACCAGATGCAGGCTGTACG
This sequence comes from Methanosaeta sp. UBA204, assembly GCA_002501765.1. GTDB lineage: Archaea > Halobacteriota > Methanosarcinia > Methanotrichales > Methanotrichaceae > UBA204. The sequence goes on from DAOG01000125.1 coordinate 4,764, forward strand.
TGACATAATATTGGAGATCCTGCAAGAAAACGGCGTTAAGCGAGCAGCCTTCTTCGGTTCCATCGTGCGGGGCAAGATGGACAAAGAGAGCGACATCGACATACTCATCGAATTCGAGGGTAGAAAGAGCCTTCTGGATCTCGCCCATCTCAAAAACGAGCTGGAGGATGCCGTAAATAGGCGCGTCGATCTCCTGACCTACAAATCACTCCATCCCGGGTTGAAAGATAGGATCCTGGCCGAGCAGGTCCCGATACTATGAAGAGATATCCAGGGGTGCTTCTCGAGCATATCCAAGAATGCATCGACCTCCTGAACCTCCAAAGCCACAAGGCGGGCATTCTCTAATTCATTGGTGAATTTGCCTATCTCTGGACCCAAGTCCCTGTGGCTGGAGCAGGGAAACGCCTATTCCTCCTATGCTGCCACATATTGGTGTATCTCAACCTGAGCTCCAGTTCTTGCCGTCTGTTCTGCAGATTTCAGAAGCTCCGAGGCTACATTTTCATCGACGTAGGCTTCCCCACAATTTTCGCATACCTGGGCAGGTACGCCCTTGATCACCATGATTAGGCTGCCACGCTCCAGAGTAACTGTCGTAGTACTTGACCGGGTCGAACCCTTCTTGCAAATTACACACTTCATGTTTTCTTCCTCCGAACGTATTCATCCCATTGGTCCGGATCGGGTACGTAAACGGTTATTACAATGGTTTGATCTTCATTTGCATTACAGGCTGCTACTACATGAATCGGGCGGCCTTTGCCCCATCCGAAGATGAGACAGCTTGGGTATGGAGCATCATCAGGGTAATCTTCTATTACCACCCCTTCTGAGATAACTTGGCACACATCCTCTGCATTGATCTCTCGCTCAAACATCCGCTCTATTGCATGTGCACGAAATATGAGTTTTCCTATTTTCATAAAAAGCGCTCGATGAACCTAGCAGCTTATATCTATCCAAACCGTTCTAAATCCCTTCTCTTCGTGAAGTTTGTTGCCTCTATTCTCACCTCTCTCCGTCTCTGCGCCCAGCTCACAGTCGTATGGAACGTATCTTCTATTCCAACAACACCCACGCCCGAATATATCATCTTCGGCTCCAGTGCGAATCGTCATATTCGTCATAATCTGGAGGCCCAGGGGGGCCAGCACCGGTCGCCCCGTCCCGCTTCAGGCCGCCGCCGTGACCCACGAACCCGCACCTGCATTCCGGCGGGCCTCCCACGCGCTCCTCATAGCCGATGCCCACGGCCCCGGAGCGATCGAGATCGGTTGCTCACTATCCCCCGAACTTCTTCTTGATCCTGCTCCTGATCAGGTCTGCAGAGATGTTCAGAACGGTGACTATGACCAGGAGCATAAGACCCACCGCAAATAGTGAGTGGTAATGGAGCGATCCGTGTGGCACCTCGCCCATCTCACCGGCTATCACCGAGGTGAAGATCGCGCCCGGGTCGAAGACGTCAAATATGGGCTTCGGATGTCTGGGCAGGTTTCCCACCACCAGAAGAGCGGCCATGGTCTCTCCGATTATGTTCCCAATGTTGAGCACGATCGCCGCAATTATGCCCGAAGACGCAGCAGGCAGGGTCACATACCTCACCGTCTGCCAGCGGGTCGCTCCCAACGCCAGCGACCCTTCCTTGAACTCTTTGGGCACCGCCCGGAGGGCGTCTTCGCATATGGTGGTGATAGCCGGTATGAACATGATACCCAGGAGTATGGATCCTGCCAGGATAGATCTTCCGGTCATCATCTGGAAACTGCTCTCCAGATAGGCGACCAGTATGAGCACACCCAGGAAGCCATAGACTATGGAAGGAACGCCTGCCAGCAGCTCTATGGCAGGTTTCTGCACCGAACGACTGCGAGGTCCTGCGAGCTCGGCCAGGTAGATGGCCAGTGGCACGCCCACAAAGATGTTGATGAAGAGTGCCAGGAGGGTGACCATGATAGAACCCGCGATGATGGGGCTCATGCCGAATATGTTCCCGGCAGAGTGCCACTTTGGACCAAAGATCAGGTCGACCGCCCCAACGTCTCTGAAGGCTGGAAGGCTCTCGCGGATGAGGAAATAGAAGATCAGGACCGTTATCAGTATCGAGGTGATGGCGGCGACGAATAATACGGACTCTATGACCCGGTCACTGGACTTGCGGCTCATGTGAGATTTTCCTGGAAAAAATATATGTTGGTGAGGCTGGACCTCAGTACGCCGGGACGAACCCCTCGTCTTCAGCGACGGTCTGACCATCCTCGCTCATCACGAAGTCCAGGAAGGCCTGTGCATCCTCGCTGGGTTCGCCGAAAGTGTACATGTAGAGAGCTCTGGCGAGAGGATAAGAGGTGTCCTCTATGGTCTCGGCCGATGGCTCGACGTCCTCGTAGGCTATGACCCCTATGTCATCCTGGACGTAGTTGAGGCCCAGATAACCGATCGCCTTGTCACTGCCGGTTATGGCGCTCTTAATCTCGGCGTTGCTGCCATGATAGGTCCTCACCCCAAGAGTTTCGGCTTCATCGCTTCCCATCACCATCTTGTTGAAGGTATCTCTGGTCCCGGAACCAGGCAGTCTGGCCAGCACATAGATCTCCTCGTCCGGGCTGCCCACGTCTTCCCAGTTGGTGATCTCGCCGTTGTAGATGGCTGCGACGTCATCCTGACTGAGTTCGGTGACTCCGGCATCGTAGATCTCCTGGCTAACGGCGATGCAGACGGCATCGTAGGCGATCAAGAACTCCACGAAATTATCACCGTAGGTCTCCTTCTCGGCGTCCTTTACCTGTCGAGAAGCCATGGCGATATCGGATATGTCCTCGGCGATGTTCTTTATACCCACGCCCGATCCGCCGCCGGTGACAGATACCTCAATCTCGCTCTGTGCGTCGTTGAACTCCTCCGCGCACCTCTCGCCCAGGGGCATGACCGTTGTCGACCCCGACACGGTTACAGCTGCGCTTGCCGGTGCGGCTATCAAAAATACCGCTAACACAATACCTGCTAGCAATTTGTCTCGTCTCATACAATCGCAGATCGACGACCGCGCATATAATATTGATCACAATAAAATAAATAGTCGTATAGTGTCTATTTTCGTGTATATATTGTATTTTCCCGGCGCCGGGAGCTCTCCGCCGCCTTCGTTTCCCTCCCTCTACACTGTCGATCCTTGCGAACGAGACTCACATCGACTCATCCGGATCCAGGTCGAAGACCTCTCTCAGCGAGTCTCTGGCCTTGTCTTGTACCTGTGGCGGGCAATGCTGGCAAGCCTCTTTGAGAGGTCCGATCGCCTGAGGATCGCCGATCTCTCCCAGGGACCAAGCGGCCCATGCCCTGATCTCTTCATCGTCCTCACCGAAGACGATCTCTACCAGCCGCTCAAGGGCGGCGCTCAGCCCCATCTCGCCCAGTGAGGTCACCGCGGTCAGCCTCACATGGGGGTGGTCATCCTCGGTCAGCCCCAGGACCATCGTGCAACCCTCCTCCCCACCGATGGCGGCCAGGGCCTTCGCAGCCTCCATCCTGACCACATGGCTGGCATCTTCCAGAGCGGGCCTCAGCAGCACCACCGCCTCGTCTGATCCCACGCATCCCAAGAACCAGGCGACCCTTCTCCTGATCTCATCGTCCTGGTCATCGATCAAAGAGGCCACCTCACCCATCGATTCCAGACACCCGAGGTGACCCAGCCCCACGATGACCATCCTGCGCGTGATATTGTCCGGCTCGTCCAGCAGTTCCATGAGCGCCTCGGACGCGCCCAGCACCACCAGCGCCCGGGAGGCCCTGAGCCTGACATCTTTGGCCTCGTCCGATCTCAGAGCCCGGGCCAGGGGCACAATCGCTCGATCATCGCCGATCGTCTCTAGAGCGGCGGCAGACCACTCTCTGACCGTCTCGTCTTCGTCTTCCAAAAGAGCCTGCGAGAGGGGATCCACCGCCCGCCGATCGGTGATCTTGCCCAGGGACCAGGCAGACTTGAACCTGATCTGGGATTCGTCGCTCTGTAACGCCTCGATCAGAGGTCCCACGGCCTCGTCTTTCATCTCCACCAGCTTCCAGGCGGCTCTCTGGCTTTCGAAGTAGTTCTCGCTGCCCAGCTTTCGGATCATATCTGAAGCAGGATCCATGATCGTCTTTTCTCAAGCCATCCGCCTTAATCTTTGCCTATAGCCAACGTCGCGACAAGAAAATCCGCCCTTCGGTCGGATTTACTTGAGCACATAAAGTATAACTTTATGTACAAAAATAAGAAGATGCTCGCTTACGCTCAGTTATACTTTATGTACTATTAAAAATGATATGAGATGGTTATCTTATACCGCCCTGGGGATCTGTCACAACACCAGTGAAGGTCTTTACCGTTTCCCGCTGGCGGAGGAAACTGACCAGATTAGCATACCTGGCTTCAGAAGGAGGCTCTGGTGGGATGTCTGGATAGATACGATAATACGGCACGCACCGGCAATCGGCCTACGGCCGATCAACGACGATGCAGGAGGGCTCGAAAGCTATGGATATTCAGCATAATGACCCCGAAAGAAAGCAGACGGAAGAAGAGCTCCGGGCCTCAAAAGAGCGATACCGTCTGCTGGTAGAGAATATCGATGGTGTGATCTACACCATCGATACCCAGGCGAATATCACCTACGTCAGCCCGACGATCGAGCAGATCTTCGGCTATACCACAGACGAGATCCTCGGCCGGTCCGTATCTAGTTTGTTGCATCCTGACGACCTGCCATACATGCTGACCAGGATGAGAAAGGCTCTGGCAGGTGAACCAAAGCCCACCGAGTTTCGGCTAATCGACAAGAAAGGCGACATCCACTTCGTACGTACCTACGCCAGGCCGGTCAAGAAGGCTGGCCGACTGGAAGGTCTCAACGGGATCCTTATCGACATCACCGAGCAGAAGCATGCCGAAGAAGCGCTCAGGGAGAAGGAGGAGCGATTAAAACTAGCCATCGAGGGCGCGAACCTGGGGATCTGGGACTGGGATGTGGCCAGTGACGAGGTGGTAAGCAACAGCTGCTTGGCCCATATGCTCGGGTATCCACCGGAAGAGCTGGACAGAAAGATGGAGACGTGGTTGCAGCTGGTCCATCCGGAAGATCTCTCGCGAGTAGAAAAGGTTCAACAAGATCTTCTCGATGGATCCGTAATCCTCGGCGATGCGGAGTTCCGTCTGAGATGCAGTGATGGGAACTGGAGATGGGCGCGTTTCCAGGGGAAGGTGGTGCTCCAGGATGATATGGGCCACCCCCACCGGGTGACTGGGATCATGCAAGACATCACCGAACAGAAACTGATTGAAGAGAATGTAAAAAGGTTGATGGATCTAAGCGAGACTCTAGTCGATATCAGTAGCCCTCTGTTCTGCGTGATGGGCCTGGATGCAAAAGTTCTCTTATGGAACAAGGCCACAGAAGAGTTCACCGGTTACGCTGCCGAGGAGGTGGTGGAAGGAAGAGAAATCTGGGACACCCTCTTCCCCGATCCCCGGTCGAGGGCGGAGGTCGCAGAGACCTTCGAGGAGATAAAGAGACTTGGGGTTGTGAAGAGCCAAACGACCAGGATCAGCACCAAAGAGGGTGAAGATCGATCCATCACCTGGAACGGCCTCAAGCTAGTAGATTGGATGGGGAACGCCTTCGGTCTGGTTCTCTCCGGCCAGGATCAAACGGAGAATCTCGGGATGGAAGATGAGATGTGGTCGGAACGCGAGCTTTCCCGGTGCATGGTCGAGAGTGCAGACTTTTTCATCGTCGGTTTTGATCGTCAGGGCAGGATATCCCTCTTCAATAGGGGCGGCGAGATGATCACCGGCCACCGGGCTGGAGACGTTCTGGGGAAGAACTTCTTCGACCTGCTGATACCAGAGAGGGCCAGGGCCACCTTTTGGGATAACATAGAAGCTCTGGCCGAAGGCAGATCGAACAACCATATGGACGGGCCTGTGCTCACCAGTTCGGGCGAGGAGGTGCACCTCCAGTGGGGCTGGAGCGTTATCAGGGGTGAATCCGGCGAGGTTGAGAGGATAATAGCCTTCGGCCAGGACATATCTTACAGACGTTGGCTGGAAGAACAGATGTTCCTCTTCATGGACGCCATAGAGTCCTCGAACGACGGGATCGCTATCTTCGACGGTGATGGCTGCCTGATCTTTGCCAACCCCGCCCTTCTGGATATGTACGGTGCCCACCTGGAAGACGTGCTAGGGAGACTGTACAAAGACTTCATCCTGGAGACTGAGGAGGGGGTCCGGATGGAGGAAAATAGCTGGCAAGGGAGGGTCTCCTGTATACGCACGGACGGGACCACATTCCCCGCATCGGTCAGCGTCGCTCCCGTCGTCGATAAGGATGGCATAGAGACGGCCATCATTGCCGTAGTGAGGGATATATCCCAGAGCATCGAGTACGAGCAGAAGCTGAAATCGCTGAACAGCGAGCTGGAGAGGTTCGCCTATACAGTATCCCACGACCTGCGTGCACCTCTCAGAGGCATCCAGGGCTTTGCAACCGTGCTACAAGAGGACTATGGCGACCGGCTGGACGAGACCGGCAGAAGGTATCTGGACAGAATCAAGGACATATCGGCCAATATGGACAGGTTGATCCTGGACCTGCTGGACTACTCTCGGGTCGGCAGGATCGTCTCTCCACCGCAGAAGGTCGACCTGCGAGACCTTGTGACGGAGGCCTACGAGGATGTGAAGTCGCTAGCGGGCGACGGTGAGGTGAAGTTTACCATCACGGGCGACTTCCCGGTGATGAGCTGCGAGCGAAGCCGGATAAAGCAGGTCTTCGCCAACCTCCTGAGCAACAGCCTGAAGTACGCCCGGGAGCCGCCAGTGATCGAGGTGGGCTGCATCAACCAGGGTGATGCATACGAGTTTTACGTCAAGGACGAGGGGATCGGGTTCGAGATGGACTATCACGACCGGATATTCGAGCCCTTCATCCGGTTGAAGAAAGATGGTGAGGGCACGGGCATAGGCCTGGCCACGGCCAAGAAGATCGTGGAGACCTGTGGCGGAAAGATCTGGGCCGAGTCGAGTCCTGGGAAAGGAAGCACCTTCAGGTTCACCCTTCTCAACAAGTAAATCCGACCGAAGGGAGGATCTTCTTGTTTTTTGGCACAACCTATTAGTATATCATCGCATTACACCCCCTATCGCGAACCTGTCGATGGGGAGTCTATAATGACGTATCTATTCGGTCCCGTTCCGTCCCGGAGGCTGGGTCTTTCTCTGGGAGTGGACCTTGCCCCTTACAAGACCTGTACCCTGGACTGCACCTACTGCCAGCTGGGCAGGACCACCGATCTCACCCTGGTACGGGAAGAGCGCGTCCCGCCAGGTGAGGTGCTCCGGGAGATAGAGTCTCGGTCCGGGGACGACTTCGATTACCTGACCCTGGCTGGGTCGGGCGAGCCCACACTCCAGGCGGATCTGGACGTTATAATCAAAGGGGCGAAGAAGGTAGTGGATAAACCAATAGCGGTTCTGACCAACGGCACTTTATTTACCAGTCCTGCGGTCAGAGATGAGGTAGCCGGGGCCGATCTGATCATACCATCTCTCGACGCCGCAACCCAGCCGACCTTTGAGAAGGTGAACCGACCTCATCCGGCCCTCAGGATCGACCGGATCATCGAGGGTCTAACGGCACTGAGAGCGGAGTTCGAAGGAGAGATCTGGCTGGAGGTTATGCTGGTTAAGGGACTGAACGACCAGGAGGCCGATCATATCGCAGAGGCAGCCGAGCGCATCGGACCCGATAGGGTCCAGCTCAACACTGTGGTCAGGCCACCGACAGATCCTGTCCGGCCCCTGAGCTCCGACGAGATGAATGATATGCTGGAAGTCTTCTCCGGTGCGGAAGTTATCGCCGATTGGAAGAGGGGAACTGTCGGGGATACCGAGTATCATATACTAGAGCTTCTTTCCAGGAGGCCGTGTACCCTCGATGAGCTGAGCGTCCTCACCGGTCTCCACCGAAACGAGGTCTTGAAGTACCTTGAGGTTATGGAAGGCGCAGAGAAGATTGTGAGGCTGCAGCATGGCGACCGACTATACTTTCGACCCTCGTGATATCATGAAGTCTGAACCCGGACAGTTGTCTGGGACATTGTGCTGGTGTTTATATGGACGAATGTGATGGAAAGTGTGACACTTGTGCCGAAAGCGGTAGCGGCACCGATCCGAAGAAGGAGATGGAGATGCAGGCCAAGAAGGCCACGGAGAAGATGGACAAGATAAAGTACAAGATAATGGTGGCCAGCGGGAAAGGCGGTGTGGGCAAGAGCACCGTCGCCGTCAACTTGGCCAGGGCCCTCTGCAATAAGGGCTACAAGGTAGGCGTGCTGGACGCGGACATCACCGGACCCAACATACCCAAACTATTGGGCGTGGAAGACGACAAGCTCCTGATGGGGCCTGAGGGGATAACGCCCATCGACACCAGGGGTGTGAAGCTGATATCCATGGCCTTTGTCCTCTCAAATCCTGACTCGGCGGTGATCTGGCGCGGGCCCATGAAGATGGTGGCCATAAGACAGTTCATGGCAGACGTCACCTGGGGCGACCTGGACTTCCTGATAATCGATCTGCCGCCAGGAACCAGCGACGAGCCCCTCAGCGTGATCCAGTTAATACCTGACCTGAGCGGGGCGATAATCGTCACCACCCCTCAGGAGGTGGCTCTTCTGGACTCCAGGAAGGCGGTGAATATGGTCAAGACCATGAACGTACCCGTGCTGGGTATCATAGAAAACATGAGCGGTTTCCGCTGTCCTCACTGCGGAGAGGTGTTGGACATATTCAAGACAGGAGGCGGAGAGAAGGCATCGAAAGACCTAGAGATACCTTTCCTGGGCGCGATACCTCTGGACCTGGATGTGACCCCCCTCGGCGACAAAGGGATGACCTTCATCGATCAAAAGGGCGATACCGCTGCCAAGAAGAGTTTCGAAGAGATCGTCGATCGTCTGATCGAAAAACTGATCGGTTAGAGTGAAGGGCTGTGGTTTCAGGGCCACAGCCCAAAATATGTGTTCATCGCCAAAATCCCGACGCCCACCGCTGCGCAGGCCGCGACCACCGCTTTTGGATCCAGCTTTAGCGCGGTATCGTCTGCATCGAAGTACCTCATCAGCCCTGCAGAGGACATGAGGCCGCTGCTATCAGACTTCTTCTTCTTCGCCATGGTTACCACCTATCTCGGCTGCTTCAAATATGTTTCGGCCCAAGGGACCATCCGTCCCTTGACTGGAACGGATAGTTGTCGGCGGTTTCGTCTCCGATCATGCGGGGGCGGTCGTAGCAAGGATCGCCCGTGCATATGTGGTCGCTCCAGTGGTTGCCGCCCGTCAGAGGACCTCTATCCCACGAATTATTTGAGCCGTCATCGCTCGCCTGTTCGAGGTTATCTATCAGGTTGTTGTGGTAGAGCTCATTTGCTCTCGATTCCTTGATGGAGATGCCCAACGAGTTGTTCACGATGATGTTTTCCACGATCTCGTTCTCGTTGGAGCCGATCAGTATGATCCCCTTATCCAGGTTGGACTCGATGACGTTCTCTCTGATCTGGTTTGCGTTTGATCCGGATAGCAATATCCCGTTTTTGTTGTTCTGACCGAAGGTGTTCTCAGCGATCCGGTTGGAGCTGGAGTCCACCAGGAAGATCCCGCTGAACCTGTTCTTGCAGGCCAGGTTTCCCTCGATCATGTTATGGCTAGAGTCGTGGATATACATGCCGTAGCAGTTTGATATATCGTTATTCCGGATCAGGTTATCTCTGGAGCCGTAGAGGAATAGGGCGTCGTTGGTGATAACGTTCTTTTGGACGGTGAAGTTGTCGCAGTATGCCAGGGTGATCTGAGCACATTCTCGGCCCTCGACCCGGACACCCGAACGGTCGTAATAGTAGAGGATCGGCTTTCCGTCCATCGTGTTGGACTCTGCTATCTGGTTCTGGAAGCTATCCTCGGAGTCGCCGTATACATAAAGACCCCACACGACGTCGGTAAGGACGTTCTCCTCCAGTACGTTGGCTGATGAGTCCGAGATCCATATCCCATGGTCAATATCATCGAGCTGGTTGTTGCGGATAGAATTCCTGAAGCTCTGCCTCAGTTCGATAGCGTTTGTGATGTTCGCGAACCTGCATCTTTTGATCTCGTTATCTTCACAAGAATCGTTCATCCAGAGGCCGTATACACCGTCGGATACTAGATTGTCCTCCAATAGGTTGCTGTTGCTCTGGACGTGTAGAACGATGCCACGGTGCCATCTCGCAGCGCTGTTACCGGTTATGGTATTATTATCGGAGGAATAAAGCAGGATCCCTGCAGAGATCAGCCTATCTGCGTTGTAGACGCCGTCCTCTGCCTGGTTGTTCTTTATGGTGTTCCCGGCGGAGTTTTGTAGGGCGATCCCGCAGAGACAGCGGCGCGCCAGGTTATCCTCGATCGTGTTCTGGGATGAGCTGTTCAATAACACACCATGAAGATCGTTGATGAACAGGTTATCTCTTATATCGTTCCCGTCGGAGTTCACGTAGATCCCCGGTCCCGTGAAGTTGGATATCGTCAGACCCTCTATCACGCAGTCATCGGCCTGGACCTTAATCCCGAAGCCGAAGGGATTCCCATCGTACTCCAGGAAGATACTCCCCTCTTCGCCACGGAGCGGCATGATGGTGAGGCTCTTGTCCAGAAGGATATGCTCTTTGTAGATGCCGGGCTTCACGTATAACGTGTCACCGTCGCCTGCAGCAAGGACGGCTTCGTTTATGGAATCGTATTGGGCGAAGCCATCGTCGTCTACGATGTACATCTTCGCTTCGGCGCCGGTCCCGGCGATCAATAGTATAAATAGAACGGTTGTGAGTTTCAACATACCTCCACCCAGGTCGAGAGCCTCTTAATCACTAATACTCTTTTCCATTAGAACGGCTTCATGAGCACCGGGTCGATGGGACGGCGCGTGCCTGTGCATTTTTCTTCTAGTGTCGAGTCATGCGTAAAATATCGTATCATGCACTTGTCACTCCCACGAAGGTGGGAATCCAGTTGGACCCTCAATTGAGGCTACTGGTATTTTATATGTTTTGTATGCATTTCGACGAGAGGGACTTCGC
>DAOG01000138.1 GCA_002501765.1 Methanosaeta sp. UBA204
AATCAGACAAGCTTGAAATTGTACTGCACCCAATTGTAACTACTCAGGTATGTTAATTGGTCTCCCGATTGCGATCCTGTACTTTCTAGCAAAAAAAATAACCGCGGAGGGCGCAGAGGAACGCAGAGCATTTAACCATTTATTTCCCCTCCGCGCCCCTCTGCGTACTCTGCGGTTATATTCCGTGTTTGGTAGGTTAATATTGTCTAATCTAACCTGTCGATAAAATGGTAATCACCGAAAGTCATGTACAACGAGAAAATCCTCCCTTCGGTCGGATTTACTCGAAGTATACAATGTTATACATTATATACAACGAAAAAGGTTTAGTAACCTGCAGTACATGGACTCAGTCATGTTGGGGACGAAAGAGCACCTGAGCGTCGAGAACGGTCATCTCCTCATCGATGGTGCAGACACCGTCGCCCTGTCGGAGGAGTTTGGTACACCGTTGTACGTGACCAGCGAAGGACGGCTGAGAGAGAACTTTAGGAACTATCGCAGGGCGTTTCTCGAAGCCGATATCTACTTCGCCGTAAAGGCCAATGGAAGCCTGGCGGTGCTCAGGATCCTCGCTCTGGAGGGTGCCGGAGCAGACGTCTTCTCCGGGGGGGAGCTGCTATTGGCCAGGATGGCGGGGATTCCCATGGGCATGATCCTCTTCAACGGCAACTCCAAGAGGGCAGAAGAGCTGGAGCTGGCGGTGGAGGCAAACGTCAGGGTCTCCGCCGATTCTCTGGAGGAAGCGGTGGCGCTCTCCCGGATCGCCATGGAAAAAAATAAGACCATCGAAGTTGTCTTCAGGGTTAACCCGGACGTTTCTGCTAGGACCCATCCCAAGATCGCCACGGGTCTCAGAACCTCGAAGTTCGGGATACCCTCAGAGGAGATCGTGAATGTCTACAAAACCGCCCTGGATCTGGAAGGAATAAGGCCGGTGGGCCTCCACTGTCACATAGGGTCGCAGATCCTGGATATCGATCCCTTCGTGGAAGCCACGTCCCGGATGATGGACCTCGCCGCCGATATCGTGGATATGGGCGCGGATCTGGAGATGATGGACTTCGGCGGCGGTCTGGGCATCGGGTACGCGCCAGGTATGGAGGCTCCCGGTCCTGCCGACCTGGCCAGGAGAGTTCTTCCCGTCTTCCGGGCGGGGTGCAGCGACCTGGGCATACGTCCCAGGATTGTTCTGGAGCCGGGTCGGAGCATCGCAGGAGATTCCGCCGTACTGCTCACCAGGGTGAACGTGGTCAAGAGGTCACACCTCAACTTCGTGGGGGTAGATGCCGGGTTCAACCTCCTGGCCAGGCCCATGATCTACGACGCCTACCACCATGTCGTGGTGGCCAACAAGGCCGATAAGAAACCCGAAGAGAAGTATACCGTGGTGGGACCGATATGTGAGAGCGGTGACGTGCTGGCCGGAGACCGGATGCTGCCCGCCGTGGCGATGGGCGATATTATGGCGATTTTGGACACGGGTGCTTATGGTTTCTCCATGGCGTCTCAGTACAACGGCCAGCCCCGGTGCGCCGAGGTTTTGGTGAACGGCGGCAGGGCGGAGCTGGTCAGGAGGGCCGAGGATTACAGCGCCCTCCTGGTAGGACAAATGGTGCCGCCCAGGCTTCTGTCATGAATATACCTTCGCCGGGATCGGCCTTGCTGGCATCCCGGGCGTTATGGCAGATGAGGGTCAGAAAGAGGCCCTTCGTGCTATCTCACGGGATCAACGCCCGGTGCAACCTCCGGTGCAAGTTCTGCGATTACTGGCAAGAGAATGGGAAGGAGATGAGCACCGGGGCGATCTTCGGTCTCCTGGACGAAGCCCGGTCTTTCGGCATCGGTGTCTACAACGCCTGGACCGCAGAGCCTCTGCTGAGACCGGACCTGCCGGCGATCCTTCATCATGCCAAAGAACGGGGCCTGGTCACCTCTCTGATCACCAACGGGATGCTTCTGCGCAAGAGGATTCACGAGCTCGGCGATCTGGACCGCCTATCGGTCTCGGTGGACGGGATCGAGAGCTACCGGGAGATCCGCGGAGCATCTATCGATCCGGTACTGGATGGTATAAAGGCAGCCCAGGATGCAGGTCACCAGGTGTTGATCAACTGTGTGATCAGCGGGAAGAACCTGGACGAGGTCGAGGACCTGGTGCGTCTGGCGCAGGAGATGGGCACCCTGATATCCTTCGAGCCGCTCCATGTCTTTGAGGAGATGAAAAGAGAGGTATGGGACGAGATGGCGATAAGAGACATCTCCAGGTACCGGAAGGCGATGGACAGGTTACTGGAGATGAAGAATAATAGGTATCCCATCATCAACTCGCTCACCTACCTCAAGATGGTGCGGGACCAGAATCCGAGTTTCAGGTGTCATGCCAGCGATATAGTTCTTCATGTCACCGCGGACGGGAGCATAGTGAACTGCAGGGTCCAGAGAGAACCCCTGGGCCATCTTGAAGACGGGCTCCTGAACGTCTGGAGGTCTTCTCGGGAGAGACGGAGGGAGATCACTCAGAGCTGCAAAGGATGTCTATTCTTCGGGTACGTGGAGAACAGCCTCCTCTACGATCTCAATATGGAGGTTATGGCGCATTATGGATGGATCTGAACTGCACGAGGGCGCGGTGTCAAAGATATTTCTGATGATAAAAAAAATGAGCGCCATCGGTCGGGCAATGAAAATGCTGGCGATGCTTATCCTCGTTCTGGTGGTCTACACGGCAACGGCAGACGATTACTACTCAGCCGAGGGGGGACCCCGCCTGGTCGCATCTTCAACAGACGCCAGGCTGGATATCGGGAGGACGGGATCGGTCTGGGTGACGCTGGAGAACGTTGGCGATGTCACCGGCATGAAGCCGAAAGAAAGGCCTTCGAACGAGGAAGAGGAGATGCTGGCCCTGCTGGAGCAGGATCTCGAGATGGGGGCATCAGAGGCCATGGGGGTCGAAGCCAGGCTCCGGAGCGAGGACGAAGGTATCACCGTAATATCGGGTCCGCAGCCGGGAGGTTCGCTTTCCCGCGGCCAGGGGCTGGAAAGACCGCTGGAGTTCCAGATCGAGGTGGATGACGACGCCGACGCAGGGACCTGCCTTTTCACCCTGACCGTGGAGTACGAGAAGTTGAAGAACGTGATGGTAGGGGGTGACCCGCGCTACCCTGAGATCCGCTTCCAGAAGGAACCGGCAGAAGAGACCATCCCCATAGAGGTCTCGGTCTTCAAAGGACCCAGGATCATGGTAGCGGGTGAGGGAGAGGCGTCGCCGGGCGAAGATTTCGTCCTGGACGTGGTGCTGACGAACCGTGGAGACGAGAGCGCCCGAGAGATGCAGATTGCTCTCATCCCTCAGGCGCCCTTCATCTGGGCCGGTGATCCTGCCGTGGAGGACGACCTGGGTCCGGGAACCTCGACAGAGGTGGAGTTCGCGGTCCAGACGGCCGGGGACGTCGACCCGGGTGACTACGCCATCCTCGTTCAGGTCCGGTACAGGACAAAAGACATGGTCAGGACCGAGGTGTCGGCCGCCCTGGTGGCGGTGGGCAAACCCGGCAAATCGAAGGTGGTCTTCGTCCTTCCCGTCATGGTCGTCCTCTCGATCGTTCTCTACCTGGGCGTACGGGATAGGCGCCTGCCCTGGAAGAGAAAACGATGGTGGTGATCTACCTGGTCACCAGATCCTCGAACTGCTCTTGGGACTTCTCCAGGATCTCTTCTTCTCCGGGTATGATCCCTTCTTTCATCAGAACCTGGCCGTTGACGATGGTGGTGTCCACCCCGCCCAGCATGCTGTAGACCAGGTGGGATACCGCGTTGGTCAGGGGGCGCGGACAGAACCAGGGTTTCTTGAGGTCGATCAGAGATAGGTCTGCCAGGGAGCCCTCCTGCAGCCTCAGGTCGAGGTCGAAGGCTGCATAGGCGTTTTCGGTAGCGATCTTCCAGATGTCTTCTGCCCTGAAGAGGTCCGGTTTGAAGTGTGCGCATTTCTGGGCGATGGCGGTCATCTTCATCTCCTGGAAGAGGTCCAGGTTGTTGTTGGATGAGGCTCCGTCGGTGCCCAGGCAGACGTTGACCCCTGCGGACAGGAGCTTGTCCAAAGGGGCGATGCCCGAGGCCAGCTTGTGGTTGCTGATCGAGCAATGGGCCACGTTCACTTTTCTTCTGGCCAGCGTGGATATGTCCCCGGGCGAGAGCCAGATGCAGTGGGCTGCGATCACCCTTTCGCTCAGGAACCCTATTGAGTCCAGATATTCTACCGGTGTTTTGCCGTGCTCATCGATGGAGCGATCGACCTCGTCTTTGGTCTCGGAAAGGTGGATGTGGAGCATGAGGTCGTACTTCTCTGCCAGGTCTCTGGCCTTGTGGAGCGTCTCCTCCGAGCAAGTGTAGACGGCGTGGGGACCTATGGCCGGTCGTATCAGGTCGTCGTCCTTCCACCGGCGCACGAAGGGTTCGGCTTCATTCATGAGGTCGGGCCTCATGTCGAATAAGACCCCGGAAAGGATGGCTCGCAGCCCCATCTCTCTGGTGACCTCGGCGGTCTCGTGCATGAAGTAATACATGTCGTTGTAGCATGTGACGCCGAGCCGGATCAGCTCCAGGCATCCCAGTTTCACCCCCCATTGGATATCTTTCGGGGTGAGCTTGGCTTCTAAGGGCCAGATCTTCTCCTCCAGCCAGGGCATAAGTTTCATGTCGTCGGCGTAGCCCCGGAAGAGGGTCATGGCCAGGTGGGTGTGGCCGTTAATCAGGCCGGGGATGGCCAGCATCCCTTTGGCATCGATGATCTCGTCATCTTCTGCCTTCAGGCTGCGACCGATCTTGATGATCCTATTATCCTCGATCAGGACGTTCTGGTCTCTGATCACCTCTCCGGCCTGGAGGAGGGAGGCACCTTTGATTAGCATGGTATTCCTATCACAGGCTTGAATATTAAAACTGTCGAAGGAGGATCGCTAGGCTTAAAAGGAGTTAGGCTCACAAAAGAGAAGCGTGCTGAGGTAGCCAAGCGGCCCACGGCGCCGGTCTTGAAGTCTCTAGACAAGGGAACCGGTGGTGCATTGCGCCTCGTGAGTTCGAATCTCACCCTCAGCGCTTATTTTAGCAGCTGAGGCCGTCTCACAATTGATTTTGACGCTGAAAATCGTCGTTCTTTTCGGATTTAAAGCCCTATCTGGCCGTCTTCATCACTCGATCTTGAATTGTCGGACAGCCTCTCTTCTCTCGATAAAAGCTCGCTGTCCAGGGGCTTGTCTCTGCCGGTGAGCGTTCGGTACTGTCTCAAGGCCTCGTCTCTGGAGGCGGGGGTGTCGCCGGTGTACAGGGCGAGCTTGAGGCCCGTTCCTGCCAACCTGGTGGCGAGGTCGTCGTACTGGGAGTTGGCAAGATCGTTCATCGGGTAGATAAGGATGGCCTTGACGCCCGTCTCGTCCTCGTCTTTGAGGCGGAGGCATTCGCTTATGACGGGTATGCTGAAACAGAAGTTCTTGCCGCTACCCGTGCTGGTGGCAACGATCGTGTTCTGGCCCGAGGCGATCTTTCTGACGGCCTCTGACTGGTGGCAGTGAATGTCCACGACGGGAGAGGCAACGTCCTCGGGCCTGACGGTGAAGCACTTCGGGGCGTCGGGGTGGACGAGGCCTTCGTCCACGAGGCTCTCGAAGGAGTCGCCCTGTTGGAATCGGCGGTTGAGCTCGATGTAGGGGCCTTTTGAGATCAGGGTGCCCTCGTCCAGCTTCTGGTCCACCCAGTTTCTGATAGTTGGGTTTTTGAACCTCTGGAACGAGGTGACGTATCTTCGGTAAGCCTTGCGTGCGTTCTCCAGGGCCACGAAGGGGTCCAGCCTTTCTGCCCTGTCCATCTATTCTCCCGCCTCTTCTCTTTGGTTGGGCGCGACCGATCTTCGCCCAGTTCGTGTTAGTTACTTCAGGTAGTACTTTAAGATGGCCATGTTTGGTTCTGTCAAGTTGTCGGTAGGTGAGAAATTAGCACTTTTGGCCACAGAAGGTGAGTAACACTGAGAGTATGGGCGAACCTGAAGATATTCGAGAAGTTGTAGATTTTGCTGGAAGATTAAAATGTTCAAGGTGTAAGCGCTTGGATATACGACTGGTATTTGCGCATAATGTGATATAACCGATAGTGGTATATGCTAGTACTAATATATATTAATTTGTAAAACAATCTTGCAGATTCTTTGGGGGCTTTACACCTAAAGTCGTAGCATGTATGCGAATTCCAACCGAGTATCGGTACAGGTCAGTGATCACCAACAGATATATTAGATAGATTCTCATATAATATGATGTACAAAAGGTGACGTGATAATGAGTGACGTCGTTATTCCGGGCTGGAATTCCAATGGTGTTATTCCACCAATTGATCCTACCAATCCAACGTCATTTGAACGATCGCCCTATGAGGTTTCTTTGACTGATTTGGTGTTGCGGTTTGGCACTTCTCTGGAACGGCAAGAAGTACTCAATGGATTTCTTTTGTTCCGTTCTGAATTACATAAAGTTGGGCTTACACGGGGCGTTCAGTGGCTGGATGGAAGTTTCTTGGAAAACATTGAATCATTAGAATCCCGCGCCCCAAATGATATCGATGTAGTCACGTTCTATCATCGACCTAATAGCTACACACAACAAGAGCTATTTAAGGCATCTCCGCGGCTTTTTAATCATGATAATGTCAAAGAAGACTACCATGTAGACGCCTACCTTATAAATTTAGATGATAATACGCCAGAATTTCTCGTCTCCAGTTCTGCATATTGGTACAGTGTTTGGTCTCATCGACGCAACTTACTTTGGAAAGGCTATCTGCAGATAGATCTTTCCCAAACGCATGATGCCTCTGCAATAGATAATCTTAAATGTATGACTAATGGGGGCACGTTATGATAATAAGAGAATCTCATAATCTCCAAGCGGAGCTGGCTGTGTTGGAGAAATTGATAAGCCAAGTGCCCGAACCTAATGTAATCGATCGAATGAGTCTAGAAGCGCGCAAGAAGGAAGTGGCGGAGGCATTATCTGTTCAGCAGATACCTTATTATGAACCAGTCCGCGTTCAGTTAACGTTCCGTGGAAAACCCATCGTGAAAAGCTATGGAATATATACCGAGTTTGCGGCATCTATTTTAGATAAGTTTGCGGACATGGTTGCTGCTATCGGAGCCAGTCAGAACGTTCCACTGGGCATGCGTGGCGTGATCCCCAATCGGGAACATTATCAATTGATAGTAACAGGAACGACATCAGGATCATTTGGATTTGAACTTGAAGAGGCACCCAGAGATGAAATATTAATTTCTCCTGTTAAGGCGGCGATCGAACAATCAATGTCGATTATGGGATCAGCTGTTGGGTCAGATGATGATTTGGCAGATGCCATAGCTGAGGTTAACCCACGTGCTATTGAAGCACTGCGCACATTTCTCGGGGCTATGGTAGATCATGAGGCATTATGTGCTCTTGATATGGAGGAGAAACAATTCAAATTTGATGATGTGGGTCAGGTTCGGATTACTAACGAACGTCTTAGCCAAGATAATATTCACGAAGACGACAAGGAAATTTTAGGTATGTTCCAAGGTGTCTTACCGACACGCCGCAACTTTGAATTTTCGGTCAAAGAAAGCGAAGAGGTAATCGCAGGTAAGGTTGGACCGGAAATTGAAGATGCGGGCAAAATTAATCATGTCATAGAAAAACCCATGAAGATCCAGGTCCACACAAGACGAGTAGGAACAGGCCAACCACGTTATGTTCTTTTTGGTTATGAAGAGATGACTGAATAAAAGTGAAAAGTAACATCACGTTACAGTATTTTCTTCTCTATAGTAGCTTGCCTTGCAGATTTCCCTGGGCGTTTTGTTCCTCATGCGGGGATGCTGGATAAGATCGTTTGGGAAATGCTCTCACGCGAAGACGCGAAGGGAGGTGACTCGTCGATGAATGTGGAAGAAGTCTCTTCCATCGTGGTGGACAGGGCTTTCCATCCTCATCGGGAACGACGGTCGTCTTTACGACATTACTTAGATGACAGGACACTAATATGTATAAACTTGTCAAG
>DAOG01000095.1 GCA_002501765.1 Methanosaeta sp. UBA204
AAAACTGTTGATTCTATGGTCAAGTGTCGATTTGGTGCACCACGGAGGAAAAAACTTGACCCGTGAAAGGCAACTGAAAAACGGCTAAAGCTTGTTGCGCATGATGTCTGGAGGGGTGGATACCTCGATATCATCGAATGTGTAACACCTCACTGGCTACGAAAAGGGGCATAGGCGAATTTTGTCCCAAGGCCACTGTCCGGGAAAATATAAATATTAAATATCAGCATATAATTTTATTGAGGCAGTTATTTAGTAACCCAAAATCGATAGCATAAGGCCCAAATAAGTGCGGGGGACGGGAGTCGAACCCGCGAACCCCTGCGAGACAGGGTCCTAAGCCCTGCGCCTTTGACCACTTGGCAACCCCCGCAAGCACGATCGAAATAATAGCCTTTCCGGCACGGCGAAAATGGGAGGCACCATAGGTTATATCTTTTCCTCTGCGGCGGAGGTGCCGTCTTTTCCACCGGCACGAGGTGTTTGCACCTGCTAGAGAGGCGACCCGATCAGAATGGCCACCTACGCCGCCTCAGCGACTTCACCTGCCGGGACCGTCTCCGCTGGATCAGGACCAAACCCGCCAGCACGACGACGACCAGAGGCACCGCCAAGAGGCTCATCATACTATCTTTCTCCACCACGACGGTGAAAGGCGCAGATGCCGCTCCCCCCAGGTGGTCGATATTGCAGTCCAGATCATACTTCTGAGCGCCGGCATCCTCATCCACACCCACCCCAAACCTGGCCACGACCACCTGGCCCGGTCCCAGGTCGCCCAAGAGAACCTCATCGTCCAGCGGATCGATGGGCGGATCGGTCGCCAGCCGGGCGGTGCACCCCGCCAGGGTCTTCATGCCGGTGTTCCTGATGGCGAGGGTTACCGTGCCGTTCTTTCCGGGCCGGAGATCCGAGCGCGCCCCCACGACCGCGATAGATGAAACCTTCTCGACCTCCACTTTGATCTCCAGCTTCTTCTCGGCCGGTAGGTAGAGCGGAGACGGCTGACCGTTGCTGATGCTCACGTCGATCTGATGCTCGTATTCCAGGCTCAGGGGCAGTCTGTAAACGCCATCGGCGCCTTTGCCCACCCGCAAAGAAAACTCCAGAGAAACGGTCTCCCCGGCCAGGAGCGAATCGAGGCTGACCGGCCCGGAGACTACCTTGATGGGACCGCTAGACGAGAGCCGGGCCCGCAAGTTGGCGGCATCGACACAGCGGAGCTCGGCCAGCATCTCCTGGGCCGCCTCGGCCTTCTCGCCCGGCGCGATGTCTCCCGGGATCAGCTCTTCCACCCAGCCATCGTTGGCCAGGACCAACCGCAGAGTGACGTTCTCACCCGGCGGGAGTGCCGGGTTGATCGCCGTCGCCCTGAGCAGGGGCTCTCCCTCAACCTTGTAGTGGTCGCCCACGAAGGCTATCTTATCTGAGGCAGACGACGATCCCGAGAGGACCACCGACGATGCCAGCAGTAGGCAGATTATCAGGCAAAGCTGGACTGGCTGCATATCGATCTCCACTATTGTATATGATATTGTATAAGTCTATTATTGTATATAATATATAACATTATGTACTTCGAGCGAATCCGACCGAATGGAGGATTTACTCGTACAAGTATCTTTAGCACTCCGCAGTACTTCTCACCGTACCTATTCGTGCCTCTCACCTCGTGACGGCGGTGCTGGCAAAGAAGACCGCCGCAGCCGTCAAGATTATGGTGGCACCCGAGGGGATGTTGAGGTAATAGGATATCACCAACCCGGCGAAGACGAAGACGATGCCCAGAAGAATAGAGATGATCATTATCCTCTTGAGGCCGTCGGCATGCTGCCTGCCGATGGCTCCGGGTATGGTGAGGAGGGCGATGACCAGTATAATCCCCACGATCTTTATCAGCACCACCACGCTGAGGGCCACCATACACAGTAGGAGGAGACGAAGGCTCCGGACGGGGAGACCCATCGCCTCGCCGTAGGAGGGATCGAAGGAGAGGATCATCAGTTCCTTGTAGAGCAGAGCCACCACCAGGACTATGACCAGGGTCAGCCCCAGGATCAGCTCCACGTCGGTTTGGGACACCGCCAGTATGTTACCGAAGAGGTAGTCGAAGAGATCGGGGGCGTAACCCCTGCTCAAGCTCACGAAGACTATGCCCAGGGACATTCCCGACGCCCAGAACACCCCGATAGCGGTGTCTTCGGAAACCCGGGCCCTGATACTGCTGATCATCCCGATCCCCAGGGCGGCGGCCACCGAGAAGAAGACGGCGAATAATAGGGGGTCCTTTCCCAGGAAATAACCCAACCCGATCCCACCGAAGGCGGTATGGGCGATCCCGCCGCTGATGAAGACGATCCTGTTCAGGATGACATACACGCCGATGACGCCGCAGAGCACGGCAGCGATCGCGCCCGCCATCAGGGCGTTGCGCATGAACTCGTACTGGAATATCTCAATCATGCTCCCTCAAGACCCGGTGAGGTACTCCATGAGCGATCATATCCACCGGGCATCTGTACGCCTCTTCGATGTCCTCTGCGACCAACTCCTTGGAGTCGTGGTAATAGAGCTTCTGGTTGACGCAGGCGATCTTGTCAACGTACCTGGAGACGGCACTGATATCGTGAGATACCATGACTATGGTGATCTTCTCGTTCAGCTCGCCCAGCAGCTCGTAAAACTCCTTCTGCCGAGCAGCATCGATCCCCGCCGCAGGCTCGTCCAGAAGAAGCAGCTCCGGCTCGGAGACCAACGCCCTGGCCACGAATATCCGCTGCTGCTCTCCTCCCGAGAAGGCGCCTATGGCTCTCTGAGCGTACGAGGCCATCTTTACCTTTTCGAGCGCCTCGAGCGCTGCCTGCCGATCTCCGGAAGAGTAACGCCGGAACATGCCTCTTCTGCCGTAACGTCCCATCAGGACCACCTGCAGGGCGGTGGTGGGGAAGTTCTGGTCGAAGAGGCTCCTCTGAGGCAGGTATCCGATCCGTTTCCGGGCGTTCTCCGGCGTCGTCCCGAGGACCCTTACAGAGCCCCGGTCGGGCTTGATCAGGCCGAGGATCACCTTGAGCAGGGTGGTCTTGCCCCCGCCGTTGGGACCTATGATGCCCAGAAAGTCCTGTTTTTGGACCTTCAGGTTCACATCCTCGAGGATTACCTGCTCACCGAGGCCGACCCAGAGGTTCTTTACCGTCACCACGCTATTCATGCTTCCAGGCTCGCTGCTATCTCTTCACCCACCAACCGCATGTTGTCCAGATAGTTCTCTGCCAGTGGGTTCAATGGCACCACCCTGCCGCCGATCTCGTTGGCGACGATCTCCGCCGACTTGGGGTTGAAGTTGGGGTCTGCGAAGACCGTGGATATGTTCTTCTCCCGGGCCGTATTTATGATTGAAGCCAGATGCCTGGGCCCCGGCTCTTTCTCGGTGGGGAGAAGGGGTACCTGTTCCAGACCGTAGTCCCTGGCCAGGTAGCCCCAGGACGGATGGAGAACCACGAACTCTTTCAGTTTTGTCTTGGGGAACGTCTCGTTCAGCTCGGCGTCCAGCGCCCTCAGCCGCTTCTGGTAGGCATCCAGGTTATTCCTGTAATGGCTCGCGTTGGACGGATCGACCCGGACCAGACCGTCGCAGATATTATCTGTCATGATCATGGCGTTCCTGGGCGATAACCATATGTGAGGGTCGGCGGTGAGGATGCTCTCGTGAGCGTTATGATCGGGACCGGGCGCCTCTATTAGATCCACGCCCTCGGAGGAGTCGACCACCAGCATCTTTTGGTTGGCCCGGATTATCCTGTCTATCCAGATCTCCAGACCTGCGCCGTTCTTGACGTACAGGTCTGCATCTTCTATCAGCCTCATGTGTGAAGGTGAAGGCTCGAAGGTGTGGGGGTTGGTGCCGGGCTGGACGAGGACGGCGACTTTTACCCGGTCGCCTCCCACCATCTCGACGAAATGACCGAGGGGCACGGTGGTGGCCACGACGTTGACCCTACCCTGGTCGTCCGATCCGGCCTGGTCGTCGGTGGATATGCAACCACAAAGACCGCCGAACAGCGATACCAGTATCAAAAGGTGAATATGTCTCACACCACGACCTCCTTCAGCTCTTTCCCTATGTACCTGGTGTGGGTTCTGCCATCCTCTTTCCAGTAGGCATACCAGTAAGGACCGTGGGGGCAGCCTTTGCATTCTTTACCGCAGTAGACCCGTTCCTGCCGGTAGGTAACCGATCCCAACCTGTTCTTTTCGAGGATCTCGACCGGCAGATCTGCCCCATTCCGATCGGAGATCAGCTGGTCGATGTACTCTTTGACCTCCTGGAGCACGGCGTTATCCTGCTCTTCCAGCACTTCGGAGATCATCTTGGGGATCATGGCGTTTCTTATGTAACCTGATTAGTTAAGCCTGTTGCCTAGTTACATAAGATCCGATACAATCTGCCCATGCAAAGAGATAACGAAAAAAAAATGTAACTACTCAGGCACCTAAACCACTATCGGGGACTTCACTTTGCAGGAACTACCCGAGACATGAAGTATACTCTAACCAAACACGGAATATAACCGCAGAGTACGCAGAGGGGAAAT
>DAOG01000120.1 GCA_002501765.1 Methanosaeta sp. UBA204
ACTTAGATGACAGGACACTAGATAACTTCCAAGGCTGCCTAACTCTAATTTGTCTCGATAAATATCTTTGCTTTATGCGTTGTCTCAACAAGATTCACTAGAAGAAGCTAACAACCCCCCTCTTCCAAGAAGCATGCAGAAGCACGGCACCGGAATCGGGTGCGGTCCCCTCAGAAGAAGCTCGCCAGCGTCACCTGCGTGGCGCCGCCGATCGTACCGGACTTTGCCTTCCATTCTCCTGGAGGCGTTCTGAGCCGCATCTCCATCTCCAGCAGAGCCTCCTCCATGCGCTCGAACCTCATGGGCGCTTCGGCCAAGGCGGCCCGGGCAGCCTCCCTGACAACCCAGACGCCCAAAGGAGCCCAGTAGCTCTCCGAGATCTCCCTCACCATTAGGACCGAGCCCTGCCTCTTCATGGCCGCCAGCCGCTCCAAAAGGGCAAGACGGGCGGCATAGTAGCCTCCGGCCAGGTGGCTGTAGCCTTTTTTTCCTCCCGGACCTTCACCGTCCGCCCCGATCCGGGTCTTGCCCGAAGACCAGACCGACCCGGACAGCCAGATCTCGATCAGCTCGTAGCTGTAGGCGCCGGGCGCTATGAGTACCGCAAAGCGGTTGCCCAGCCGCTCACCCGAGTAAAGAAGATACTCGTTGACCGAGGGCATCTCCAGTACCTCTCCGGTCAAGAGCTTCCCGGCCATGTCGTCGGAGGCGGTGATGGACCACCTGGTGGGCACCAGCTTTCTCTTTTTGCCCAGCAGGCCCAGGGAGAGGAAACGGGATATGTCGCCCACGTCCACCCCTGATGTATAAAGCTCGTGAGCGGCCTGGACCGCCTTGAGGTCGTCCTCCAGGATCCTGTCCACCTTGCGAGGCACGACTGGGTTGGTGGTGATCTCCAGGTCATCGAGCGTGCCTGTCGGCCCGGAAGGCATGAGCATTCCGTCGAAGCGAAGGACGCCCCGGGGAGGCTTGACGAAGGTGACCTCTGTCCCCACCGGGGCAGAAGACATGGCTATCTCCTGGGCCTTCTGCAGGATCTTCCCCGGCGATTTTGCCTCCTTCACCCCGACTTTGGTGCTGGACCTCACCACCGATGACCGCAAAGCCACGATCTCCCCCACATCCATCTCCAGGAGGTCGGAACAATTCCGGTGCAGCTGGAGGTCCATATCCTGCTGGATGGGTATCATAGGACCTGCGCTCACCACGGGATACCCCTGCCTTCCCACGAAGACCTCCGGCGGAGAATATCCTTCCACGCTCTTGCCCAGCCTGGGCAGGTTGGATATCTCCTTGAACCGCCTCAATATGGGACAGACCGGTCTGCCGCAGAACCCCCTTCCCTTGCAGAGGATACACTGGTCCATCCTGTCCGGATACCACTTTTATAGGATATAGGTCCTACCCTCGATCATGATCCTCAAAGACGATCTGGTGCCGGCCATAGCCCAGGACGCGAAGACAGGCGAGGTCTTGATGCTGGCCTACATGAACCAGGAGGCTCTCGACAGAACCGTGGCGACGGGAAAAGCCCACTACTGGAGCAGATCGAGGAAGAAGCTCTGGCTGAAGGGCGAATCCTCGGGTCATGTTCAGACGGTGACGGATATCAGGATCGACTGCGACGAGGATGCCATCCTCCTCCTGGTGGAACAAACTGGAGGCGCCTGTCACATGGGTTATCGGTCCTGCTTCTACAGAACCCTGGACGGCGAAGTGATTGGAGAGAAGGTCTTCGAGCCGGATGAAGTCTACAAATAGAACCCGGAGAGCCCAGGACCGGTACCCCCTATCTGCCAACCCCCTGCTCAAGGCGACCGCGATCGTAGAGGATAACAGGATCAAGATAGAATCAAGCGGTCCTCTCGCGTACCTGCCCTTCATAAAGGCCGCGGCGAGGATGATGGACGGCCAGATCCCGGCTCTCGCAGGAGATACGCTCCATCTCTCCACCTGGATTCCTCCCGTGCCCAGCAGGGCCTTCGATAGGCTGGTGAGGAGCTACCTCAAGTCGTCCCTGAGGATAAGGACTCCGGACCAGGTCACCATATCCATAACCGAGGAGTGCCCCAACCGGTGCGCCCACTGCGCGCTTCCCGACACCGGTCATCACCTGCGGCTGGAGCCAGAGCTGGTCGGAGATATCATAGGCCAGGTCCTGGACCTGGGCACCACCCTGGTGATATTCGACGGGGGCGAGCCCACCACCTACAAAGAGCTGCCGGAGCTGGTCGGCGCCGTCGACGATAGAGCCATATCTGCCATCTTCACCTCGGGAGCCGGTTTCACCGCGGAGCTTGCAAGAAGGCTGAAGGCCTCTGGGCTCTACGCGGTCAACGTCAGTCTGGACAGCCCGGTGGCAGAGGAACACGACTCGATGAGGGGACGGTGTGGAGCCTTTCATGATGCCGTGGAAGCTGCAAAGAACGCTCTGGAGGCAGGACTGCTGGTCGACCTATACGTGGTTCTCCGGCGGGATAACGTATCTCAAATGGAAGATTTTCACCGGCTGGCCAGGACCCTGGGCGCTCATGAGCTCACATTCTTCGAGGTAGTCCCGGTGGGCAGATGGGAGGGAAAAACAGGCATCATCCTCTCGGAGGAAGACAAAATATATCTGGACCGTTTCCAGAAAAGCGCTCCTGCCCCCCGGGTATTCTCTGTGCCATCTGCCCTCGACAAGTTCGGATGTTTCGCCGGCCGGAACTGGATGCACATAACGCCCTCCGGGGAGGTCTACCCCTGTGCATGTCTTCCCCGAGTGGTGGGCAACGTCATGGATGAGCCGATAAAGAATATATGGTCGCGGATGGCGAGACTCCCCTATGGAGGCTGCAAAAAATGTCCTCTGCGCCGAAAATGATCAACATAATTTGTCATCGGCGAGTAAATCCTCCCTTCGGTCGGATTCGCCCGGAGTACACGATGTTATATATTGTATACAATAAGAAAAACTCCCATAAAATTTATACATCATTTACATAAGTTAAATTGGAATTTGTTTCAATAATGTTGCAGGTTGGCCCCATATACTCACAATAGTCGTTAACAAATATCCAATCGGCGACCGTGCAATCAATACATATATATCCGTTAATGATGAACGATGCCCGATCGAGATGGAACTCACACAAGTACAAACAGATATATTAACCGCCCTGATAAATATTCAACGCAAAGAGGAGCGAGCCATCAAGGGCGAAGAGATCGCCGATATGATAGATCGCAACCCTGGGACCGTCAGAAACCAGATGCAGTCTCTGAAAGCCCTCCGGTTGGTGGAAGGAGTTCCCGGCCCCAAGGGTGGATACCGGGCCACAGCCGACGCCTACGAGGTGCTCGACCTGGTCACCAACGAGAAAGAAGTCGACGTGCCGGTATCCAAGAACGGATCGGTCGTGGAGGGCATCTCTGCCAGCAAGATAAGCTTGGTCACGGTCATGAGCCCAAGCACCTGTAACGGGGTCGTTAGTATCATCGGGAACACAAAGGATTTCAGTATCGGGGACGATATCGAGATCGGCCCTACCCCGGTGAACAAGCTTTACATCCGAGGTTCGATCATGGGAAGGGACGACATCGCCAACCGGCTGATCTTCGACATAAACAAGATGATAGCATTCTCCATGGATGCGGAGACCTCCCTGCGGGATGCGGCTCGCACGATGCTGAACGCCAGGGCGCAAGAGGCTCTGGTGGAGGAAGCCGGTCTCCGCTGCGGCCTGATCAATCTGACCGACATAGCCAAAGCGGCGGTCGATGGCAGAACAAATCAGGCCGTCAAGGAATTCATGTCCAGAGATTTCCTTCATATCGATGCCGACGATCTGGTCTACAACGCCATAAACAAGCTAGACGATGCCGGTGCGGACCAGCTCGTGGTTATCGATTCTGGGGTGCCATGGGGGATCGTGAGTGCCAAAGATCTGGTACGCACCCTGATCCAGATCTAGGATATCTCTGTGCCTGTGTGACCCCCCTCAAACGCTTTTCTCAAATTTTTTGCATCTCCATATACCACAACGGTAGGGATGGAGCTGCGCTCGATGATCTTCGCCGCCAGCGGATCCACGGGCGACCTGGACCCTGCCCGAAGCCGGGTCCCCATGGATAGGCTGACCAGCTCTGCAGGGGTCATCCGGCGGATCTTTTGAGCACCGGGGTCGATGTTGGGGTCTGCGGAATATACTCCGTCTACCGAGGTGACGACTATCAGCTTTTTGGCGTGGACGTACTCGGCCAGTAAGGCGGCCACCGCGTCGGTGGTCTGGCCCGGTTGCATCCCCCCCAGTACCACGATCTTCCCTCCTGCGGAGAGTTCCAGAGCACGAGGATAGGTCTCCGCCGGTTCGGGTGCCGCGAACTCGCCCAGGGCGGCGATGAGGATCTTGGCGTTGAGCCTGGTGACACCGATCCCCAACAGGTCGCAGAAGGACTCTGCCGCCCCCAGGGAGCGGGCAGTTTCGATGTAATCTCTGGCTATATTGCCTCCACCCACCACCACGTAGACCCGATGGTCTTTGGCGATCTGCTTGAGATTCGCGGCAAACTTTTGGATCTCCTGGAGGCTCTGCTGGTAGAGGACGGAACCTCCCAGCGAGTATACTAGCGTCATGTAACAATGGCTAAAAAATAAGGTTTGGGGCGTTTACAGCTTGTCAAGGGACGCGGCGATCTCATCGAAGATCTCGGGGATTTCACCAGCGCCGTTTATGTCGGCAATGATGCCCGCCTTGTTGTAGTAGTCTATCAGCGGCTGAGTCTGCGTCTTGTAGACCTCCAGCCTGTTGAGGACAGCCTCCTCCTTGTCGTCGTCCCTGTGGTAAAGCTCACCGCCACAAACGTCACAGATCCCCTCCTTCTTGGGGGGGTTGAACTTGAGGTGGTAGCTAACACCGCACTTGCACATCCTTCTGCCGCTCAGCCTCTTTACCAGCTCGTCGTCGGGAACGTCTATGTTGACGACCACGTCGATCTTCTGGCCCAGCTCGGGAAGGATCTTATCCATCGCCTCTGCCTGGGGAGTGGTACGGGGATAACCGTCCAGCATGTAACCTCCGGTCACATCGGGCTTGGCGAGGCGGTCCTTGATTATGTTGATTAGCAGCTCGTCCGGAACGAGCTTGCCAGCGTCCATGTACGTCTTCGCTTCCTTGCCCAGATCGG
This sequence comes from Methanosaeta sp. UBA204, assembly GCA_002501765.1. Classification (GTDB taxonomy): domain Archaea; phylum Halobacteriota; class Methanosarcinia; order Methanotrichales; family Methanotrichaceae; genus UBA204. The sequence goes on from DAOG01000120.1 coordinate 5,167, forward strand.
TGCCGTTTCTGACGTTCTCTCTCAGGATGTCACCTGTGGAGATGTGGACCACGCCATACTTCTCTGCGATCATCTTGGCCTGAGTGCCCTTTCCAGATCCTGGTGGACCGAGTAGTACTATATTCATATCATCCCTCCGTTTCAAATAACAAGCAACGCATGGCATCGGTCTCCTGAAGTTTTCAGGATGAGCCGGGAACCTTCTCTAGCCGATCAGATGTACAGATCGTTGCTTGCGTCTTATGGACGTTACTTCTCTATTACGTTAAAAAACCTTTCTGCAGAGGATGGTATCCAAAGATCAGATCAGATCAGAGACGCCAGGGTCATCATGCCTCCTGCATAGAGGGGGATGGTGAGGTTATCGTCGATCGACTTGCCACGGAAGGATACTGGTACAACATCCGCGACGGTGGCTCCTGCGGCCCCGACCAGATAGACCGGAGGAGAGAGGCCGGTCATCCAGGAGGATAAGTACCCCACGACGAGACAGATCCCTAAGGTAATCAGCATCACTGGCAAGGGCTTGAGACGTCTCCCGCCCTCTACACGTACGTTGGAGCCTCTGATCACCGATCCCCCCAGCCCGCTGGCCGCGTCACCTAAAGAGAGCATAAGAAGGGCGGTCAGGGCGATCATGGGCTCGAATACGAGAACGGTGAGCAGTGCTCCCAATATGTAGTAAATATAACCTGCAACCTGGCATCTCTCATGATCTCTCACCGCGGGCATCCTGATCTTGCCCCGCAGCCTCTCCCGTTCCAGGATGAGGCCGACTACCAGGGCCAGGCCGACCAGACCGGCGGTGATGTCCCTCCCCAGGAGGAGGATAGACGCGGACACGCTGAGGCCGGTGAGATGGATAAGCTTTCTCTCCGTCTCATTTTTCAGGGCGGCCCGCCACTCGGGATCTACGTCTACAGGTTTCATGTCTGAGAGTATCATGACCGCAGAGGAACACCGGCCTCGCCGAACTCCAGCTCCTCTCTCAGGAGAGCGAGGATCGTATCGGGCAGCTCGTCAACGCCCGCCCTGACCTGGGCCATGGTGTCTCGATCTCTGATGGTGACGGTCTTGTCTTCCAGGGTCTTGTAATCCACGGTGATGGAATAAGGGGTGCCCACCTCATCGTTCCGCCGGTACCTTCTGCCGATGCTTCCCGATGAGTCGTACTCCACGTAGATCCCCCGCGCCTTCAGCACATCGGTGATCTCCTCGGCAGGAGCCATCAGCTCGTCTCTATCCATCAGGGGCAGGACCGCCACCTGGATGGGAACCACCTTCGGCCGGAGCTTGAGGACCGTCCTGGTCTCCTCATCCACCATCTCTTCGTAGCAGGAATGTTCCAATACCGTGTAGAGGATCCGGTCTATGCCGAAGGAAGGTTCTATCACGTGAGGAACGATCTCCTCTCCCCGGATAGTCTCTTCCACCATCTCGAAGGATACCAGGTCTGACCCGATCTCCACAGTCTCGCCGTCCACCACAACAGAGATGGTCTCTTTTTCCAGTTCTTCTATATCCAGAGACTTGAGGGCCTCGGCCACCGCCTTGGCCTTGTTTCTGAAGATGGGGCCGAGCTTCTTCATGTCGGGTTTGACCACCAGTTTCTCCTGTCGTCTGGGCTTGTCGAAGGGCACGAAGACCGAAAGGTTAGTCTGGCTCTGGGCCATATGCGACCGGAGATCGTAATCGGTCCGGTCGGCCACCCCCACCAGCTCGATCCAGCCGAAACGCTCCAGAGAAGCCTCGGCGTCCCAGCAGTCTGCCGCGTAGTGGGCCATCTCGTCCTTTTTGTGCTGTCTGAACCGGAGACGGTCGCGGGAGAGGCCTGCCTCCATGAGGAACTGGTAGGTGCGGGCCACGTAGTAGGCGAGGGTCTGGTGAGCGATGATCCTCTTATCCACCGCCTCCTTGATGGTCATCTCCCGAGGCTGGCCACCCTCTCTTTCCTGGTCCTCTTCCGAGTAGAGGATCAGCTTCAGGTCTTCCACCTCGTCGAACCGGGGGTGAGACTTGTCCCTGGGGTTGATGAATATCTCGGCCTCTGCCTGAGAGAACTCTCTCAGACGGATCACCCCCTGTCGGGGCGATATCTCGTTTCTGTAGGATTTTCCTATCTGGACCGCGCCGAAGGGTAGGCGATCGCGGTAGTAGCGCAATAGCCTGGGGAAGTTTATGAACATCCCCTGGGCCGTTTCGGGACGGAGGTAGCCCGCCTGCCTGGATCCTGGCCCGATGGCGGTCTTGAACATGAGGTTGAACTCGTAGATCTGAGAAAGGTCGCCGCTACACTCGGGACAGAAGATATCGTTCTCCTGGATCACGGTGTAGATCTCTTCGCCGGAAAGAGCGTCGGGCACCTCTATGATGTGTTTTATCAGATGATCTGCCCGGTAGATCTCACCGCATTCCTTGCATTCGGTCAGAGGATCGGAAAAACCGCTCAGGTGGCCGGAGGCCACGTAGATATCTTCTACCCCGATTGTGGGGCACTCTATCTCGCAGAAGCCTTCCTTGATGACGAAGAACTCTCTCCACAGGTCTTCGATCTTCCTCTTGAGCGGTGCTCCCAGGGGACCGTAATCATAGAAGCCCGCCGCACCGCCATAAAGCTCGAAGGCGGGCCAGATGAAGCCCCGCCGTCTGGCGAGGGCGATTACCTTCTCGTACTTATCCATAGACCAGTCCTCGCTGCATAGATCGCGGAGGATCATTTAACCTTTATCGTCTCCGAGGATAATATCTCTGGAAAAATATCCGGGCGGCAACGTGGTCTGATGCCCGCGGGCGCTCGTCCGGTCCATGTAGCGTAGGTCCAGATACGGTCGACCAGGGCGAGGCGACCACCCCCAGAAGGTGCTCGTAATTGTGACGAATAACCGATAGAGTTTTTAAGGGGTTCCGATAAATACCGGTTAAAGGGTGTATATATGAACAGGATTGTGCAATGTGGGTTAGTAGCCGGATTGTTGATATTCGGTGCGATGAGTATGGGGGGTGCAGCAGACGAGAACGTACCTACGGTTTCGGAGGACTATAAAGCGGGCTACGGTGCGGGCTACCAAGATGGATTTTATGAAGGAGCTCAACTATATGGAAGCGCCATGGCAAATGGTCCATATTTATTGAGTTATTACCAGGATTACATGGCATTGAGTGACGAAGATAAGGATAAAAGCCAAGATTTTGTAAGCTACTACAATAACCAGAGCGCTGATTTCAACCAGCTTGTCTCTTACGTGAACGATAGAATTGTTCAGATCTTTGGCGATGATGAGAACGTAACTTCGGCCCTCACCCTGACAGAGCTCCCATCCATATAGTGATCTTTGCACGGATTTACCCCGATCCAGTACGGGGTTCTTTTTTTTGCCCATTGCAATTTTTAGAGGGCGGAGAGAGACACAGGTAGGTCGGATCTCATCTCATCATGGCCCGGTATGTTTTTCACATCATAAAGATTGCCGCCTCCAAACAAACCCCTTAAATCCGAAGAAGCACAACCTCATAGCAAAGGTGTCAACCAACCATGAAAAGAAAATGGCAACAAGATCGCGGGTTACAGTTCAGGATGATCTTCACGATGTTTCTCCTGGCCCTGGTCTACCTCACATTTCTGGCCTTCCTGGCCTACCAGGGCGCGGGCATGATGACCATGCTCATATTCGCGGGCGGGTTCATGCTCTTGCAGTACTTCTACTCGGACCGGCTCGTCCTGATGACCACCGGCGCCAAGATAGTCTCCGAGAGCGAAGAACCCGAACTCCACCAGATGATCACCAGGCTCTGCGCCATCGCCGACCTGCCCAAGCCCAGGGTGGCCGTGGTAGACTCGCCCATGCCCAACGCCTTCGCCACCGGCCGGAACCCCAACAACGCCGTGGTGGCGGTGACCACGGGGATAAGGCGCCAGCTGAACAGGAGCGAGCTGGAAGCGGTCTTGGCCCACGAGCTGAGCCACGTGAAGAATAGAGACGTTATGGTGATGACCATCGCCAGCTTCCTCTCCACGGTAGCCTTCTTCTTCGTGCGGTACGCTCTCATCTTCGGTGGAGGCGGATCCGGCCGCAGAGAAGGTGGCGGAGGCATCATCATCGCCTGGCTCGCCTCGATCATCGTCTGGATCGTGAGCTCCCTCTTGATCCGCGCCCTCTCCAGGTACAGAGAGTTCGCCGCAGACCGGGGCTCGGCGGTGATCACCGGTCAGCCTTCGAACCTGGCCTCGGCGCTGATGAAGATCAGCGGGGTGATGACCAGAATACCCGACGACGATCTCAGAAAGGTCGAAGGGATGAACGCCTTCTTCATCATCCCCGCGATCTCCAAATCCTCCATAATGAACCTATTCTCCACCCACCCCTCGGTGGAGAAACGGATCGCTGCTCTGGAGAAGATAGAACAAGAGATGGAGACTTTATGAGGATTCTGGACGCCATCCTGGGCAAGAGCAGCCTGCCGAAGGCGAAGATGGAGAAGCTCTTCGCCATCTCCACCGCCAGCATAACCCTGGAGACGAGCCTGGGCTTCCGACCAGGTGAAGCGGCAGGTATCTGCTTCAAGCCCATCGAGTCCTCCAGGTACGATACCGCTCGCAGAGAGGTCGAGGACCTGCTCCAGTACAGCTGCCGGGAGACTGGGACAAGATACCGGGTCCAGAAAGACGATTACGATTTCCTGTGGGTGGTGCTCGAAGACCCCGAGTTCGAAGACCTTGTGACCAACGTCCACCTGGTGAGCCAGACCCTCGTAGAGCACGGGTTCGGGGAACAGCTCCTCTGCGCCATATACCGCTTCACGGGCAAAAGGCAGGTCTACTGGGTCTACAACTTCAAGAGCGGCAGTTACTACCCCTTCGCCCCAAAAGGCGATAATAAAAGAGACAGCTCCCTGGAGTTCAGGCTCCGGTCCATTATGGACTCCGAGCTTCCCATGGAGAAGAACGTAGAGAGGTGGTACCCCCTATGGGGAATCCCTCTCTAGTCCTCGATCAGGCCGCTCCCGCCGAAGATCTTCTCCGCCTCTTCTAAGGTTAGGTCTTCGGGAGGCACGATCAGGTCCGACTCCACGATCTCCTCCGGGCCGAGGGGAGTTCCCTTCTCCTTCACGGCAGATATAAGCCTGGCCAGCTCGTTCTTGTAGCCGCCTTCGTCCTCTTTTGCCACAAGATCGACGATCCGGTTATCGATAACGTTCAGCTCGTCCAGAAGGCTGCTGGGCACCCGGTACTGCCCCTCGCCCATGATCCTGATGATCATCTTCCTTCCTCCGCCTTCAGCCTGGCCAGCTCGGAGTCCACGCCGCCGGCCGCTCTGATCTTGGCCAGCTCCGCATCGATATCATCGCCGCTTCCCGTGACCTCTTTCAGGGTCCCGTCATCCATAAGCTCGTCCAGGGCCGCAGACCGCGCCTTCATAGTCTCGGTCTTCTCTTCGGCCCTCTGGACGGCCATCCCCACATCGGCCATCTCCTCGCCGATCCCGGTCACCGCCTCGGATACCTTTACCTGGGCCTCGGCCGCCGAGTACTGCGCCTTGATGGTCTCCTTCCGGGTCCTGAAGATCTCTACCTTGGTAGATAGACGTCTCTCGGTAGCCACCAGCTTCGCCTGTTCTCCCTTTAGATCGACTATCTGCCGGTCCAGGTCGTCGGCCTGTGATTGGAGGGTGTTCTTACGTTCCAGGGCAGACCTGGCCAGGTCCTCCCTATCCAACCGGATCGCTTCTTTTGCCTGGTCGTCCAGCCGGTCCATGCTCTGCATAAGCTTCGCCTTCTGGAGCTCCAGCCGCTTCTTCGAGGTGGTGACCTCCGCCACACCCCGCTTGACCTTCTGCAAGACCTCTAGCTGCTTCTGGTAGGAGTAATCCAGCGTCTCTGCCGGATCTTCCATCCTGTCCACCATCCGGTTCATCTTCGACTTCATTACGGTGCCCATCCGGTTGAGTAAGCCCATACCATCACCTCGGCCCAAGTTTGCACCCTCCTTAAAAAGATAGTTGGCGGTCGACGACCCGGATAAATGCATGGTCATTTGAAGAAGAGCTCTTTGCCCACCTCAAACTTGCCGTTCAGCATCATCCTGGTCTTGAGGTTCCGGTTGAACCCAAACCTCGTGGCATCGAGGTTCCACCTCCCCTTGAACTCGCTCGTAACGTTAAAAGAGGTCGAGTTGGGAGATACGCTGAAGTTGTCCCTTCCTTTATAAGTGGTGGCAATGTTGATATTGGATAGGTCTATGTTCTTCCCGCTGAATACCGGTGAAGATTCCATATGCTGGACGTTGACCAGCAACCCCTTTGGGAGCTCGATCGTCCGATCGACGGTCTGAAAAACGCCATCGCTACCGTTAACCCTGCCGACTGCGGCGTAGTCTATCGGACCCTCTCCGTAGACCACCTCGCTGTGGCTGATCCCCGTCTCCCTGCTGAAAGCGGTGTTGACGATCTTGGTTTGACCATGACCGCTGACCGTGATGGACGTAGTCATACCCCCATCCCCGAAGGCTGCAGAGAGCGAGGACGTCGCTACCATGAAGAACATAATGACGATCGCGCCCTTCATACAATTCCCAGTTGGTTTACTTCCGGCATACACTTTAAACTTTTCCGTAGTATATAAAGTATAACTTTATGTGCTCAAGTAAATGCGAGTGTAAGTGAGCATTTTCTTGTTAGGCATCCGCCGCGAAATGGCCTTCGCTTGTGGAGAGCATTTATCAGCCTTCAGCACATGGTGGGGTGCGTGTACCTGGATTACTTCCCTTACGAATCGCTCAGGCCTTACCAGGACGCGATGCTGGACGGGGTCTACGACGCCGTAAGTGTGGGCGACCACGTGGTATTCATGGTCGACGCCCCTACGGGCAGCGGCAAGACCAGCTGCATCTCGGCGGCCCTGGCAGCGGCCCCGGGTAAGATCGTGGTGGTGGTGAGGACGGTCAGCCAGATAGACATCTACCTGGACGAGATCGAGAAGATCTGGTCCAATACCAGGCATCGCCCCCAGATATCCTACATGGTAGGCAAATTGAAGACCTGCCCTCTGGCAGAGGAGTTCAAAGGAGAGAGCGTTTACGCGGGCTGTGCCAGGATGCGAGAGTGGACCAAGAACTACATGAGCAACAAGCTCCGGCAATCACAGGGGCGGGTCTACGATCCCTCGCGAGACAAAACGCTGCCCATAGAGACCCCCGGTTACCGCACCTTCTGTCCCTACTACCTGATGAGCAGGGAGGCCTTCGACCTGAACGGCAAGGCGCATTTCAGGCATTCCGGCCTCTTGCTGGACGTGGCCGATGAGCTGAGAGAGGAGATCAGGTCACCGGACGAGCTTCTCCACTCCTGCAAGGGGGTCTGCCCTTACGAGATCATGAGCGTCTCTGCCAGGAGCAGTGACGTGGTCATCATGAACTACTCCCATATCTTCAGCCCGGACTTCCAGGAGGTCATATTCGACTGGCTGGAGCTGGACCGGGCAAGCCTGACCCTATTCGTGGACGAGGCCCACAACCTGGGAGATGCGGTCAGGGCGCTCAACACCAGGCGCCTGACCCTCAGGATGATCGACCTGGCAGAGCGGGAGATGGAGAGGTACGAGGCGGTCATGGGCCAGGCCAGGCTCCAGGAGTCGAGGCTCGAGGCCTCTTCCAGGCTGAAAGGAGTTGAAGTAATCAAGACCCTTCTTCCCCGGCTCAGAAAGTACATCCTCAGCCGCCAGTCCAGGATGCAGGAGGGAGAAGAGCTCCTGGACGCCGACCTCTTCAGGACTTTCCTCTACCAGGATATCGAAGATATCGACGAGGGTCTCTCCACGGCCTCTGAGGTGGTGGTGGCCGTGGCCGAGCTGAAGCTGGCCGAGGGCGACAGGGAGAACCTCCAGGGCGAGCTGGAGCCAAACCTGGCCCAGGTCATCCTCTTCCTCAGGGATATGGAGGTCGCAGAGACCGATCAGGCCTACCAGAGGAGGATCGCGACGAGCGGGACCGGTGATAAGAAGCGGACCTGGCTGGAGGTGAACAACATCGATCCTGCCCCGGTCATAAGACGGATCGTCGACAACATCAACGCCACGGTGATGCTTAGCGGGACCCTCTCGCCCCTGGACGCCTACGAGCTCTACTTCCTCGGCGAGGCAGAACGGGCCAGGAAGATAAGCCTGCTCAACCCCTTCCCAGCAGAGAACCGTCTCCTGATGGCCGCGGAGAAGGCCACCACCCAGCTGGAGAAGAGGGAGGAGGCCGAGAACCGGCGGGAGATCGTCGGGCACATAGAGGCGACGATCGAGAAGGTTCCCGGGAACGTGGCCGTATTCTTCACATCCTACTCCATGATGAACCAGTACCGGAAGGTCTGTCACCAGGCCGCCAAAAGAGCGAAAAAGAGGCTCTACCTGGAGCCCAGGGGCGCAGAAGACGTACCCCAGGTCCTTGACGAGTTCTTCCGGGACGGCAGAAGAGGGGGTGCGGTGCTCCTGGGCGTCTCGGGGGGGAAGCTGGCCGAGGGCATAGATTACAAAGGCGAGGCTCTGAGCGGTGTGGTCGTCGTGGGTCTGCCTCTGGGTTTCTACAACGAGATCCAGCGAGAGATCAACGCCTACTACGTCAGGAAGTACGGCCAGAAGAAAGGCATGCTGATCGCCTACACCCTGCCCGCCATCAACCGGGCTCTCCAGGGTGCGGGACGGGTGATCAGGGACGCCTCAGAGATGGGAGTGATCCTCTTCTGCGACCGGAGGTTTGTAACCAGAGATCGGAACGGGGTGAGGCGGTACCTCCCTCCCTGGATCCAGGAGGAACTGATAGTCACCGATGCCCTGAAGTGCAGAGATCTCATAGAGGCAAAAGAAGACGAGTGGAAGAAAAGTCGGTCAGCCTGACCGATCTGTTGGATCCAGGTCTGCGACCTCGACCAGCCTCAGAGGGATGGATCTCAGGGCTTTTCCGATCATGGACTTGGCTATCCGGGCGGCATGGTCTTCACCATCTGCATCGTAGACCTTTATCTCGAAGAGGAGACCCACAAGCGCGGTTCCGGCCACCAAAAATACGCCGTCGAGAGATTCGTCACAGTTGGGGCAGACCGTCTGGCCCACCTCCACCTCTACGAACTCCAGCTTATTCCTGTTTAGCCTCTTGCCCGACTCGGAGATGGCCACACCGATGGCATCGTCCACCGATTTGACGTCTCTGACCAGCCAGGCACCTTCCAGAAGGACCTTGAAGTTTGGCATCTCCTCCAGGTTAGATGGTAATGAGATATCTAGGTTTGGTGGGTCAATCCTCTTTGCGCCCCGATCTAAACCGCTCCGATATTTCTATGACGTTCGTCCTCCCCCATTCTTTCTTGGTTACGATCTTCCTCCGTTCCAGAGATATGATGATCCCGGTAAGCGAGGATTTCGGAATTTCTGTCTCGTATCGGATCTCCGCCTGGGTCATCCGCCCCCGATGATCGATCAGAGCATCCAGGACGGACTTTTCTCGCTCTGTTAGCGTCTCCATCACCGCCGCCATCTCGTCGGTGATCTCGATCTCCTCCTTTATCTCGTCGGTCGGTCGATCCTGGCCTGCAGTCTCCTGGCCGGGCTCGGTATCTCGCTTTGTTCTGATCGTGACCGCGGCGATGACGGCCAGCAGGACCAATATGAGGACGGCGGCGGATATCGGAGGATAGACAGGAGGTTCATTGGTTTCGGCGCTCATGAGAGGCTGCTGGTAGCTGATGGCGGTGGTGGGTCTCTCCACCTCATACCCGTAAAACTCCACGACGAAGGAGGCGTTGGATGCGGAGATCAGGTACTCGAGATCTTCAGAGCCGTCGATTTTGACCAGCTTGACGTCGGCGGGGAGGTAGAAGGTTGTATGATACTCGTCGTAGTAGGCTTCGGTGGCGAACCTGATCGACCACTCGTCTCCTTTCTTCCAGGTCAGGGAGTTGGTGATGGCGTAGAGCCGATCTGTATCGTTCTCGTACTCGTACTGAGATGTCTCTAAGAAGGAGAGACCGTCGATCTCTTCTGCGTATCCGGTCACGAAGGCCTTGCCCGTATCGTCTACGTAGATGTCCAGGGTGAGCTCTTTCTGGTCGGCGCCATCGTCGAGGGCGCAGCCATAGTTCATCAGGATGAAAACGGCGGTTATGATCATGAGGAGCCGAGATAAGCCCGGGTTATCGATCGTCTTCATCTATCTCCTTTCATAGAGCCTGGGTTCTTGTTGGCATTAGATGACGAATATATTTAACCCTGCTGACGTGGGATCTGGGGGGGCTTGGGGCGAGCGCTCGTCTCGGGATGCGTGGTGAGGATGGGACGTTGGAGCGAATTTACCGGTAGACTCGTTACACTGCCTTGAGATCTGATGCATGATTCAACAATAAGGAGAATGGATGTGAGTATGTATTTGGATGGGTTCATAGCATCGTTTCTACAAAAAAGCTCAACACATCGTTTACACTCTTCTTATTCAGAACTTCACTTCGAACCATCTCACATTCTTACAGATCTTGTACTCATGAGTCTCTGCTCATGAACGTTTTATTCGACCTAACGCCCCCTACCCGTCGCCCCAGCTCGCCGCCCGGCGGCAAGATAAGGCAAGCGGCCCTTTTGGCTGCGCTCGGCGCTTGCATTATCAGCAGCCGGGCTTTACCGCATGCTTCATGCGGCATACGGGCGAGGGGTCGGCGCCGGTCGCAGTGATCCACGATAGCGAAGATGCGCAACTATCCGGCCCCATCTTATTCGTCGACTGGTCCGACCCGGGCAGCACCAGGCTCGGGGCGCGGGGCCGCCGCAGATGGACCGCATGCGCTTCGCGTCAGGAAGTTGGTGGCTGGGTTGCACTACGTGGTAGCGGGTAAGTGCAGAGAAGTCGCTACGCTACCGGTTCGATAGGGTGGATGATGAGGGGCAGTGCAGGGACTGCAGGTATCGGCTGTATTGTGGGTGAATGCGATGGTGGTGGTGGGGATCTTATGCGGTCGCCTCCTCCTCCTCCTCCCGGATCTGCTCATACACCTTTTTCAGCAAATCCTGACCAACGACTTTCTGAAACTCCCTTTCGTTCATAAACTTAGCCGTAATCTCCTCGTTCTGGTCCATGCGGTCGATAAAGAGCCCTCCGAGAGCCTTCAAGAAGACGTAGCCGAAGTTCTCCATGGTGTTAACCATAGCAGCTTCCCGCAACGTGGTGTCGGCGGCGGCATCTTCACGAATGGAATCAAAGAACAACTGATCAGCAGGTTTAAATTCAGTTCCAAAGCGCTCGTTTAGTATATCGATCAGTTGCGATAGCTCTATCTTCTCTTCATGGCTGACGCCTGTTCCCACAGACGTAGGACTGGAAATTGGCGTGGGGTCGACTCCCGCATACAGGTCAATCACCCCTTCGCTGATCTTCTGAAGCCGGTAGTACTTGAGCGCAACCTCATCATCCAAATTGTACGCCCCCATCACACCCCGCATGGGGAGCCGGGTCAGAAGAAAACGGATATACGAGTACAGCTTTTCCAGATCAGAATCCTGAAACGGGATTACCTGTGAGAGGAAGGCGTACAGGTTCCGGTAGGCAAAAAGCACCTTGCGAAACTCCTCCTGAGAATCCTCTTCAAGTTCGTTGAAACGGTACACAGCCGGATCGATGCACGCGTTCATCTTCGCATGGTCCGCAGGCGTCTGGTTCTTTATGGGTTTGTAGAATACTCTGGAAAATTCCTCGACCTCGGCTTTATAGTAAACCTGCTCTGCATCCAGCCTTGCCTGCAGTTCATATAGCTGGCGCGGTTCTGCCCGTTCACCGATGGTAGTTTGTTCATAATATGGCTGGAATGCGTCGAGTATCTCCTGAGTATCATTCACAAAATCGAGCACAAATGTGTCTTCCTTGCCGGGATGGGTGCGGTTTAAGCGTGAGAGCGTCTGGACCGCCTGAACGCCCGACAACCGCTTATCAACATACATGGTGTGCAGAAGCGGCTGATCAAAACCGGTCTGATACTTCTCTGCAACCAATAGCACATGGTACTCATCGCTTGCGAACCTCTCGGGCAGTTCTCTCTCCCGGATCCCCTCGTTCATGCCGACTTCGGTGTACCTCATCTCAGGCACATCCGGATCGACCACTTCACTGGAAAAAGCCACCAGTGTCTTGATTCCTGTATAGCCCTTCTCATCGATGTATTTGTCAAATTCCTG
>DAOG01000098.1:0-4550 GCA_002501765.1 Methanosaeta sp. UBA204
TCACAAGATTTCACCCCTACCCCCGAGGTACCTCTCACCTCTCCCGGTCCCAAGCCGAACAGTATCCCCTGACTGCCTGACAGTTAAGCTGCCAGATTTCCCAAGAGACTTATTCGGCCGGCTACAGACCCTTTAGACCCAATAATAACGGTTACCACTCGGGCCGCCGGTGTTACCGCGGCGGCTGGCACCGGTCTTGCCCGGCCCTTGCTAACAAATGCTTTTTAGGCATCTGGACAGCCAACATTATATGCTGGCACTCGAGATTCCCTTATCGCGGTTTCCCGCATTGTAAAGTTTTCGCGCCTGCTGCACCCCGTAGGGCCTGGATTCGTGTCTCAGAATCCATCTCCGGGCTCTTGCTCTCACAACCCGTACCCGTCGTAGGCTAGTAGGTACATTACACCCACTACTACCCTGATAGGCCGCAGACCCATCCTTGGACGCCGGAGCTTTGAGCCACAAAGCATTCCAGCATATGTGGCTTATCCGGTATTATGCCCAGTTTCCCGGGTTTATCCCAGATCCAAGGGTAGGTTGTCCACGTGTTACTGAGCAGTCCGCCATGTTCACGAAGAACATTCAACTCGCATGGCTTAATCGAATCTCGATAGCAGTAACCTCTGGCAGGATCAACCAGAATTTATGGAAAGTATTTTTTGCGTATCGGTCGGAATTGGCCGAGTCGCCAAGGCTAATGTCAGACGAGAACATCTCAATCCAGATGCATCTTCCCGTCTCCATGTTATCGCTAATATACCGCAACCAGAATCCAGCCCGCCAACGATCTCTCACGTTCTCCGAGCCGACCCCGATTACATCGCGGCCATGGGGCCTCGCCCCATCGGCCCCTTCACAAAGGGACCATTCGTATTTAAGCCTTATGGTTCCGTCCCATTTTCCGGTGCCATCGAGGCACCAGGACACACCATCTCGGCCCGACAAACTCCCGGGCCGTTGTATATAAGCCTTCTGGCCATCTCCGAAGAGACAGTCCCATGAAGACATCTACAACGTCTCAGCAAGCCGGTCTTGCACCACCTTGCTAGGCGGGCAGACTCCTCCAACACCGCTCCGGCATATAAGCTTTGTGTTCGAGCCGTGGGGTCCGACCGAGCTTAACTATTTTATCCGCTTAGATTCTAATGGGGGGCGAAGAAGGAGGATATGATCTTGAGGTTTGCAAACCACATAGCGGAGATAGACATATCGGGCATAAGGAAGAGCTTCGAGGCTGCGGGTGCCGACACCATAAACCTGGGCCTGGGCCAGCCAGACTTCGAGACACCCGATCACGTAAAAGAGGCTGCTATCGAGGCCATCCGGGAAGGGTTCACCGGCTACACCATGAATCTGGGCACCGCCGAGCTGAGAGCGGCCATCAGCGAGAAGTTCCGGCAGGATAACGAGCTCGAGTACTCGCCCGGGGAGATCATGGTTACCAGCGGCGCCAGTGAGGCTCTGTTCCTGGCCATCGCCGCGGTGGTGGAGAATGGCGACGAAGTTCTGATAGGCGATCCGAGTTTTGTCTCTTACTCGGCGTTGACCAGGATCACAGGAGGGCGACCCGTAAGCGTGCCCCTCGACCCGGACCTGAAGATCTCGCCCGAAGATGTAGCCGAGAGGATCACCGAGAGAACCCGGGCCCTGATAGTCAATTCTCCCAACAACCCCACTGGCTCGGTCCAGACCGCCGAAGAGCTTCGCGCCCTGGCCGACCTGGCCGACGACCATGATTTTGCCCTGGTCTCGGATGAGGTCTACGAACACATGATCTACGAAGGAGAACACATCAGCCCTGCCCGGTACTCGGATAACGTGATAACCGTGAATGCGGTCTCCAAGACCTACTCCATGACCGGATGGCGGCTGGGATACGTGGCCGCTCACGAGACTGCCCTGCAGAACATGCTCAAGATCCACCAGTTCACCCAAGCCTCTGCCTCCTCTATATCCCAGAGAGCAGCACAGGCGGCGATAACCGGACCCCAGGACTGCGTGACCTATATGAGAGAAGTGTTCAAGATGCGGAGAGACAGCCTGGTAAAGGGCCTCCGGGATATGGGCGTGGAGCTGGTCAGACCCGATGGTGCCTTCTACGTCTTTCCCTATGTAGGAGACGGAGATGCCGCGGCCTCCAGGCTGATGAACGCAGGGGTGGTAACCGTACCGGGTTCGGCCTTCGGCGCCCACGGTGCCAGGCACATAAGGATATCGTATGCCGCCGCCATCGAAAAGATAGAAGAGGCGTTGGAGAGGATGAAAGATATTCTTTAAATAGGAGTCCCGTTATTCGTCGAGAGGGTTGATCTGATGAAGGAACAGGTGGAGACGAGAGCGCTTAAAGAGGGCAGATACGTAATCATCGACGACGAACCTTGTGTGATAAAGAACATTGCCAAGTCCAAACCGGGCAAACACGGCTCAGCCAAGGCCAGGATCGACGCTATAGGCATCTTTGATAACCAGAAGAGATCCATCGTCCAGCCGGTCACGACCAAAGTCTACGTTCCCGTCGTGAAGAGAAAGTCAGGGCAGGTGCTCACCATAAGCCAGAACAGCGTCCAGCTCATGGACATGGCCGACTACGGCACGCTGGACGTCCCCATTACCGAGGAAGACAGGACCAAACTGGTGGTGGGAAAAGAGGCCCCCTACCTCGTGGTGATGGGCAAAACTAAGATGGACATGCGTTAATGTTCCAGACCTCTCTTTTTGCCGATGCGTCCACCAGCCTGGCAGAGGCGGACTTCATCCTGGTGGGTGCACCCTTCGACGCTACCGCATCCTTTCGGGCAGGAACTAGAGAGGGACCTGATGCCATCAGGCAGGCGTCCTACAACTTCGAGACCTATGAAGACCGGTACGACGTCGACCTTCATGACCTGAAGATCTTTGATCTGGGAAACCTTGTGCTCGGGTCCGATCCTGCTTACGCCTGGGAGACCATCGGAGAGAGTTTTGCCTTCATACCTGCGGAGGCCACCCCCATCTTTCTGGGCGGCGAGCATTCTATTGCGCCGCCGGTGGTGGCTGAGGTAGCCCGTCGCCACGAACTTGGGGTGGTCGTCTTGGACGCTCACCTGGACCTGAGAAACGAGTACGGAGGCACCAAGATGAGCCACGCCTGCACCAGCCGCAGGGTCCTAGATATCTGTGACAGGTACGCCTCCATAGGGATCAGGAGCGGGTCCCGGGAGGAGTTCCTCTACGCAAAGAAGATAGGGCTCCATTACCATTCCAGCAAGGAGGTCGCTGAGCGAGGCATTGGTCCCGTCCTGGAGGATGCGCTCGCAGAGGTGGGGTGCGACCGGATCTATCTCTCCATCGACTTCGACTGCCTGGACCCCGCCTTCGCCCCGGCCGTGGGAAACCCGGAGCCCTTCGGGCTGGCGCCCCGGGACGTGAGACGAGCGATAGAAGTCCTGGCGCCCATCGCCGCGGGCCTGGACGTATGCGAGATCGCACCCCAGTACGACCACGGCCAGACAGCCATCCTGGGTGCCAGACTGGTCAGAGAGTTCATCGCCGCCAAGGCGGCAGGAACGGATCGCCTGCCAAAATCCGACAACAGGTCCTGATGCGCATCCGGCGGTCGCCACCCATCGATCATCTCACTCGGCAAGAGGTGCCGTCGCCGTCATACCCAGCAAGGTGGACATGTCGGTGGCGTTCTTCGCCTCCGAGGGCAGCTCTATCACCACGGGCCGGTTATAGTCGCGGTAGAGCACCGCCGAGTCCGACTCCACCAACATATCGAAATCGCCCACATCCTCAACAGGCAGCCCCATCATCTCCGGGGTCATCTTCATCTTCATGTTAACCTGGATCTCCAGCGGTAGATAGGAGTCCTTCGAAAGCCAGGTCGTCCACTCCATCTCAGCGCTGCTGTAGATATCCGTCAGGTTCATGCCGACGATGGGCATGGAACCCATCTGCTTCTCCATGGTGGCGGAGAAGGCCTCCATGTCTGGGACGACCTTAAGCACGTAGGTGTCCTGGCCGTCGATCTTCTCGGACCCCTCCAGCTCGACCCTGGAGTTGTTGAGCATCTCCATCTGCATCTTCAGCTGGTTCTGCTGATCCATCATACCCTCCGGGAGGAGGCCGGTCATATTGGTCCAGTTGCCATCGATCTTCATGTAGAAGGCATCTCCCAGCATGTACATCTCCATCTCCATGGTGACGTTCTCCGCATCTCCCATCTTGCTAGTCGTGATCATGAGGAGCTTCATGGCCTGTGCGGTCATGTTGACCTCGCCCTCGCCCCGCGAATCGGTGATGATCGTCTCGGAGTCGGTGACGTTCGTGATGGTGGTGGTCTGATCCGTGACCATGGTGAACTTGACCGTCTCAATGTCCTGCCCGGCAATGATCATCATCGTCTTCAGATCTTCCGCGCTGGGCTCTTCCTCGACGCAGCCCGAAAAGGCGGCGACGATCAAAGCCAGCAGAAGTAATATTTTCTTCATGCTGTGACCGTCCTCATCCTTTTTATTTTTACTTTACGGTTCTCCCTATCCAGTTCCGGGACATGGGGCATACTGTAA
>DAOG01000098.1:4632-16628 GCA_002501765.1 Methanosaeta sp. UBA204
AAAGTACAGGATCGCAATCGGGAGACCAATTAACATACCTGAGTAGTTACGGTCGTTATACTTTATGTACTACCAAAAAGCAAAAATGAAACGGGCAGACGACCGCTGCCCGGCACCTACCTCGTAACAGGAGAATATACGGCTATCACATTACCCGTCTCGTCAGCCAGTGTGGCTACATCGCCATCGTTGTTCCATACAGAACTTGCCATGTTCCAGTAGAGGTCGGTGTCCGTGTTGTTTCCGGTTTCCGTATGGACCGTCACAACACCTCCCGGGGCCAGGGCGAAACCCGGGAACGTGTAGGTGTGGTTCTGTTCATCTTGCAGCGTCCAGTTGGTCAAGTCTTGGGCAGGTTCGCCCACGTTGCTTATCTCCACCCATTCATCAACCCAGCTGGCGTTGGAGATTATGACGGTGATCTCCTCGCCATCCTCTGCAGTGGCGATGCCCAGCCCGACGGTGAAGACGAGGAGGGCAGATACCAGCGCTAGTATATACGCAGTTGAGATATAGTTTTTCATACACATACCACCAGAATTATCTTTATCTGCCGCGTTCAAGAGACTTAAATCTTTTCCCACAATTGTTATCGTCACCACATGAATCGCAGAACGATCCGCAGATGCTCAGAAACTATCCTGCCGGAGGCTTCCATCAGGGTCGTCATCAGGCCATCATCTCATATCGGCTCTATGGTATAGGTCCGAGGAGGCAGTGCATCGGATCTATCGACGCAAGAAAATGAGTACGGAAAACAGGATGCAGGTGGGATCTTCAGGCTGGTTGAGATGTTCAGATAAATTTATTTGCAAACAATCACAGTTAAATGCTTATGAAAGCCATCGCTCTGCTATTGGCCTCTATAATCTTACTGAGCTCGGTCCCGACTCTTGCTCAGGATGGGTTGGATGAGGAGTACACCCTCGAATCAGACCACTACGATGAATCGACAGTCAATGAATCCATCATATCGTACAGGATATTGATGGTGATCTCTCCGCAGGATTATAGCGAGCCGGAGTTCGACATCCCCCGGAGTTATTTTGAAGATCAAGGATTTGAGGTGCTGGTGGCCTCCAGAGGCGTGAATACGGCCACGGGAGACAAAGGTTCCGAAGCCGAGGTCGACCTGAACGTCAGCGATGCCGATGCATCGGAGTACGTGGCGGTGGTCTTCATCGGAGGGATGGGAGTAGACGACCTTCGTCTCTACGACGATGAGGACTACCTCGACCTTGCCAGGGGTGCCGGCGAAGAGGATAAGATAGTGGGCGGTATCTGTCTATCTTCGAAGATCCTCGCAAACGCCGGTCTCTATCAGGGAAAGAACGCGACCGTATGCGGCAGCGAGAGGTTCCATGATCCCATAGATTACATCCAAGAGAGAGGCGCGGTCTACGTGGCGCAGCCCGTAGTCCGAGATGGGAAGACCATCTCTGGCCGGGGACCCCCTGCATCCCAATCCTTTGCAGAGGCGATCGTGGAGGCCATAAGGGAAGAAGAGAACGGCGCCGAGGCGATCAGAGCGCCCACCGCGGAGAGGGCCGCCGCCCCAGCCTGAATTTTTTTAATACAGTTACGTTCTGGTGCTGCCGGCACCGTCCTGGATGGCCCTTCTCAGGGCCCGTCCCAGGGCCAGGGTCAGAGCCTCGACCTTCTGCCAGTCATCGCCACCGGCGGCGCTGAGGTGTAATGTGAGATTGCCGTTGTAAGCCAACGTTCTCATGAAGTGGGTGATGTTCTCCAGCTGCATACCGTCCAGCGACCGGGCCAAAAACTCGAAATCGCCGGAGTAGCCGGGCTCGCCCAGCCTGACAGCGGCCTCGGCCAGGCACCCTCCCGAGGGCACCATCGAGCTCCCTATACCCTCTCCTGCCAGCTTTGCCAGGACCATGCCCAGGGCGATGGCCACGTCCTCCACGGTGTGGTGGTCTCCTGTGGGCGTGTCGCCCCTGGCCTCGATCCAGAGATCGAAGCCGGCGGCCCTGGACAGAACGAGGAGGACCTCCTCCAGAAGGGGGATCTCGGTCTTGATCTCGGCCCGACCGGAACCTTCCAGGTCCAAGGAGACCGCAACGCTGGTCTCTGTTGTATCCCTCTTGAAAGACGCTCGCATGATGGAAGATCATCCCAAGGATATTTTAACCTATTCGACGCTCAGACCGTATCGCCCCGTTCTGTCGAAGGTATTATGTACCTGCAGCTCAAATTATACCATTCCAAAAGGTCATCAATATGATAGAGAAGGATGAAGTCAAAGAAATTTTAGATGGGTATGACCAAAAAAACCTGACCATCGCCACCGTATGCTCTCACAGCAGTCTTCAGATATTCCATGCGGCTCGCAAAGAAGGTTTTAAGACGCTGGGCCTATGCATGGGCGATCCGCCCAAGTTTTACGACGCCTTCCCCCTGGCCAAACCCGACGCCTTTCTCAGTCTGAACAGCTACGGCGCGCTTCTGGAAGAGAGCGATCGTCTGGTGGAAGGAAATTCCATAGTCATACCTCACGGGTCTCTGGTGGAATATCTGGGGGCCGAGAAGTTCGAGAACTTGCCCGTGCCCACCTACGGGAACCGGAGGTCCCTGGCATGGGAGAGCGATCGCGAGCTGGAACGCGAGTGGCTCAGCGAGGCAGGGGTCGACCTGCCCAGGCGGTTCAAGAGCGCCGACGATATCGACCGGCCGGTTATCGTGAAGTACCACGGCGCGAAGGGCGGCAGGGGCTTCTTCATATCCAAGAGCAAAGATGAGTACCTGAAGAAGGTGAACCTAAAAGAGCGCCACACCATCCAGGAGTTCATATTGGGGACCAGGTACTACATACACTATTTCTATTCGCCCATCCGGACACGAGGATATAGGCTGAACAAAGGCATCCTGGAGATGCTAGGGATCGACCGACGGGTGGAATCCAACGCCGACGAGATCTTCAGGATAGGGTCCGTGGACGAGCTGGAGGCGGCAGGCATCTTCCCCAGCTTCGTGGTGACCGGAAACCTCCCCCTGGTCCTGAGAGAGTCTCTCCTGCCCAAGGCCTTCGACCTGGGCGAGAGGGTGGTGGAAACCTCGCTGAAGCTCTTCGGAGGCATGATAGGGCCTTTCTGCCTGGAAACGATCGTCACCGACGACCTGAAGTTCAAGGTCTTCGAGATATCCGCCAGGATAGTAGCAGGCACCAACATGTTCATCAGCGGTTCTCCCTACTCCGACCTCATCGAGAAGGACCTCTCCACCGGCAAGAGGATCGCTCAGGAGATCGCGCTGGCCAGGGATGAAGACGTTCTCATGGAGATCCTCAGCTAGAAGGCAAAAGCTTATCACAGCCACCTGCAAAGTTGTCTTCATATGGCAAGCCCGAGCGAAACCTTCGATAAAGCTACCAAACTCCAGTGCCAGTTCATAGAGAAGCTATCCCGGCTCGACCGGGAGAACGTGAACCTCTTCGCCGGGTCGCTGGCATCGTTCCTGGCTGGCGACGGCAGGAACAAGTTCGTCTACGGGCTGGCAGCAGGAAGGAGCGCACTATCCCTCTACAGCTTTCTCCAGCTTCTCCACAACCACCTCGATAACGTCTTTCCCTGCACCCTGGAAGACCCCGTCCAGAAGCACTTCCTGACGAACAGGAACAACCTGGGAATCGCTGTTTCCGGGTCGGGAGAGACTCCTGCGGTCAACAAGTACATCGAGGACATTAAAAACCAGGGTGGGGAGATCAGGCTCATCACCGCAAACGAGAACGGGACCGCCTACAGACTCGTGGACGGTTACGATAAAGGATCCATCCTGGTGATCGAAGGAAAGACAAAATACGACACCGATCATACCCTGACGTCCAAGCTCTCCCCCATGGGGACCGAGTTCGAGCTGGAGGTCATGGCCTTCCTGAACGCCGTCTTCACAGAGATCCTCTCAGGTGTCGAGGGGACCTGCGACGGTTCCTGCAGAGACTACCTTTCCGTTGTCCAGGACTTTGCAGATCACTGTCACCTGGTCGCCCGGATGGATCCGGTGAGGCTGGAGAGATGGTTCGGTAGGCTCTTCCCCCGCAGCGGGAGGTACATCATTGGCGGAGTGGGCAGGTCGGGTCTGGTGGCCAGAGCCTTCGAGATGAGGTTCACCCATCTCAACAAGACTAGCTACTGGGACCGGGACTTCAACACCCCCAGCTTCCAGATCGGAGACGTCTACATACCCATCACCGGTAGCGGCAACACCTACGAGTGCCTCCAGGGGACAAAGAGCGCCTTTAAGAACGGTGCCGACGTCATGCCCATCACCCTGAACAACGACTCCCGGCTCGTCGAGATCATGGAAGTGAAGGGGCGATCTGACGATGTAGTCTTCATACCAGTCAAACAAGAGTTTGCCGACATCTTCCACAACGATGGTGAGGGCACCACCTCATCACTGGCCTCTGATTACAGCAGGTTGAGGTATCCCATATTTGAGCTCAACGCCACCATCTTCACCAACAGCGTCGTTGCCGTGGGCGCGGAGTTCCTGGGGATCGAAGAGTCGGGGATGAAAAGGCTTCACGCATGATCCGGATTTTGGCCCTCTCCGATACCCACCGTGGCGGAGATCGAGGTCGGAAAAGGTGAGATCTACGGTTGGATACTGCCCTTGGGCGAGGCTCCTGCGATTACATCAGCTACTCCCGATCCCTGGCCGATGGCGGAGTGAATAAGGTATGAGACCTTGGTCTCTTGCGTCCTTCTCTGCTAAAACCCATCCGCCGGACAGATCATCGGTCGCCGGGTGTAAGGTTTAGATACTATACCAGGTCTTAACCACCCTCATAATGAGCTCAGATCCGGTTGCCAAGTGGGAGGTGTTCGTAAGGAACAGGTATTGGGACGAGCTTCTGGAGCTTGCCGACTCTTATCCGGAACGCCGCAGCCTGTTGATCTCTTTCTCGGACCTCGATAGGTACGATCCCGAGTTTGCGGACGACCTATTAGAGAACCCAGATCCCGCGTTGGACGCGGCCGGGACAGCCCTTCTGGAGATAGACCTTCCCATAGACGTCGTCCTAGAAGAGGCTCATGTCAGGATAGTGGAGCTTCCTCAAAGGTTCAATACCAGCGAGTTGAGAAGCGACCAGATCGGGAAGATGATCGCCATCGACGGGCTGGTCAGGACCGTCACCGAGGTCAGGCCCAAGATAAACTCGGCCGCCTTCGAGTGTCAGAGGTGTGGTCATCTCTTCTATAAAGAACAGACCAGCTCCAAGTTCCAGGAGCCTTACGACTGTCCCAACGAGGCCTGTGACCGCCGGGGCCCCTTCAAGCTATTACTATCCAAGTCAAGATTCGTCGACGCCCAGAACGTGAGGATACAAGAATCTCCCGAGGATCTCAGAGGTGGCGCCCAGCCGCAGACCCTGGACGTCCAGCTTGAGGACGATATGGCCGGTCAGATCTACCCCGGCGACCGGGTGATCCTCAATGGCATACTGAGATCTTATCAGCGGACCACCCAGACCGGGAAGAGCACCTACTTCGACCTCTACTTAGACGGCAACTCCATGGAGATGACGGAGCAAGAGTTCGAGGAGATCGAGATATCTCCCGAAGACAAGAAGATTATACTGGATCTGAGCAAGAACCCCGAGATCTATGACGAGATTAAGAGGTCCATCGCTCCTTCCATCTACGGTTACGACGATGTCAAGGAGGCCTTGGCCCTCCAGCTCTTCTCGGGCTTCGCCAAGGCCCTCCCCGACGGAACCAGGATCAGGGGCGACATACACATACTTCTGGTGGGCGACCCCGGCATCGCCAAGAGCCAGCTTTTGAGGTACATATCCAAGCTCTCTCCTCGAGGCATCTACACCTCGGGCAAGAGCTCCACGGCGGCAGGCCTAACGGCCACCGCGGTCAAAGACGAGCTGGGAGATGGTCGCTGGACCATAGAGGCCGGCGCCTTGGTCCTGGCAGATAAGGGCATAGCCGCGGTGGACGAGATGGACAAGATGCGCAAGGAAGATCGGAGCGCCCTCCACGAGGCCATGGAACAACAGACGATCAGCGTAGCCAAGGCAGGGGTCATGGCCACCCTCAAGTCCCGGTGTGCCCTCCTGGCGGCGGCAAACCCCAAGTACGGCCGTTTCGACAAGTACGAGCCCGTAGCCCAGCAGATCAACCTATCCCCGGCGCTCATGTCCCGTTTCGATCTGATCTTCGTCCTCACCGACGATCCCAACGACCAACGCGACTCCGCGATAGCCGGTCATATCCTCCAGTCCAACTACGCCGGAGAGCTATCTCTTCAAGACGGTGTATCTCAGGATGAGATTGATCTCGCCATGAAGGTCATACAACCTGCCATCGAGCCCGAGCTGCTCAGAAAGTACATAGCCTACGCCAGAAAGAACATATTTCCCACCCTCACCGAGGAGGTCAAGGACCAGCTCAAGAGCTACTACGTCAACCTGAGAAAGCAGGGAGCGGACTCAGATAAGCCCGTTCCCGTGACCGCCAGGCAGCTCGAGGCCCTGATCCGGCTGAGCGAGGCCAGCTCCCGGCTGAGGCTCAGGAATGAGATTACCCTTGAGGATGGGGAGAGGGTGATCAGGATAGTCGAGTCTTGTCTGCGCCAGGTGGGCGTGGATCCGGAGACGGGCCTCTTCGATGCCGACGTGATCGCGACGGGAATTAGCAAGAGCACCAGGGACAAGACCCGGCTGATAAAGGATCTGATCAGAGAGGTCTGCACGGAGCACCAGGGATCGGCACCTGTGGAGGAGGTGCTGGAGAGAGCAGAAGAGCAAGGGATAGATAGACATAGGGCCGAGGACATAATCGGGCGGATGAGACTCTATGGCGAGATAATCGAACCGAGAAACGGGTTCCTTAAGATTCCTTGATATGATACTATGTCTGACGATGATATGATGTACCTCAAGATCTACGAGGTCGAGAGGGAGGTCCTGGTGGCGGTCTGTGACTGTTATCTTATGGGAAAGTCCTTTGCCGAGGGCGATCTCAGCTTTTCTGTAGAAGCTTCTTTCTTTGGTGAGGAACAGGCCACCCCCCAAGAGGTCAAGACGGCCCTGATGAACGCCTCCATAGCGAACATCGTCGGCAAGAACGCGGTTGCCTGGGCGGTCGAACTTTCTCTCGTGGATTACGAGAACGTTCTGCATATAGAAGGCGTTCCCTGCGCCCAGATGGTGCGGATGTGAAGCTCAGCAGCATCTGCCCCGGGTGCGGTTCGCCAACAGTTGAGGGGCTCTGCAAGAGGTGCCGTCTGGAGTCGACGACGTTATTGAGCTGTCCCCCCCGGGTCGAGGTGATCTCTTGCCCCGTCTGTGGAGCCCAGCGGCTCCGGGGGAGGTGGCAGTCTGTTGATCGGCCCGTCGAGGTCTTGGTCTCGGAGGCGGCGGAGAGGTCCGTCGAGATCTACAGAGACCTGGCGAACCCCCAGGTCACTCTTATGGTGAGCAAGAGGGGTGCAACGAGGTACATAGCCGAGGTCGAGCTAATCGGCGAGTTTGAGGGCATGCCTGCCGAGGACAGGTGCACCATCGCGGTCGATCTGCGGTACGAGACCTGCGATCGGTGTAGCAAGATGGCAGGAAGGTACTACGAGGCCGTGGTCCAGCTGAGAGCCAGAGGGCGGTCTCTTTCAGCCCAGGAGATCGAGGAGTGTGAGAAGATTGTTCTATCCCAGGCCGAGAAGAGTCTGGAGAAGGGCGATCGTCTGGCGTTCGTACGGGAGATGAAGCCGGTCCGGGGCGGGGTCGACATCGTCGTGGGGTCTACCCAGATGGGAAGGTTAACCGCCAGGTCGATATTGGATCGGTTTGGCGGAAGGATGCGAGAGTCCTACAAGCAGGTGGGGGCGAAAAACGGGAAGGACCTCTACCGGACGAACATACTGGTCAGGCTCCCGAGGCTCAGGGAAGGGGACGTGGTGGTGGCCAGAGGCACTGTGCTGGAGGTCCGAGGCTATGGGGGAAGAAAAACCCTCTGTCTATCTCTGATGGACGGGGGCAGGGCATTTCTTTCGGAAGAGGAGACAGATGCGGCTAGGCTTCTGGGGAATAGATCCGATTCTCAGAAAACCGTGGTGGTGGACATGGACGAGGCCGTTCTAGAGGTCCTGGATCCAGTAAGCTACAAGACGATATCCGTCACCAAGCCCGGGAATCTGGATGTGAGACCGGGTGACGAGGTAGAGGTTATCGGGTATGGGGATGATCTGGTGCTGCTGTCGCCCCTTTAAAACGTCTCATCATCTATACCATTTTTAGAATCGACCACAAAGTTATTAAACTAGTCTCGCGCTAGTTTTCCCTGTCATTAACTTGTCAGCACAGAAGCACTAAGCGTCTGGGCTACAAAACTAAAAATGATTAAACCCACCCCGTGGGATGGGTGATGCACTGGAGATGAAATTGTCAGACGGAACGCTCACTTGGATCATCAAACAGGGCTATGGATTTGATGATCAGACAAATAGTTAGATAAATGCACACGTCACACGTTCACGATGATTCACCAATCACCTGTATGCGCTAGTGTTTTTGGCCATACACCACCGTGGTATGGAACCGATTGCATAGGTGTCAGCAAAAGACTGAGGCTGCTCCTGGGATAAGCTGGAGCGTCTTCCGACCGGTAGTCGAGTTTATTCCAGCAACATGATGGGATAAACGGCTCTGAAACGCGGCTGGCGCAGATAGTTGTGGTGTTGGTGGAGTTTTTATCTATCTATTTTAAAATTTGAGGTGTATTCAATGCAAAATGTTGACACGACTAAATATGTAATTTATGCTGAGATCACAGCAGATGGTATCGTAGAGAGGCCAGACGTAGTCGGGGCAATCTTCGGCCAGACCGAAGGCCTGCTCGGGAGTGACCTAGATCTGAGAGACCTCCAGAAGACGGGGAGGATCGGTCGGATCGACGTCCAGATAACCTCCAGCGGTGGCAAATCCGGCGGCACGATCTCGATACCCTCCAGCTTTGATAAGGTAGAGACCGCGATCCTGGCGTCGGCCCTGGAGACCATCGACCGGGTCGGTCCTTGCATCGCCCACATCGCCGTCGCTAGGATCGAGGACGTCCGCGCCGCGAAGAGGAAATATGTGGTGGATAGGTCTAAGCACATCCTTATGGAGATGTTCGATGAGAACCTCTTGGACACCCTGGAGATCACCGAGCAGATCAAACAGTCTGTGCGCGTTGAGGAGATCACTCACATAGGTCCTGACCATCTCCCTGCCGGGCCCAACGTCCTCGACTCCGATGCAATCCTGGTCGTCGAAGGACGGGCAGACGTTCTGAACCTCCTAAAGTACGGTATCAAGAACGCCGTGGCCGTCGGTGGTACCAATGTACCTCCGACCATCTCAGACCTCTGCAGCAAGAAGGTGGTCACAGCCTTTACCGATGGAGATCGTGGAGGCGAGCTGATAATCAAAGAGCTACTCCAGATCGCCGACATAGATTACGTGGCCAGGGCTCCTGAGGGCAAGTGTGTTGAGGACCTGTCCCAGAAGGCGATCGTCAGGGCGCTGCGCCAGAAGATCCCGGTGGAGCAGGTGCTGGACCAGTACAAGATCAAGGTTCCTTCGAAGAAGGGACGGGAGGTGACCACCAAGAGGAAGAGCCTGATCAGAGAGAGACCGGTTCGCATCGGCCGGTCTGCCGAGATCGAGCGTCAGGAGCGCCAGCTGGACGATCGGTCCGCCGAACTCGATCTCATTGAGCGCGAACCGAAGGACCCCATGGAGTGGTTCATGTCCAACCTGGAGGATCTGAATGGCACTCTTTCTGCCAGGCTCTTCGACAGAAACAAGACGATGCTCAAAGAGGTGGCGGTAAGGGACCTGGCTAAGGAGCTGAAGGACTCTAACGGCGATGTGACAGGGGTTGTCTTCGATGGTGTGGTCACCCAGAGGATCCTGGACATAGCTGCATATAAGAGTCTGGAGTATCTCATCGGGGCCAAGATGGGCAACATCATCAAGAGCCCGGTCTGCGTCAAGGTGGTAACCCGGGAGTCCTGATACGACGCGCCGAGTTGAGCCCCGTCTTTTTCGGTAGCTGTACCGGGACGGTCCTCATGGAGACCGGCAACGCAACACCGGATATACCAGAAACGAACTCATTGCCAGAAGGCACTGCTTGTTCTTCCATCTATGATCTTCAGATCGTACGATATCGAGGAGGGTGAACCTGGCTGGTATACCACGCAGAGAGTTCACCGGGTCGACCGAAAACCATATATTCGACGAGCGTCGTACAAGTATACGGCAAAAGTCGGACCATCTTTACCTCCCTCCTACTCTCTTCATCTGGCTTTTGCCCCCCTCCTTTTCCCTGACTTTGTTTCCTATTTCAAAGATGTACGAGAAAATCCACTCTTCCGTCGGATTTATTCGGAGTACACAATGCTATACATTAGATTGGAGAGCGTCATCTATCATGAAGATCATATCACCTCGATCCTGGACGTCCCCTCCACCCTGACGGCGTTGTACGCCCAGTCTTCAACCTCGACGATCACCAGGTACGCCCCCGGATCCGCATCCAACTCCTCCAGCTCGAGTCTGTAATTGAAGAGGGGCGACCTGGAGAGCAGAAACGGCTGGTGGAACATCTGATACGGCTCTCGATGACCAAAGGGAACCACAACCCTGTAAAAGGCCACCATGCTATCGTCCTTCTGCAAGGTGATGTTCTTCGCCATGTAGTCCATATAATCGACATCATGCGAGGTCATATTCAAAACGTCCCGGGACTGATAATGAACACGCCCGAGAGCGTCCGTCAGCGCGTTGAACTTCCCGTCGTCTCCGAAGTAGGCAAAAGCAGTTATCAGCAGATCACCCTCACTCAGCTGCAGGGCGCAGGTCGCGTAGCGGGCCAGATACGAGCTTACGTTCTCCGGAAGACCTGCAGTATCGACGGCGAGGACAGGAGCTGTCGAAGATCGATCGTCGGAGACCTGGAAGATCGTGCCGGGCCAGGAGAACCGGACCTCGGCATCGCCACCGTCCAGCGCCCTGAGATCGGACCAGACGACCTCACGAGATTCGTTCTTCACCACGTAGAGCAGAGCGCTCTTGAGGTTCCGGTCAGGATCTCTGATCTTCAGATCCACCGCCGCCGGTCGGTCCCGGCTTGCGGTCCCGGAGAGCACGCTCAGATCGACATCGGGCGCGGGAGAGTATCCGACGGCCCTTATCATCCAGTTAGTCTGGTTCTTTTGATACGCTTCAGCGTCCCATTCCAGTATCCTGTTGGGGTTTCTGGCGGAAATCAGCGACCCGCCGGGGACGGAATCCAGGCCCACGCCGACGTAGACCCCGGCAAACTCGTAGAAGGAGACGAAGAAGTCTCCGGACACATCGACGTCGGGTATGTCCACCAGCGCCCAGTCGAACTCGTCGCCGAAGAAAGAACCGGCCCTGTCCGTGACCTTCGATACCAGGTTCAGATCTTCGTCCCAGACCTCGAGCACGAAGATATCCGAGCGAGATTCGGGAGATAGCTTGCCATAGATGGCGGCCCCCGAGAGGGTCCAGTTCTCACAGGGCGCGGTGAAGAGGACCGAGTGCCCTCTCATATCGTCTATCCAGAGGCCGTCCTCTGCCTCGCCATCGTCGTAAGCCAGGGTTACGAAGCTATCACAGAGAGCAGCCTGGCAAATCATAAAGAGAAGGAAAATGATAACGAAAGACATCCTGGCAGCAGTCATATGCGTATCTCTATAAAGGCAATATAAAAACGCTTTCAAGGTATCGTCCGGGTATCACACCATCGCGCCTCACATCAGCGAGTCTGAGCCGACAGATCGAATAAACAAGAAAATCCTCCATTCTGCCGGGTTTACTCGAGCACAGAATGTTATACTTTATGTACAACAAGAAAAATAACCGCGGAGGGCGCAGAGGAACACAGAGCATTTAACCATTTATTTCCCCTCCGCGCCCCTCTGCGTACTCTCGAGTAGTTCCTGCATAGTGAAGTCCCCCG
>DAOG01000142.1 GCA_002501765.1 Methanosaeta sp. UBA204
TTTCTTATTCACGCGAAGACGCGAAGTCCTGATGCCAGTCGTATGGATCTATTCGAAGTCTATCAAAGTCAAGCACTTGACCCGAACGTCAATCGGAAAAGATTAATGAACGAATGGAGAGCTTAACCGGTCACAAATGGATTCGCACCACATAGTGATCCGCCCCAGCTCACTCACCTTTGCCTTTAGGGCCTCGCGCCGAAGGTCGAACTCTTCGAGAACCATATCCATGCCAGTGTTTATAGACTCCCAGACGCCCGCAACTTTTGTCCTCGGGATCAACAGTCATTGATATCTAGCGAGCATGAATTGGATTCGATCTCCATGATAGGCTCAAGGCATAGATTTATTTTCGTAGAGACCATCATTGACCGTATCATGCCCATCCAGCAGATTAAGATAATAGTCGAGAAGCACGCCGAGGGCTACGTAGCTTACCCTCTTGGCCTTAAGGGCGTCGTGGTCGGAGAGGGCAACACCTACGAGGATGCTCTAGCAGACGTGAAATCCGCAATCAAGTTTCACATCGAGACCTTCGGCCAAGAAGCTCTTGATAACACGTAACTTATGCTTCGTCTTTTATCCTCAGCACCACATACCGACCCGCCCAAGCTCGCTCACCTTCGCCACCTGGAACCCGTGCCCGGCCGCCGCGTCTTCCCAACTCAAGTCCGGAAGATCTCCATCAGATCCCTGAGACCCAGCGTGTTCACCACATCCCCCTTCTCCAGCCACCCCCGCCGCGCGGTTTTCACCCCGTACTTCATCACGTCCAGGCCCTGAACACTATGGGCGTCGGTATTTATGGCCAGCTTCACCCCCATCTCCTTGCATATCCGGGCCCAGCGGTCGTTCAGGTCCAAACGGGCGGGATAGGCGTTGATCTCCATGACGGTGCCGGTCCGGGCCGCAGCCTCCAAAACCGCCTCCATATCCACATCATAGGGTTCACGCACCCCGATTATCCTTCCCGTGGGATGGGCTATTATGTCTACGTTCTCGTTTTCCACGGCGGTTATGATCCGGTTGGTCATCGTCCTTGACTTCTGGTTACGCGCCGAGTGGATGGCTGCCACGACGACGTCGCACCGCGCCAGGACCTCGTCCGAGTAGTCGAGCCTGCCGTCGGCGCGAATGTCCACCTCCGTTCCTGCCAGGACGGTGATCTTCTCCAGAGACTCGTTCAGCTCCCGGACGAACTCGATCTTCTCGAAGAGGCGCTCCTCGGAGAGACCACCCGCTATGCTCAGCCCGGGAGAGTGATCGCAGATGGCGATGTACTCGTAGCCCGCGGCTTTTGCCGCCTCCGTCATCTCCTCGATGGAGTTCCGGCCGTCCGACCAGTCGCTGTGCACGTGCAGGTCGCCTCTGATCTCTGAGCACTCGATCAATTCTGGGAGGGCGTCCGCCACCGCCGCCTCGATCTCTCCTTCGTCCTCCCGGATCTCCGGCGGTATGTACGGCAGACCCAGCCGGGTGTAGACGTCCTCCTCCCGCTCGAAGAATAGCTCCTTCTGGTCACCCAGCCTGGTCAGAGAGTACTCGCTCAGAGAGTAACCCTTCTGGAGTGCGATCCCTCTCAGCTTGACGTTGTGATCCTTGGAACCTGTGAAGTACTGGAGGACCGTCCCGAAAGACCTGGAATCCACGATCCTCAGGTCCACCTGCACCGTCTCGTTCACGATCACGCTGGTCTTGGTGGACCCCTTGACCAGGACATCCTCGACCATGGGCATCTTCACGAAGGCCCTCATGACATCCTCCGGCCGGGACGACGTGGCCAGAACGTCGATATCGCCGACGGTCTCCCGACCCCGCCGGAAGCTGCCCGCGGTCGAGAGTCTCTCCACCCCTTCTATGCCTTTCAGGTAGACCAGAACCTCCTCGACGATGGGGACCGCCACGTTCAGAGGTATCCGAGAACTCCGCTTCTTGTACCTCTCGATAGCCTTGAGGATATTGGCCTCCGAGGTGGCCCCCATCCTGGGCAGACGTCGGACCTTGTGTTCCCGGGCCGCTTTTTCCAGCTCGTCTATGCTAGAGACCCCCAGCTTCTTGTGGAGCAGGGAGATCGTCTTCGGACCAAGACCGGAGATCAAGATGAGCTCGACCAGACCGGCAGGCGTTTCTTCTACCAGCCGGTCACGGGTCTCCATCTTGTCTGTTTCCAGGTACTCTTCGATCTTCTTTGCGATGGCCTTGCCTACTCCTGGTATGTTCTCCAGCTTGCCCTCCCGCCAGACCTCTTCGATATCGTCTTTCATCGTCTCCGCAGACCTGGCTGCCTTCCGGTAGGCCACGACCTTGAACCGGTTCCCGTCCCTCAGCTCCAGAAGGTCACCCATCTCCCAGAGTATGCGCGCAACCTCGTAGTTCTTCACGCCAGCGCCTCACACCAGCTCCTCGATATGTCTCATCTCGCTCACATCGGTCAGACCGCTTATGGACTCGGTCTCGATCTTCATCCCCTGCTCTACCGCCGCAGCTATGATGTTGGTACCCCCTACCAGGGCTATGCCCAACCGATCCCTCTCCACAGAAACCCCCAGCACGTCCATGTTGGGTTCGCCCATCTCCAGCACCCCGGCGAACTCCGCCTCTGCCAGGACCTCCAGGACCTCTTCTATCGTCTCTCTGGCCAGCATGGGCGCCTCCTGGAGGTTGCCCAGTATCCGGCCGTTCCCGGTCTGCATCATGCGGACAACGCAGGTCAGCTCCTGAGATATCAAGACGTCTATGGGATCGATGGTGGTGGCCCAGTACATCAATACGTCCGTGAACCTCACAGGTTCCCTCTCCACCACCTCGATCACCCCGCCACCCTTCGGCCTCATCGGGACTCCGCTCTTGAGGAGAACGCCATCGATGGTGATGCTGCAGGCGGTATAGATCCTGGCCCGCCTGCCACAGCTCTCGACCTTGACGAGGGGGCTGACGGAAAGCCCGCTCTCCATCGCCTCCCAGAAGATCCTCAGGGTGGGGTCGAGCATCTCCAGGTCCACCACAGACGAGTTGGTGATAATTCTGCCCGTCATCTCCAGGGGATCGAAGCTCACCCTGTACATCAGGTTCTCTATCCTGCTCAATGAAAAGATCAGGGGATCCAAACTCGTCGTCGTCAACTCAATCGCCCTCTCGAGAGACCTGATGCATATGACCAGGCTCTTAAATCCTTAGATACGGTGAAGGTCAGAAGTCGTCTTATATCACTTGTTACA
This sequence comes from Methanosaeta sp. UBA204, assembly GCA_002501765.1. GTDB lineage: Archaea > Halobacteriota > Methanosarcinia > Methanotrichales > Methanotrichaceae > UBA204. Next base: position 3,219 of record DAOG01000142.1, read on the forward strand.
TAAACCATCCCGATGTTGCGCCAGAGGTTTGTGCTGGATACCACCGCCCTGACCGATTCCATGGCCTGGGAGAAGGAAGGTTGCACCACAGTATGTGAGGGTATGAGCGCCATACTGGACTGTGTCGCCGAGGCCAGGCTCCATCTGGGGATCAGCTGCTACGTCCCTTACCCTTCGGTCTTCAACGAGATCAGGGACTTCGTGAGACACAACGAGTGCGACAAGACGGTCTTGATCAAGGCGGACACCTGGCTCATCAAGATGACCCCCGACCGGTACGAGGTGAAGATCCCCTCCAAGATATTCTACGATTACGTCGACTACATGCGATCCAGGATGAACAAAGGCATGAACGTGGCCGAAGAGGCCGTCTGGGAGTCGGTCTCCAGGTGCATCGAGCTGAGCTCTTCGGAGGGCGACCTCGGGAAGATGAAAGACGAGATAGAGAGAGAAGTGATAGGGAGCGTGATACGGAAGTTCAGGGAGAAGTACAGAAACGCCCTGCGTTATGGGATCCTGGACAGCGCCCCCGACATAGATGTTCTCCTCCTGGCGAAAGAGCTCAACGCGGCGGTGATATCCCAGGACCTCGGCGTCCAGAGGTGGGCAGAACAGCTGGGCCTGAGGTACCTGGAGGCAAGATCCTTCCCGGTGATCGTCAGAGAATACCTGCGCCGGGCCAGGGCCATCCACGAGAGCGGAGGCCTGCCCATAGACATATCCTATGACGTGGAGCCGTAATCGAGAGCGCTCTCGACCCTCGACGGACCGGTCAGGACCCCAGCAGCCTGTCCACCAGCCAATCCGGATCGAACTTGACCAGGTCTGGATAGTCCTGTCCTGTGCCCAGGAACAATACAGGCTTGCCGGTTATGTGGGCGATAGATATGGCGGCGCCGCCTTTGGCGTCGGCGTCGGTCTTGGTGAGGATGGTCCCCTCTATGGGCACCGTCTCGTTGAACTGCCTGGCCCTCTCCACGGCATCGTTTCCGGCTATGGCCTCGTCCACAAAGATCAACAGGTCCGGCTTCGTCACCCTTACGATCTTCTTCATCTGGTCCATCAGGTTGATGTTGGTGTGCAGCCTTCCTGCGGTATCGGCCAGAACCACGTCCTTGTGGTGAGCCTTGGCATACTCTACGGCGTCAAAGATCACCGCTGCCGGGTCCCCGCCGGTCTTGTGCTTTATCAGCCTGACCCCCAGGTTGTTGGCATGAACCTCGATCTGCTCTATGGCCCCTGCTCTGAAGGTATCTCCTGCAGCAATTACCACCGAGTACTCCCGGTCCATGAGGTACCTGGCCACCTTGGAGATGCTGGTGGTCTTACCCGTCCCGTTCACCCCTACGAAGACTATCTTCACCGGCTTTTTGGCGTTCTCTATGTACTCGTCGATGTCGAAGGTGTTCTCGGAGAGAACCTTCAGCAGAGCCGACCTCAGGGCCTCCTCGGCTATGCTTCCCGTATCTGCCAGGACCTTCTTCTTTTGGCCCACCAGATCTTCTTTGATAGAGCTGACGATCTCCTCTGCCACGGGCAGCGCCACGTCGCTCTCCAATAGGGCGAGTTCCAGCTCCCAGAGGGGATCTTCCAGGTCCTTCTCGTCCAGAACCACCACCTGCTCAAATATCAGAGACTTGGCCCTCGAAGCCAGGCCCAAACGACTCGCTTTTGCAGTATCCGCTTCCGCCTCTGGCATGGCCATATCTTCTTCGATCGTCTCGGTCTTTTCCTCGATCTTGCCGGTTACGGCTTGCTTGAAACCGGCAAGTCTTTCCTTGAACCTATTAAACAACCATCTCGCTCCCGGCGGCAGCTTTTCTCTCGTACTCGGAGAGCACGGACTGGACCTTTGTCATCTCTTGATCGATCTTCATGAGGGTCTCGTTCAGCTTATTGGCCCCCTCGACCAGCTGGGCTTTCCTGGCAGTCAGGTCCTCTTCGGCCTCGGAGGTGGTCTTCTCGATGCTCACCCCGGCACCGACGCCCAGGATCACCTTGTCCCTGGACTCGATCCGGGCGCGGATGAAAGAGCCCTCTCCGATGGAGACCAGCATCTTCTGGCCTTCTTCTGCAGATTCCATGGCCTTTATGGTGCTGAGAGCCTTCTCGCAGCCTTCGGTAGATAGCTGGATCAACCCCAGCTGACGGACGATGGCCTCGGCCTCGGCCTGGTACTGCTGCCGAGCCTGCAGCAGCTGCCCAATCTCCTCTTCGCCGGGAGCCTCAGTCAAGAGGTTTCACCTCATCTATCTTTATGAAGTTTCTCTTTACGCCTTGCTCGCTCCCCAGGAGCGATAAGACCTTCTCTACGGCGTTCTTCTCGTTCTGGCTCTCAAGGACCTTGGAGAATTTCTGCCAGACGTTTCCAACCTTAAACTTTCCCTGGATCTCAAACTCACTCATAAGACTACCCCACAAAACCCAGTGCGTCTTCGATGCGGCCCAGCTCCGGACCGGTGGTCTCTTCGCCTGCTACGTACCCCTTGCTGTTGGCCAGTATCCCCGATCCTACCAGAGGTGACCCGAAGTTGACCGTGCCCACGTCCACGGGAAGCTCGAACAGATCTTCCAGATCGGCGAGCTCGGTCTCGGTCAGCCTGGGATGGACCAGAACGCCCTGGTTGGTGGCCACCGCGGTCATGCCCACCGTCTTGAGACCCCCGATGGTTCCTCTTCTTACCGGCACCCCCAGGGTCTTGGAGACGACTTCACAGGCCCTGGCGGATAGGCCTGGGTGAGCCAAAGCGGCGCTGTCGTTGGCCAGTATGACGTTACCCGCAGCGCTGATCTTGCCCGGAAGCCTGGCCACCCTGCCGTAAGGAACCAGGTCCTCCATATCTTTCACGCTGGCCCTGGAGGTCAGCACGAACCCGGTGCTGTTCCCGCAGATCAGAGACCCCAAGACCGAGCTTCCTCCCATCCAGGTGGTGACCGACGTCACATTTAGATACCCTTCCAAAACCTCGATCACCTCCGGCCTGGTCACCGGTGGGACCAGCAAGACATTCTCGGTGCACCTGGCAAAGACGCCCACGACCGGGCTTCCTACTATATTCAGACGTCTATCTCCGTCGTTCGCCTGCAAACTCTGCTTCAACCCCGCCATCCTCGAACTTGACCGCCCTCACCCTAATCTTTTGCGGTGGCTTCTGGCTGCCCCTGGACCAGATCATCTCGTTGAGGCTACGATCGAGCTTTATCTTCTCCGGAGGCGTCTTCATGTGTCTGGCCAGGTAGTCTCTGACCTCGACGATCGCTCTCTTGCTCCTCTTCCATCGGGGGGTCTTCTTCACCGCCCTCAGGGGGATGGTGTATACCTGTTCTACTTCCATCTCTGAACACCTTACTCTCTTACTCTATACTACTCCGCCTCCAATGGCGTCTCTTGGGATGATTTACCACGCCTCGCATGGTCTTCATAATCACCCAACCCGGAACTCTCCTGTTCTGTCTGAACGCTTTAGCAAACCTGATCTTCTTGCCTTTTGATCTATTACTCAAGGACCTTCCTCCTGATAATTTTAGAGTGTTTGTGATCGGCAGGAAATATTTTTGTCACCGTGTCCTGTCCCTTCAATTCTTCCAGTGCCAGCCTCAGCCCCACCTCGAAGTCGGAGGCAGGATAAAGCTCGCTGGGGAGCACCTCAAACTCCAGGAAGCGCGAGGCGAGAGCGTTTATAGTCTTGCTCCCGTAACCGGCCAAGGGCCTGATATAGTGGGCTTCCAGCCGGTCCTCCAGGCTGCGGATCTCGTCGGGACCCATCATGGGGGCCCGATCTTCTCTCTTCGTTCCGTCCGCCACGAAATCGCACTCCTGCGCCAGGATCTCTACAGCCTGTTGGTGAACATAGTTCAAGGCATCACCGGGATAACCCGCGGCCAGGAGCATAGTCATCGCCCTATCCAGAACGTCTTTCTCGAAGAGGACCGTCCGATGCGGGATTTCCAGCACCTTCGCTGCCTCTTCGCCTGCTTTCCAGGAGGTGCCTTGATCGTAACCGAAAGTTACCAGCTCCACCTCGAAGAAAGGCTCCAGGAGGATCGAGGCGAGCGCGCTGTCCTTACCACCACTGAAGAGAACCGAGATTTTCATTGTATACTCTGAGCGAATCCGGCCGACGGGAGGATTTCCTCATCGTCTCGTAATGGAGATCTCCCGTTTCTTAGGCTGAGCCTGCCTGAGTATGGCCTTGAGCTGCTCGTCGGTGATAGCACTCTGTAGCCGACCGCCCTGGGCCAGCATCACCAACTGCGCCTCGATCTGGTCCACAAACTCGGGTCGTGTCATGCGTATGCTGCTCAGCCGTTCCCTGGCCTCCGGCGTCAAGATGCGTCTCAGAACAGCCTGTTTGCGGGCTTCCAGCTCTTGCTGCATCTGTTCTTGCTGGACCTGTTGGGAAGCGTACATCTGAGACTCTGTCTGCTGCCTCTGAAGCTCCTCCAGCTTCCTGCGTCTCAGATCGGCAAGCTCATCGTCCGTTCCCATCTTCTAATACCTCTCGAGTTCTGGAACCGACTCTTGAAGTACCAACTTGACTTGGTGGGCGGTGTTGTCCAAGAAAGATTGGCCCGTGGGAGTTATCGTCCTTCCTTTCTTTATCTTCTTCACGTATCCTGCCTTTTCGAGCTGTTGCAGAACCTCTCTCAGTATGGATCCGCTTCCTTTGACGAAGCTCGAGCCTGCGGTGGTCCTCCGGTACTTTCCTCCGTAAAAGGTCCTGAGACGGGATACACCTACGGGTCCGTCAAGGTATATACGGCGAAGCACCGAGGCGCTTCTCACGTACCACCAGTCGGGGTTGACGGGAGGCATCACTTTGTGGACACCGGTCTTCACGTATCTTGACCACTCGGGGGGTTCAATCATGTCGCTGGTCTTTAGCTCATCTGCTACTGCGTCTATGAGTTTATTGGGAGGTACATCATAAACAGTTGTCACGTCATTCGATCCTCCAACGGTAATAAGCGATAAATCAGAGTCCCTAGGACAAACCAAGTATAAATGCTTTTTCGGCTATCACTCTTCGCTCAGCACCTCTCAGAGAATAGCTCGATCTTTCTTATCCGAGCTGGATGGAGGAGTATCCCCGGGCGAATTCTGCCCTCTCACCACCGGTCCATTCCTCTATCGGCAAGTCCCAGGAGGTTCAAGAGGCCCAGGAGGTTCTCCCTGGAGAGGCTGCCGTCTGAGACCCGCCTCAGGATATCCTTAGCATTGAAGGCCACGCCCAGACCGGCGTTCTGGATCATTAAGCAGTCGTTGGCCCCGTCGCCCACGGCTACTATGCTGTCAGGGCTGATATTCTCCAGCTCGGCGAGGCGGTTGACGATCCGTCCCTTGGCCGTGGCGTCGATTATGTCTCCATTGATCTCACCGGTAAGCACCCCATCCTCCACCTCCAGCTCGTTGGCGAAGGTGTAGTCGAAGCCCAGCCTCTCCTTGAGCATGTCTGTGAAGTATGTGAAACCGCCGCTTATCAGAGCTATCTTGTACCCCATCTGCTTGAGGTGATGGATCAACTCCTCGGAACCTGGGGTGAACTGCATGTTCTCGACTATCTCTTCCAGGTAGCTGACCGGTGTTCCCTTCAAGAGGCGTACCCTCCTCCTCAGAGCCGCCTCGAAGTCCAGCTCGCCCCTCATGGCCTGTTCGGTTATCTCTCTGACCTCGTCGTCCACGCCCGCGAACTGAGCCATCTCGTTTATGGTCTCGAAGTCGACTATCGTGGAGTCCATATCGAAGACGATGAGACGCTTCTCCTTCCTGAACTTGTCCAGATCCTGCACCACCACGTCCAGACCCAGTTTCTCGCAGTCGGACCGCAGCATCTCTCGTGCCTGGTCAGCGTCTTTTTCGGGAAAGGCCATCATGAACTCGATGGATATCAGCTCGCCTCTGGCGGTGACCGAAGCCTTCTCGATGTTGATACCCCGATCTGCCGCGGCCGAGGCCACGCTGTAGATGATCCCCACCCGATCTCTGGCAAGTATGGTTACCACCTGGAGATCTTTTCTGGACTTCTGCCGGCCACCGTACCGACCCAGGGGACGGAGACTTATCTCCACCTCCAGAGAACGGGCCCGTTCCTGGAGCTGTTGCTCCAGCACCTCCGGGGTCGCGGTGGCCTTCTCCAGGTCTGCCACCAGAGACATGGTGAAGAGATCGCGGAGAATCCTCTGATCCAAGTCCACGATATTGACGTTCATCTTTGCGGGCGTCTCCAGAAGGTCACGTATGATCCCCGGCCGGTCTCTGCCCAGAGCGGAGATCACCCAGAGGTCGGATCCCGGTGGTATTGGTTCTCTTTCTCGCATTGGTCTAACCGCATGAGAGTGATCACCCCCTACTAAATAGTTTTTCAACCCGGGCGGGCCTGCCGGGGAACACCGCGGATCATATGGATCATATATATGACATAAAGTGTAAATCCGACCGGAGGGAGGATTTACTCGTTGTAGATGTGGGTGGGGTTGCAGGTTATGGACAAGAAGAGACCGTACGAGTTATGGGGTGTTCTGGCGGCGTTTATTCTGGCCTTCCTATCGAGAATGGCGCCCGCGAGAAACGCGCTAGTTGACGGTAATATCCTCTTTTACGGTTACGATTCCTTCTATCACATGCGCCGGATCCTTTACACCGTCGATAATTTTCCTCACACGCTCTGGTTTGACTCCTATCTCAACTACCCCCACGGCCTGGATCTGATGTGGCCTCCTCTCTTCGATCAGCTGATCGCAGGGATCGCTCTG
>DAOG01000041.1 GCA_002501765.1 Methanosaeta sp. UBA204
CTAATATTTTCTTTTAATTCGCGTGCATTTGCAGTTCCTCTGAGTATTTATAGTCCCGAACGCTAAGTTTGACATTTATCCGATGCGCAAGACGATCCAAGCCCAAGAAAACGCTGGCCTTGTAGCAGATGACATCTTTGAGATGCCCCACTAAGTATCAAGTTACTCGAATCGGTCTATGAGGCAGTCCTTGCATGTATGCTTGAAGAGTGCGGGTGGAACATCAAGTATATATTGCCTTTGACTTCAATAGCATGTATTTCGACGAGCGGGACTTCGCGTCTTCGCGTGAGTCAGAAACTATGGGGCACGCGAAGACGCGAAGGGAGGTGACTCGTCGATGAATGTGGAATAAGTCTCTTCCGTCGTGGTGGATACGGCTATTTTGTTCGCGAAACATGTAGATGACTTCTTTGAGATGCTTCATTAAGTATCAAGTCTAAGGTTCATGACTATACATAGCGCTTCCATTCGAGTTTAGGTGTACCGAAGTTGACAATAAGTCCAAGTGGAAGATTGGTAGCCTTCAAGTAATTGAGCAGTTGCGCTTCTTCGATCCCGGTAATGGCCGTTATCTCGACCACAATCCGGTCATAGCACAAAAAGTCCGCGACGTATCCCTTTTTAACACCCTGCCTTTGTAGGAAATCGCTATCCGCTTTTGGGGCACGTGGGTAATCCGACGTTCAACAAGTTCAATCTCCAAGGCTTCCTGATAAACGGCCTCCAGAAAACCGCATCCCAGTTGGTTGGACACTTCCATCGCCGCACCCACAACTTGATAAACCTCATCCTTCAGAATCAATTCGCGTTCATTCGCGGTTTTTCACTCCGATATTCACGTCCACGATCATCATCGTGTCGTTGCCGAAGACGTCCACCACCTTTACGGCCAGTTTGCGCCGGCCCGGCTTGCATGACAGTGCTTTCTGGTATACATAAAGTTTTCACTGGTAATGAACATCTGGTTGAAATGTTTTCATTGGCAACGAGAGATAATATTAGCACCACAATTTCCACAAAGTTGTGGAGGCATGATGCCGAAAAACCATTTATATTTCATATCACACAAACTATAATTTTGTGTGCTCCTGATAAATCCGACCGAAGGGTGGATTTACTCGCCCGCCGCAGATGAAACAGGTACGAAAGATGAGAGACTGGGACGCGGAGAAGACCGCAAGGGATCCCAAGACAGATAGAGAGGAACTGGAGACGCTGGCCAGGAGCTGGGACTGGCACGTCAGAAGAGCGGTGGCCCAGAACCCCTGCGCGCCCCCGACGATCCTCGATGAGCTCGCACGAGACAATGTACAGTGGGTGAGGGAGGCGGTGGCCGGAAACCAGAAGACGAGCCCGACGGTGCTGGTCCTCCTGGCTCATGATGCCGACGGCTTCGTCAGGGCGACGGCAGCCCTGAGCGAGTCTGCCCCGCCGGACGTACTGGAGGAGCTAGCCCATGACGAGACCGTAGACTTCGAGTACACCCGCTCCAAGAACCGGTACATCACCCAGGAGGCGGTAGCCAAGAACCCCCGCACCCCTACCGAAGTCATCAAGTTTCTGGCTTCGCACGGAGACGAAGATGTGAGGGCCTCGGCAGCCTCCAACCAGAAGGTGCCTTCTGATGTCGTCTTCAGGCTGAGGACCGACCAGAGCTGGGTGGTGAGAAAAAGGGTTGCAGAGAGTCCCGTCACCACGGTGGAGGTGCTGGACTGGCTGGCCGCGGACAGGATCCAGGACGTGAGAAAAGCAGTGGCCCAGAACCCCCGAACCTCTACAGGATCGCTCCGGGGGTTGGCCATGGACCGCGACACGGATATCAGGGTCTCCGTGGCCAAGAACCCCTGCGCGGACACGGAGACCCTGGAGGTTCTCTCAGAGGACTGGTCCTGGAAAGTGAGAGATCAAGTGGCAAAGAACCCCAGCACGCCTGAAGAGATGGTGAGAAGACTGGCCAAAGACGGCGACCAGAGCGTGAAGAAGACGGCACAGGCGCGTCTGGATAAGTGATCCCGTTCTCTGAGGATCCGTGTTCGTCTTAGCCCGGGTCTACCGGTGGTCTGAAACGGGACCGCTGCATCAGGGTTATCACACCGGGTGCATATCAGATTCTCATTACAGACCTGGCCGGATGCGACCAACAGGATGCGGTACTGCTTAAGTCGTTTATCCAAAGAGTTAAAAGCGATAGGGTCGCTCCTTCTTTCGTGCTCATATTCGGCCATCTCGGCCTCACCTTAGCCCTGGCCTATCTTGCCAGAAAAGTATATCCACACCTCAACCCCAGCCTCGCTTTTGTGGCCCTGGGATCATTGCTCCCGGATATCATCGACAAGCCTCTGGGCTACCTGATATTCGGCGACATGGGCACGGGCCGGATATTCGCCCATACCCTCCTCTTCTTCATCGTGCTGGCAACCATCGCGGCGGCTCTGCGAAGCCGTGAGTTCGCATCCCTGGCAGGAGGGGTCTTCGCCCACCTCATCGAAGATTCGATGTGGAAGATGCCAGCGGTGCTCTTCTGGCCTCTCCTGGGAAGCTTCCCGGTCAACCCTCCACAAGGGGTTCTAAGCTACATCCAGATGCTCTTGACGGGGCTCCAGAACCCCGCCGTACTCGTACCCGAGGTCCTGGGTTTTGTTTCTCTTATCTATATTATATCACAGATGAGGCCAATCATAATTACGATGATCAAGACACGCTTTATGTCAGGCGGCGGATCGGATTGATAAAAAACAAGCAGATCCTGGTCACTGGCGGCGCCGGGTTCATCGGCGGCCATCTGGTGGACGCCCTCATCGGATCGAACAGGATCTCTGTTCTGGACAACTTCTCCTCCGGAAATAGAGATGTTATCGAACACCACCTCAGTGATCCGGCATTCACCCTGGTGGAGGCGGACCTGCTCGACCCCGCCGCCGTCAACGGAGTGGTCGAGGGCAAAGACCTAGTATTTCATCTGGCCGCCAACCCGGACGTGAAGCTAGGAACGGAGGATACCCGCGTTCATCTGGAGCAGAACGTCCTCGCCACCTATAACCTCCTGGAGTCGATGCGGAAGCACGACATAAAGGAGATCGCTTTCACATCCACCTCCACCGTCTATGGCGAGGCTGAGGTCGTCCCCACACCAGAGGACTACGGCCCTCTCCGGCCCATATCCCTATACGGTGCCTCCAAGCTGGCCTGCGAGGCTCTGATCTCCTCCTACTGTCACACCTTCGATATGAGATCCTGGATATTTCGCTTCGCGAACATCGTCGGAGAGAGAGGGACCCACGGCGTGCTGGTCGACTTCATCGACAAACTGAACAAAAATCCCGGGGAGCTGGAGATATTGGGCTCCGGAAAACAGAAAAAATCGTATCTGGAAGTTCGCGACTGCGTCGAGGCCATGATCTGTTGCGTGGAGAAGGGTCACGATAGGGTGAACATATTCAACATAGGATCGGCCGACGCGATAGACGTCGTGGAGATCGCAGATATCGTATCGGATAAGATGAAACTGCAGAACGTTGCCTATAGATACACCGGCGGGATCGACGGTCGCGGATGGAAAGGAGATGTGAAGATGATGCACCTCTCCATAAACGCCGCAGAAAGCCTCGGCTGGAGACCGCGCCACAGCTCCAAAGAGTCCATAGAAGCTGCCGTCGAGGCGTTGTTAGAGGCGGTTCCGTCGCGGTAAATACATGCGGCGTCGGTGCCTTCTAGGACAAAAAAACGCGAGAAGCCTGCAGGTTCGCAAAAGTTAGGAGATGAAGCGACGAGGGGTCTTGCTTCTCCTTGAGCCGTATTGGACAAAGTATTTATATGGTCTGAACATTGATTAGGATATATCGTAGGGTTGAGAGGGAACGTATGCTATCATCAATAATGAGTACTACATCGGCCATGAGTACTACATCAGCCATGAGTACTACATCGACTGTCACCATGTTCAGCACGATCGGTGCCGCTGAGATCGGCGTCGCTGCGGTCATCTGTCTTATAATTCTTCTCAGCGCATCTGAGATATTATCGGCATCCAAACTGTGGAATGAACGCTTATCTACGTCTTTCAACTTGGCGATCTGGCCGCTGGTGGTCACCTTCGTTGCGATAGTCTTCTTCAGAGTGACAGAGATCCTCTGATCATAACTGTTTTTAGTGAAGCCTTCATCACCGGGATTATGCTCTCAGCCAGTGCGAGGCTTCTGTTCCAGTTTTCTCAGCCCTCGGAAGTATTGGGCGAGAGAAGGCATGCGCCGGGCGCGCAGCGCCCGGATGGCCGGACCGCTACCGGGCGCCGGTATCGATGCTCACCGGACATGAACCCGGGTGCCCAGGCTCGGTCAGATCTGGATCGCTCTGGCAGCCACGTCCGTTATATATTCTGTATCTCCTCCTTCGTAGCCAGCTTCATCCCCGCCCCGCCGAGAACCACCTTCGCCTTCTCCAGGTCGTCCACCCGGATTATGAGCATCGCCCTCTCCGCCTTGGTGGTCACGAAAGCGTAGGCATAATCGACGTTGATCTCGTTGCCGCCCAGAACGTTCATGATCTCATAGAGCCCGCCGGGGATGTCCTTCATCTCCACCGCCAAAACGTCGGTCTCGGAGACGGTGAACCTGCTCTCGCGCAACACCTGGTATCCCTTCTCCGGAGAATCGACCACCATCCGGATCACGCCGAAGTCTCCAGCCTCGGCCACGGTCAAGGCGCGGATGTTCACCCCGGCATCGGAAAGCGTCTTCGCCACCCGGGCCATCCTGCCGGGCTTGTTCTCCACAAATAATGAGATCTGTTTTATAGCCACCATTTTTCACACCTTCCTATTGTCTACGACCCTGACGGCCTTGCCTTCGCTGCAGGGATGGTCCCCGGCTCCATGACCGTGATATCTTCCGGTCTCACGCCTGCTTCGTTGAACCTCTGCCTGTAGAAGGGCGGTGGTCGTAGATGTAGCTGACCATCGTTCTCAGTCGCTCTTCCAGGAGCTTGCGCAGATCTTCGATCGGCATACGCTCGATGTGGTGGTTCCAGTAGTCAAACATGCCAATCAACCTGGATCTCCAGGTAGATTTTGTGCAATAAAAAACGATCGATCCTTCCTTCAGATAAATACGAAAGAGTGCAACACACTGTCTGTCCGGAAGAGAAAAGATCGAGAATGGATATTCGGAAGTCTGATATACAATCATGGGATATCTCTGATAGTACATAAAGCATAACTTTATGTGCTCAAGTAAATCCGACCGAAGGGAGGATTTTCTCGTTGTACATAAAGTATAACTTTATGTGCTCAAGTAAATGTGAGCATAAGCAAACATTTTCTTGTGGGAGGCAACAGATCTTGAGGGCAGAAATTTGTCTTTGCGTGTTTCTGGTGGCGCTCCTGGCAGCCGGACCGGGAGGGGGACAGATGGCAGACTTCAACCAGAGCGAACCGGTATTGGATCTGTCACAAGGGTCCCCCCTCGAGCCACAGGGGCTCCTGCCCACGGCCGTGCCGACGCAGAACAGGTCCGAGATGGGATGGACCGGCTGGACCGTCCTGGAAGGAATACGGGTGACCACCTCTCCGGCAGCGGTCTCACCGGAACCGGACGTGATAGATCTATTCGTGGGCGGGAACGATAGTGGGCTCTGGCACGTCCATCACCAGGAGAACTGGTCGGCCTGGAAGAAGATCTTCGGCCCCCCTCCCTATAATAAAGAGACCGTGGGCGTACCCTTCAGGAAGTACGATCTCAGCGTGGTCCACACCCGGGGAGCCTATCACCTCTTCACCTGGGGGCCGACCAACCACAGCCTCTACAAGAGATGCTGGGCCTCGGGAAAGGAGGCCGCCTGCAACCAGAGCATGGACTGGACGAAGATCGACGGATATATAAGCTCGCGACCTGCGGCGGTGGTCTGCTACGACAGGATCTATCTATTCGCCCTGAACGATTCCGGATGGATCATCTGGAACCGGGCAGATCCGTCCTCGACCGACGAAGATCCCATCTGGAAGGGCTGGTTGCCTCTAAGAGGGCCTTTCGGATCGCCCCCTGCCGCCACATCGACAGGAAAGACGATCCACCTCTTCGCCCCGGACAAAAATGGCGAGATCGTCCACCTCACCTGGCTGATCGATACCGGCAAGGTCACCGCCGATACGTTAAAGTACGATATGAAATGGCCGGCGGCAACCACCCTGGGCACCAACATCGATCTCTTCGGGGTTGAAGGAGACAATATCGTCCACATCTGGCATAACGGCACCGACTGGCAGAACCTGGAGAACCTGGGGGGTGAGGTGAGGAGCAGGCCAGCGGTGGTCTCCAACGGATCACAGATCCGGGTTTTCGCCCATGGGGAGGGCGAGAGGCTCTGGGAGATCGGGTACGTCGCCCATCCAGCAAAAGAATAAGAATAACAATAATAATAATAACAGGATAGACGGTGGTCAGAGCTCCTCGATAGCCTCCCTCACCAGCCGGTTAGCCTCACCGGGGTCGGCTCGTCCCCGTGTCTTCTTCATCACCTGGCCCACGATAAAGTTGATGGCTTTCTCGTTTCCTCCTCTGTAGTCTTCTACCGCCGGGCCGCACTCCGCCACCGCGGCGCGTACCGCCACCCGAACGGCGTCGTCCTCTGCCTTGCCCAGCCCCCTGGCCTTCACGATCTCCGCCGGAGATCCTCCTTCGTCCAGGATCTGGCGGACGACCTCCACGGCACCCTTCTCTGTGATCGCCTCCAGTTCCAGCATCTTTAGGATCTCCACCATCTGATCCTCGTGGAAGTTCTCTATGGACAGGTCACGGTAGTTCAACTCCCCCTTGAGAACGTCTGCGATCCAGACCGCGGCCAGCTTCGGCGGGGCCTTGCCCGCCACCCTCTCATAAAAGTTGGCCACCTTGATCTCCGAGGTGAGAGACTTGGCGTGGTCATCGGTTATGCCGTACTGCGTTCTGAACCGATCTCTTTTGGCATCGGGCAGCTCGGGCAGCTCTTCTTGGACCCGGGGAACCCAGTCCGCGATCCTCATGGGAACCAGGTCGGGCTCGGGGAAGTAGCGATAGTCATGGGCCTCCTCCTTCGTCCTTATGGAGACCGTGACCCCCCTCAGCTCGTCGTAGTGGCGGGTCTCCTGGACCACCTTCATCCCTCTCCTTCTCACGTTCTTCTGCCTGGTGATCTCGTAGTTCAAGGCCTTCTCCACCCCTTTATGGCCGGAGATGTTCTTGACCTCGGCCCTATCTCCGCCGACCAGGGATAGGTTGGAGTCGACCCTCATGGCCCCCTCCAGGTCGCCGTCGAAGACGTCCAGATAATCTAAGATGCTCCTCAGCTTGTCCAGGAAGGCTCTGGCTTCTTTGGGCGACCGGAGATCGGGTTCGGTCACCACCTCCAATAGGGCCATCCCGCACCGGTTGTAGTCTACCATGGTATACTTGGCCCGGTCGATGGTTCCCGCATGAACCAGCCTTCCCGGATCCTCCTCCATGTGCACCCGGTTGATCCTGACGACCCGCTCACCATCTTCGCCCTTGATCAGCATGTGCCCGCCCAGGCCCAGGGGATAGTCGTACTGGGTTATCTGGAAAGCCTTGGGAAGGTCGGGATAGTAGTAGTTCTTCCTGTAAAAGAGGGTCTCCTCCTGGACGACGCAGCCCAAGGCCAGAGCCACCCTGATGGCATACTCTACGGCTTTCTTGTTGATCATTGGCAGGGTGCCCGGCAACCCCAGACAGACCGGGCAGGTGTGGGTGTTCGGGTCGTCGTCATGATAGTCTGTGGAACAACTGCAGAAGAGCTTCGAGTTCAGCTTGTTGAGCTGGACATGGACCTCCAGCCCGATGATTACCTCGTTCTCCATATCAGATCACCTCCTGCGGTCTGGCGGCATGATGGGGTGTGGCATCCTCGTAGGCCCGGGACACCCTGAATACGGTCTTCTCGGCAAAGTGATCTCCTACGATCTGCAGTCCCACGGGCAGACCTCCGGCGAACCCGCAAGGCAGAGATATGGCGGGCACCCCTGCCAGGTTTATGGGCACGGTAAATACGTCGGCCATGTAAAGAGATAGCGGGTCTTGGATGCGTTCCCCTATGCGGAACGCGGGGAAAGGCATTGTGGGCGTGACCAGAACGTCTACATCTTGGAAAGCCCGCAGGAAGTCCTCTTTGATCAGGGTCCGCACCTTGAGGGCCTTGAGATAGTACCTCCCGTAGTACCCGGCAGAGAGAGCATAGGTTCCCAGGAGTATCCTCCTCTTGACCTCGGGACCGAAACCCGCGGCCCTGATCTCCGAGAAGGTGGTATGCCAGTCCTTATCCGTCCCTATTCTCAGCCCGTAACGGAGCCCGTCGAACCTGGCCAGGTTGGATGAGGCCTCGCTCATGGCGATGATGTAGTAGGCTGCCAGGGCGTACCTGGTATGAGGGAGGCTGACCTCTCTCCAGGAAGCGCCCAGATCCTCCAGGACGGATATGGCGTCCCAGACCGACCTCTCCACAGAACTGTCGAGACCCTCGCCGAGGTACTCTTTAGGCACTCCGCATACCATGCCTCTGACCCCGTCCTCCAGACCGTCCAGGTATCCCCCTTCGGTCTTCGCCGAGGTAGAGTCTCGCGGATCATGACCGGCTATCACATCCAGCATCAGGGCGGCATCTTCGACCGTGCTGGCAAGAGGACCGATCTGTTCCAGAGAGTTGGCATAGGATATGAGGCCGTACCTGGATACCAGACCATAGGTGGGCTTCATGCCCACGATCCCGCAGAAGGAAGCCGGACACCGGATCGATCCTCCTGTATCGGAGCCGAGAGCGCAGGGTGCCTCGCCTGCAGCCACCGCCGCCGCGCTACCGCCACTGGACCCTCCGGGTACCCTCTCCGTATCCCAGGGGTTACGGGTGGGGCCGAAGCAACTGGTCTCCGTGGACGTTCCCATGCAGAACTCGTCCATGTTGGTCTTGCCGAGGATTATGACCCCCTCCGCCTTCAGCCGTTCGATAACGTGGGCATCGTAAGGAGGTATGTAACCCCGGAGTATCCACGAGCTGCAGGTGGTCTCTATACCCCTGGTGGATATGGAATCCTTGATGGCTATGGGAATCCCCGCCATCCGACCGTCCCAAGGAGATTCGTCGAACTTCCTCGCCCGGGCCAGGGCAGACTCTTCGGCCAGGACGTTATAGGCGTTCAGTCGGCTCCGCTTGACCCGCTCCAGGAGAGCGCTGATCACTTCTTCGGCCGATCCCGAGGCGATCTCTTCTTTAAGCTCTCTCAACATGAGATCACACGATCCTGGGGCTTTTGAAGTAGCCGTTCTCCCTCTTAGGAGCGTTGCGGAGGGTTTCTTCCTGGGGCAGAGACTCTTTTGCCTCGTCCTCCCGGAAGATGTTGACAAGTTCCACCATCCGGTAAGTGGGTTCCACATCTTCTGTATCCAACTCATCGAGCTGGTGGAAGTATTCCAGAACGGTGTTGAACTGGTCTACAAACTCGTCCTTCTCGTTCTCGGCGACCCTTATGCTGGCCAACCAACTAATGTGATCCACATCTTCTCCGGTAATCATGCCTATCCCAACATTGATCCTTCTTCGGGCAATAAAATCTGTGAGGCTATCAACCTTTTGCCGGACGAGGGGCAGGACCGGGACCGCTGCAGCCTGCACGTTATCAGAAATCAATAAAAAATAGGTAACTACTCAGGTACCTAAA
>DAOG01000037.1 GCA_002501765.1 Methanosaeta sp. UBA204
ATGGTTGTTCACTACCCGTCTGATACCCTCCTTGAAGGTCGCTGCACCGAACTTTCCAAGAGACGTCCCTCAAGACGTCAGCATGCAGACACCTTCATAGGTCGGCTCATTCGGGTATCCGGTGTAGTCGAACCTTCAGCCAGGAGGCTGCCAGCCGGGGCGCGATTGTATGTAGATCCTAGAAGTGGATGAGCGGGCCGACGTCCCTCAAGACGTCAGCTCGTTGCGCTCTTCACAACCCGAGTCGAACCCCCAGTCAGGAGGCTGCCACCCACAAGGTCCTTACGCTAGCCCAGCGCAGAATAATTCGGCAATTCAACAACGTTAAAAAATGGCGGAGGAGATCAACCTTGGCAGCCCCGAAAGAGATCGTTGATTTGGTTGAGAGGTTTGACCATAACCTCGATGCATATCGATCTGGTCAATATAATGAAGCCCATCTTCATTCGTTTAGACTTTCTTCCACTATCTTGATTTCCTCGTCGTTGAGCCCATACAGCCTATAGACGATCTGATCGATGAGTCGGTCGGTCTCTTCAATTCTGGTAAGTAGAGGGCCCAGCTTATCCATCGACTCGGAAAACTCCCGGCGCAGCTCTTTCTGGAATGGTCGGCGGACAGGGTCAATGGATAGCTTCCGCCTGTTCTTCTTGAGGATGACAAGAAGTTGCTCGAAGTCGCCTTCAAAGTAGGATTGGACCTTTGTCTTATTTGTCAACTCTGCCACCTTAGCGCCAATCTCTCTCTCCAACCAGCCAAGGAAGTCCTTGATTTCCTCTTGCTTATCCTTGTTCATTTGGATCATCTGTTCGGCCAGGAAGGCCAATAGGTCGTGGACTACGTCGGATTTTTCCTCTGCGGTTATGAAGTTGCCTTCAGGGTCTTTTGGTAGGTAGGATTCAATGCGGGAGAGGATCTCCTGGAAGTTGTGGTCGGTGTAAAGGTCCTCGAGTTCGGTGGTAAGGTGGGTGCGCTCGTCTTCGTGGGTGGTAAAGGTGATGCGACGGATGGGGAGTTCGCTCAAGAATGTATTCGAATATGTATAGTATCCACCCTGTTTAATTGGGCTGATCTGATGAAGGAACCATTTAATTGTATTAGAATTTAAAATACCACAAAGAAAATGAATATCTGCATTTATTGGGACGATTCCTGTAATACCTTTGCCAATAAACGCATTATTATCATAATCAATGCAAAACTTGTTTTCCTTCGATATTCCTGGCGTCAGTATTTTGGGAGATTCGATGACATTAAGGGAACTAAATCTCATTAATCCAAACCATTTATCATCATAATCATTTCGCGTTTTTCGCGAATCTTTGCGATTAAGAAGCTTCATTTTATTGGCGGATAAATACTCATAACATTTTGGATAATTATTTTTTAGATCCGTCTCATTAATTAATACAGTTTTATCTTTTTGTCGGATGTAAGGATATATAAGTTTTAATTCTGTGCAATATAAAGTCCACTTATCTATATGGCGGGGCCAAACTATTGGCTTTGTGATATCCGACTCTATTTCAAGATCACTATTGAAAACCATCACATCGTCTAATCCTGTTAAAATTCCATAAACGGGCGTTGCGATCTCAATTAGTTTTTGAGAGAGTGTGCCTTTAATTTTATTAAGTAAATTGAATGATTCAGCACGGATTGGCCACGGATCGTCAGATAGGTCATCAGGATTAATTAATTCACATTTTATATCTTTTGTTGATAAAATCTCGTCTAATTTTGTGAAGGGGACTCGGTCAAGTTTCACATACTTAAACACATCACTATTGTTATTCTCCAAAACGAATATTCCAGTATATGTTATTGCCTCAGGAAATACGGGTTGGTCACCTAAATCAATTAGTTCTACAATTCTATGTTCAAGTAATCTTGACCTCAATTTTCGACCATATTCTGTGGACAAAAATTGAGTACTGGCAATAAAACCCAATCGTCCCTTAATATTAATAAACTCAAATCCTATATCAAAAAAGAGGGCAGATATATCAAGTCGTTTGTGAGCTGTTTTGAATATGGCCTTGTAGTAATCGATGTCTTCGTATGATAAATTTTGGACCCTTACATACGGCGGATTCCCCACCACCGCGTCCCACCCCGGATTCTCCTTCACCGCCCCGCCCTCAAAGAACACCTCCGGAAACTCCAGCTCCCAATGGAAGAAGCTCCTCACCTCGGCAATTTCCTGAGCGTTATCGAACCATCGCCCCCGAGTCTTCCGCGTCCATTCCCTCTCGTCGCCGCCCACCGCCCAGAAAAGGTCGTGATAAACAAGGTCCGCGCTCTTTGTTCCCTGGGGCGTAGTCCTGGGCTCGACCTCGTTTCCGAAGTAGACCGCGGTGTGTACACTGGCAATGGCTTTGGCCTTGGTGTACTCCGGCAAGGCCTTGAACTCCTCGAAGACCTCCTCCTTCCTCTTGATCTCCGAGAGCGAATCATCCCTGATCTGCTCCAGCTCCTCGATCTTTCCTATCAGATGCTGAATGAACAGAGGGGAGACAAAGGAGGGCAAGGTCACCTGGTCCTTATTATTCGTGCCTGAGTTTGCGCCCGGATAAAACTTCAGGTCCGAGAGCCTGGCGCCAATCAGGCTATTCCCCTGCTTTAGCCTGTGATCCAAAAAGCTCAGCGGCTTGTCCTTGGCAATGGTCGTCAGCCAGAGGGATACCTTGGCAAGCTCCACAGCAAGCTCGTTTAGATCAACTCCATAGATACAATGGGAAACCACCTCCCTTTTAGCCCACTCATTGGTGAACTGACCACGATCTTCTACCCAGCTCCAGTCGATATCCCTCTCAGCGGCTTGCATCAGCTTTCCGGCCAAAAACTCCACTGCGCCTACCAGAAAGTGACCGCTGCCAATAGCAGGGTCCAGCACCTTCACCGACAAGGTGGCATCTATTAAGCTTCGGTTCTCCGACAAGGCGTCGTTCCAACGCTCCATCACCACAGGCCCCACCGTGTTCTCCACGATGTAGTCCACGATGTAATCCGGCGTGTAGTATGAGCCTGTGGCCTTGCGCTCTCCCTTATCCGTGGTAAGGTAGAGCATTCCTTTCTTTACCTTGTCAAAATCGCTGAAGTCCTCGAAGGCCATCTTCTTTTTGCGGCGACCGTTAAACTCCTCTTGAGTGACCCACTTACGATCTTTGCCACCGGTTACAACCAGGTCCTCTTCGGCAACTTCCAGCTTGTACTCCAAAAGACCCTCATATATGGAGCCCAGGTGCCTTATCTCCAGGGTGGAGTAGTCCACAAACCCTCTGGCTCCACTGTTAACCTTGCTCCTTGAGAGCAGATCGATGGCGCTAGCCAAAAAGGAATCCCCGACGGTCCATCTCTCCAGATCAGGATGCCTCTCCGGATCAAAGAGACCACCGTTGTAGGCAGGAACGTGGATCTGATCGTCAATTCCCAGGACTTTGCTGCCCTGGTCGATTAGCCTGAAAAGATCATTCAACTCGCTCCACAGCGAGGTCTTGATGGGCAGGTAGCGCCCCTTCTGAGGTCCATCTTCTCTGTCCGCAACCTCCTTCTTGATCCGATCGAAGCTGTAGGAATCCCTGTACTGCTCGTCTTTGAGATCCAAAAGCGCCTTTCCTTCCGCATAAAGCATGAAAAGAAACCGATAGAGCAGAATCATGGTATTCTTCTGTGCCAGCGCTCTATCCGCTGGATTATTGGGGTCGAGGCCGTTCTCTTCCCAGTGGAAGAAACCTTCGGCAATATTCTTCATTGCCCGGTAGACGTTCTCTTTCAGGTTATCCCCGATCTCCTGGGCATAGTCCTGTGATCCTTTCAGCACCACGTCCAGAAAGATCTCGCCCTTTTCGTTGGGAAGGAATGCCTCTTTCCGGAAGAAGTAGTAAAAGTATCTGAAGCTCTCCGGGTCGCCGCTTTCCAGCATGCAGGCCAGGTCAACTTCATAATAAACATCCAGCGCCTTATCCTGATGGTAGAGTCGCCACATACGACCATTGGAGAGAATTCCCCATTTTGGCTCTGTATCGTGAAGGTAAAGCCAGGTCTGGAAGCTGGGATTTCTCTTCTTATTGTGTCTATCCTTGCCGAATCGGTCCAGCTCTATATCCCATTTTTTGACCTCCCCGATGGCCAGCGCCTCTTTGAAGAAGGATTCTGTATCCTTATCGCGTTGTGCTCGATCCTGTGATTCCTGGTCTGGGAAAAATGCGTAGTCTGGAAACTCCTTGGCCAGAGTGATTCCCTGAACTTCATAATTAGGTAAAATTCCTTTGAAGATCTCTCTGAAGAACCGATCCTCAAGTTGCGACTCGTTTAAGTTCCTCACCAGGTTGATCTCCCGGTCGTAGATCTTCCGGATCTCCTGGAAGGCAAATTCATGATCTTGCTTTCTCCATTCCAGTGTTGAATTGATTTGGTTCTCCAGATAATAATTGGAAAATAGGTGCTTGTTGTTCACAGACTGGGATGAGTTTTGGGCCAAGGTATCACCACAATCCCTAAAGAGCTGCTGGCCATTGATAAAACTATTGAATCCTCCTCGAATTAGGGCTGATATCAGCCAACGAGAGAACACTCCTCCGGCGCCAGATAAAGATTACCGACCGCCAGATAGACCGCCTGGTTTACGAGCTGTACGACCTCACCGGGGAAGAGGTCAAGATCGTGGAGGAGTTTTGGTACAAACCCGACCATCACAGGAGATATGCCCGCCTACCAGTAACGAAGGGAGACAGACTACCAGCCTTTCGGGACCCATCTTAGACTTCAGCCACCACCCTCAAGCTCGCTGGCCAGAACATGCAGCGCACCGCCGATCTCCGGTATCTGCTCGATCGTGTAGATCTTCTGTAAGGTCTTCTGTCTTAGGTAAGGTCTCGTCGTATCCTCCTCCTCAAGATGGGCATCCCCCGCGAGCTGAAGAAAGACCTGCGCCTGGCCGACGAGACCGTAGCGCGAGCGGCCTCGATGATATCAGGTTCGAGACCGAGGCAGGCATGAGCGTTATTGCCATCAGGCGAGGTATGAGCTGGATCTACGACCCCGAGCCTGAGACGGTGATCAAGAGCGGCGGCATACTCTTCGCGCGGGGTCATGATGAGGGCGGGCCTCTATTCCTGGAGATCGCCACCGGGAAACCTTTCGTCTACAAGGTCTATCTGGAGATCGGGATCGCCCAGCTCGAACGGGCGGTGTTGCCCGATACTGTGTTCTCCCTCGAATTATCCAGGTGGATGCCGCGATTGTTGCCTGATGCATTATTATCGGATATGGCGCAGTTTCTCGCGTCTGTAAGGCGTATTCCGGCCTTGGCAGAACCTGTTGCGCCGGTCACATAAAAGACGTGGTCGCTGGAACTATTCGCCGCATTTGCACGAAGTATACACTATATACAACAAGACATATTATTCACCGTAACAAGCTCCCCCCATGAACCTCGCACTCCTGGCGGCCCTGATCATGGTGCTCCTTCTGGGCCTGGGCGCGGTCGCCGTCCGCAGATTTGTCCTCAAAAACTCAGACTTCTGGATGGCCATGGGCCTGATCCCCTCCGACCGGAAAAGCTACGAGAAGGCCCTCTACTGTTTCGGGAAGGCCGTTGAGATCTACCCCTTCTACGTCTACGCCTGGGGCAACAAGGGGCTATCCCTCTACCGGCTGGGCAGATACGACGAGGCCCTCCGATGTTACGAAGAGGCGCTGCTGCAAAACTCCCGATTTGGAGAGGGCTGGCATAACAAGGGTCTTGTTCTCCAGAAGCTGGGCCGCGAAGATGAGGCAGAGGAGGCCTTCCTGATAGCAGAGAACCTGGGGATCAAGGAGGCCAGGCCCCTTTAAGATCCGGTCTACAGACGCATCATCTGCCCGGATCTTCTGAGGATCTCTGCGCATCCTCTGCAGTACCTCCAGTCCTTGAAGCCGGTGTCCAGGATGCTGTTGGAGAAGTACACCATGCATCTTCTTTCAGGACAGCCTCATAGACCAATTCGAGTAATCCCGGCCCGAGATCCCAATGAAGCTGGAAAGCCATATCCACCACGACGGAAGAGACTTCT
>DAOG01000036.1 GCA_002501765.1 Methanosaeta sp. UBA204
TTAATGTGTGTAAATTATAAGATTGTGGGTAATTCATTTTTTGTGAGTTCCCTCAGTCGAAGCTTTGGACGAGTACTTACAAACGTCATAATAGCAAAATACGAGAGAACTAAGTTATAAGCCTTGTGATGTTATTTTGGAATCTGTATACTAGGTCTCTCGAACTCGTCTGTTGCTGTTGTATTGTTGTTGTTAAATAGTGCTCTGGAAAGAACCGATTAATATGATATAGTTAGTTCTCGGATGTAATTATAATCCACTGCAAAATTTTCAAGATCGTTATCTTTAAGTATAAGTAAGTTGTTCGCCAACAATGGCTAGATTTATTTTAAAAATATAACAAACATATAGCTAGCTAGATTCTATCTCCAGTGGAAACAAAGGGGCCAGGGGGTTCATAGGTGTTTGCGGCGATAGCACATGGCTGCACATAGCGCTAATACAGGATATATGCTCTATTATGAGACGTTTTAAAATATAGCAATAGCTTCTATACAAAATACCCACCCACAGTACAAAATAAAACAAATACAATACATATATCTTATAATCGGCTATAATTCGTGTAGGACTATTTCTATCCCTATAAGCATAATACAAAAACAACCTCAGACAGTTTTAATAATAGATTTACATTATAACTGAATATACCCATAGCCTGGTACAAACAAAGAGCAGAAGAGGTCACCCCAGGCCATAGCGGCAATTCCACCATAACTCTTAATAACATATAGAATGCACTTGTATCTGGCATTTCAATTGGGGGATTAGTCGCATCATGCCAGGCAAATTATTTACCAAGTTGTTGAACCAGGGCGAGATATTCAGCAGTAGAGACGTATTGCGATCAACTTATACGCCCAGCGTGCTGCCGCATCGTGATGAACAGATCAATAGCTTGGCTTCCACACTCGTGCCTGCCCTTAGGGGTGAGACGCCGTCAAACATTATAATCTACGGTAAGACCGGCACCGGGAAGACCGCCGTGACCAAGTATGTAGGAGTAGAGCTGGAGGACGATGGCAGCGAAGTTCAGTGTTCTATAATTTACATAAACGGCGAGATCGTTGATACCCAGTATAGGGTCCTAGCGCATCTAGCACGTCACTTCGATAGAGAAGTCCCCATGACCGGATGGCCTACAGATCAAGTCTATGAGGTCTTTCGGGATGCACTGGATGAGGATCATCGAGTGGTGGTAATAGTTCTGGACGAGATAGACAGGCTGACCAGAAAAGGGGATGATATTCTCTACAATTTATCCAGGATCAATTCAGACCTGCACCAGGCAAAGGTCAGCTTGATAGGAATCTCCAATGACTTGAGGTTCACAGAGTTCTTGGATCCCAGGGTCAAGAGTTCTCTCGGGGAGGTCGAGATAATCTTTCCGCCATACAATGCAGAACAGCTTAAGGATATACTGGAACAGAGATCGTCCATGGCTTTCAGACTGAACACGTTGGCGGAAGACGTGATCCCTCTCTGTTCGGCCTTTGCCGCCCAGGAGCATGGCGATGCGCGGCGCGCTTTGGACCTTCTGAGAGTCTCCGGAGAGATCGCGGAGCGGTCTGGCTGCACGATGGTAACCGAAGAACAGGTCCGGCTAGCTCGCGAGAGGATCGAACAGGACCGGGTGAGGGAGGTGGTAATGACCCTGCCCACACAGTCAAAACTCGTCCTTCATAGCGTCATATTATTAGAAGACCAGAGGACCAGAAACATTACCACCGGATCGGTCTATAACATGTACAAACAGCTCTGTCCCTTGGTTGATATGGACTACCTAACCCATCGCCGCATCGCCGATCTGATAGCAGAACTGGACATGCTGGGCATAATCCACACCATAGTGATCAGTAAAGGCAGATACGGCAGAACGAAGGAGATAACCTTGAGCGTGTCCCAGGAGAAACTCAGATCGATACTTCGCGACGATTATCGTCTTCAGGCTCTGTATAGTGGATCCAGCGAATCCGGTTCTTTGGTGCAGAGTAGACTGGATGCTGGCTTGGACAGGTCATAAATGAAATATGTTATAAAGACGTGCTAAATGTAGGTGGATATATTCCCACGCCAGATCAATTTTATTATCATATCACAAATTCTATTGTGTTTGCTCACAAGACTCGCTGTCACCACGATTGCCGTTGGGAAGTGCGCCGACCGGGAATCGAACCCGAGTTTAGGCGTTGGCAACGCCTAGTGATAGCCGCTACACTATCGGCGCTTTAAAATAGGCACCATACACACCCCTTACCTCCCAGTGTAAAAACATTGCGGATAGAACCGAAGCGAGCGCCCCGTATGTAGAGCCGAGATCGTCTCATTCGGCCTGGATCCGGTCCGTCCTTCTTATCCTTCGCGGCGGCTGGCTCTGTGACAATTGCATATCCTTTATTTACGATGGCTCACCTGGTTGTACTGGTGGTATGTTTTCGTGTACGATATCATCGTTATTGGAGCGGGGCCAGCCGGGCTTACTGCAGGGATGTACTGTTCCAGGGGTGGCAAGAATACTCTGATCTTGGGGAACGTCTACGGGTCGCAGCAATCTATGGGCGGTCTCTACGAGAACTATCCAGGTTTTCCTGACGGCATCCAGGGGATCGAGCTCTCGGAGCGGATGCTGACTCAAGCCGAGAAGTACGGAGCGGAGTGCCGAGCTGAGAATGTGGAACGGATCGTCCCTCTCGACGAGGTCTTCAGGATCAAGACGGAGGGCTGGGAGTATGAATGTAAAGCTATAATCCTGGCGACAGGTGCAAGCCACCGCAAGTTGGGGGTTCCTGGAGAGGAGGAGTATGCGGCGAGGGGCGTTTCTTATTGTGCCTACTGCGATGGAGCCCTCTTTCGGAACAAGACCGTGGCGGTGATCGGCTACGGGAACGGTGCGGCCAGGGCAGTCATATATCTGGCGGAGATCTGCGATCATGTCCATCTTCTGGATGTCAGGGATGAGCTCATCTCCGAGGCGGTATACCTGGATCGGATAGAGAAGCTCTCCAACCTGAGCTCTTCTCATGGTGTCGAAGTAGTCCAGATATTGGGTGAAGTGTTCGTAAAGAGTGTGGAGTTCGTGGCGAGGGGGAAGACGAGAGTGCTGGACGTCGACGGGATCTTCGTTGAGATGGGCGTCGAGCCCAACACAGACCTGGCGGTCGGCCTGGGCCTGGAGATGACCAAGGGCGGATTTGTCCGGGTGAACAGGTTGACCCAGGAGACGAGCATGCCTGGTGTCTTCGCGGCCGGAGACGTCACCGGGGGAAGGATGCAGGTAACCACCGCGGTGGGTGCGGGGACCTCGGCCGCCATAAGTGCCATGCGCTATCTTTGATACCTTCTGTAATCCGCAGATATAGGTTAAATACGGGTTGACTCATCTTGGTCATGGTGAACCTTTCATGAAGAAGAGGCGGTCGAGACTCGACCCGACGAGACCCGTGGCCATCTGGCGTTCGAAGGACCTCCTGGAAGGCAAGCCGACAGACTCTCTCACCATCATCCTGAGGACGAGGGGTTGCCGGTGGAACCGCTGTACCATGTGCGGTTTTGCTGCCGAGGGAGCACCGGCCACCGCCGAGGACCTGATGGTACAGTTCCGGGTCGCTGCTGACAGGTTATCTTCCAGGACGAGGGTGGTGAAGATATACACCAGTGGTAGCTTCTTCGATCCTATGGAGGTGCCTGCTCAGGTCAGAGAACGGATCCTGGACCTCCTGAGCGGCACCGGCGTGGAGAAGGTCGTCCTGGAGTCCCGGCCCGAGTACATCGCCCTGGATGTCGTCTTGGATTGTGTTTCTAGGATAGATGTTGAAGTGGCCATTGGATTGGAGACCTCCAACGACTTGGTCCGGTCTCATTCGGTTCGTAAGGGCTTTACCTTTAGCGACTTCAAGGCGGCCTCGGAGATCGTTCATCGGGGTGGCGGGACGGTGAAGACCTATCTTCTCTTGAAACCCCCCTTCCTCTCCGAAGGCCTGGCCATCTCCGATGCCCTGAGATCGTCCAGGGCGGCTTCACCGTACACCGATCTCTTCTCCCTAAACCTCTGCAACATCCAGAGAGGGACCGTCGTGGAGCGGATGTGGCAGCAGGGCAGCTACCGACCCCCCTGGCTCTGGAGCGCGGTGGAAGTTCTGAAGAACGCGCCTTCGGTGCCCATAATCTGCGACCCGGTGGCAGCAGGCACCAGGCGCGGTCCTCGCAACTGCGGCCGGTGTGACAGGGCCATCGCGGAGGCCATAAGGAAACATGCTCTCACCCAGGATCCCGGCGTCTTCGAGCATCTGGACTGCGGGTGTAAGTCGGCCTGGGAGAAGGTGGTGGAGCTGGAGGATCTTGCCTTCGGAGCGCCGTTGGCCTGAGGCGCCACCTATCCTAAATTATCCTAAACCAGTCCAAGGTAACTCATCGCGAGGTAGATCATGAAGACACCACCGATGAAGAACGAGATCGTAGCGCAGATAGATCCGATCCATACGATAAAATAGATCTTGGCCAGAAC
This sequence comes from Methanosaeta sp. UBA204, assembly GCA_002501765.1. GTDB lineage: Archaea > Halobacteriota > Methanosarcinia > Methanotrichales > Methanotrichaceae > UBA204. The sequence continues at coordinate 4,505 of DAOG01000036.1, forward strand.
GTCTCTATTTTTCAGCATCCGTTCGAGACAGTAATCACTGTGCACAGATCTTTCCCTCCTCAGGACGTGGAGGTCATAAACGCGTACTGGGTTGCCGAGGGCAGCGCTCTCCTGAGCCTGCGTACATCGGGCCTGAATATTATCATCTCGTCTATGGCTTTCTTTTTCTCTTCATGGAGTATCGTCTGGACGATCTCGCAGTATATCCTGCCTCGTATCCTGGCAGCAGAACGGCCGTAATCGGGAACCATTTCGATCAGGAGGGGAAGCCTGAGCCTTTCGGCTTCCTCTCCCCATCTTCTTCCTATGATGCGTTCGATCGTCTCGAGCTCTTCCTTCCTGATCCGGTGGGTGGACCCATCGCGACAGACGACTCTGGGTTTGTCCTCGCCCAGCAGCTCTTTGAGGGTTTTCCGTTCCCCGGGGAGGTGATCGTTGAGCGATCTCATCATCCTTGCGAGAACCCTCGAATCCGAGTCCATCTTACCCCTTTCTGCGCGGGGTTACGGGAATGAGCATTATAACACCTATGAGCTCATCCTTCTTGACCGATCCATCGACTCCTGCCACAAAGAGCGTATAATCTACCGAACGATTGAGTTCGATCGGCATGGCCATCTCTTCACCGATACTTACCACATGGCCGATCCCGTGCCGGGCGTAAGGACTTATCAGCAGGACGGTGTTTTTGGGGATCCTTACTTTCTTGATCCTCACCGGTTTAGCGTCCCCTGCTTTGAACTCCTTGTCCTCTTCGGCGGTCAGATAATTTACCTGGCACATATCTCCGAGGGTGAAGTCGAATTTTGCCATCTTCTGCTCGTCGATCTCCTTGATTATTTTCTTCACTCTGTGAGTAATGATGGGCATCCCTTCACCTCCTCATGCCGTCTCCGCCTTTTTACCGGCCTCTATCGCAGCTTTGATCTTCTTGAGTCGTGTGAAGTTCTCCCTCTCCATCTCAGCAAGTCGCATCCTGATATGGGTTGCTGTCGCCGTCAGGCGCGGTATGACGATGTACTCGAGGGCGTTCACCCGTCTTTTGGTCTTGATCACCTCGTTGGCCAGGTTCTCCACGCTTTGTTGTACCTCGGCTAGTTTGATCACGTCTTCGATAGCTTCCTCAAAGTTTCTGGCGGCATCATCCACCATGGTGGATGTGTCTGCAAAGCCGTACCCTCTATCTATCATGCTTCTCTTGACATCCTGAGGGGTGATCATCGGGACCTTTACGCCCATGATGTTCATCGTGTCTATGTCGATCCTGATGTCCTGGCCCGTGACCTGAGATACCTGCCAGACAGCATCGGAGCCCATCACCGCCTGGGCCGTGAGCAGATCCTTGAAGGCCATCGCAAGTTTTTCACTTGCTCTGGCACGTGAGTCATGTACCCTCTGCACCACATCGAGGAACTCGGAGACTAATGCATCACGTTTCTCCTTCAGGAGCTTATACCCCTTCTCGGCAAGTACTATCCTCCGTCCCAGCTTTAGCAGCTCCATTCGGGTGGGACTTATCCCCTCGATGATATCTGCCATCTCCTTGACACCTCCCTTATGGGAAGCTAGGCGGTCCTGTACATCGGATGGTACTTTTTGATGTACTTATCGTCTATCCTCTTGAGTTCGGTCTCGGGCAGGTCTGAGAGCAGATCCCATCCAAGGTCGAGGGTTTGTTCGATGGTCCGATCTTCATCTGCCCCTTGTGTCACGAACTCCTTCTCGAAGCGGTCTGCAAACTTGAGATAGAGCTGGTCTCGTGTTGAGAGAGCCTCCTCACCGACGACCGCCACGAGGTCTCGCATATCGCGGCCCTCTGCATATGCGGCATAGAGCTGGTTCGAGACGCCAGAGTGATCCTCTCGGGTTCTATCCGCTCCGATCCCCTCATCCATGAGCCTCGATAGGCTCGGCAGGATGTCCACCGGGGGATATATCCCTCTCCTGTGCATCTCCCTGCTCAGCACGAACTGACCCTCTGTGATGTAGCCGGTCAGGTCGGGGATCGGGTGGGTGATATCATCATCCGGCATGCTCAGTATCGGGACCTGGGTGATCGAACCCTTGGCTCCTCTGACCCTGCCAGCGCGCTCATAGTTGGTTGCAAGATCGGTATACATGTAACCAGGGTATCCTCTCCTCGCAGGTACCTCTTCTCTTGCAGCAGATATCTCTCGCAACGCCTCACAGTAGTTCGTCATATCCGTCAGCACGACCAGGACATGCATATCGCAGGTGTAGGCGAGGTACTCGGCCGCGGTGAGCGCCATCCTCGGAGTAATGATCCTCTCTATGGCGGGGTCGTCTGCGAGGTTTATGAAGGCCACTATCCTCTCCAGTGCGCCGGTCCTCTCGAAGTCCCTCATGAAGAAGCTGGCTTCTTCGTGGGTGAGGCCCATGGCAGCGAATACCACCGAGAAGGGCTCCTCCGTACCACGAACCTTCGCCTGCCGTGCTATCTGTGCAGCCAGGGCGTTATGTGTCAACCCTGACCCCGACATGATGGGGAGCTTCTGGCCTCGTACCAGGGTGTTGTTGCCGTCGATCGTCGAGATACCCGTCTGGATGAACTCGTTCGGGAACGCCCTGGCGGTTGGGTTGATCGAAGCGCCTGCTATGTCACGGTACTCCTCAGCGATGATCTCGGGTCCACCGTCGATGGGCCTGCCCAGCCCGTCGAAGATCCTGCCCATCAGATCCATGGAGACCGGCATCCTCATGATGTCTCCCGTGAACCGCACCTTCGTCGAGGACGTATCGATCCCGCTGGTGCCCTCGAAGACCTGAACCACGGCGACGCCTTTCCGAGACTCCAGCACCTGGCCTTGTTTCGTATCACCCGAGGGTATCACCACGTCTACTATCTCACCATAGGCTACGCCTTCAACACCTTCGACCACCATGAGGGGACCTGCCACCTCGCGGACGGTCGTATATTCACGAGTTGTGGTTTTTGTCATCTTGATCTACCCCTCCAGTGCGGAGAATTGGGCTTCGATCGTCTTTAGCACCGTATCGTACCACCCGGGGAAGTCCGGGTTGGGCACGTACTTCATCCTGGCTATCTCGTTCTTCACATCGATGGTCTCGATATTTGCGATGGAGACACCGTTATCCATCGCCTTCGATGCCCTGTCATAGAACATCAGGATCGCCTTTGCCATCATGTACTGTTTCTCCTTGGAACAGTAGGAGTCAACCTCATGATAGGCGTTCTGCTGGAGGAAATCCTCCCGCACCATCCTGGAGACCTCGAGCACCAGCCGTTCCCTCTCCGGCAGTGCGTCAGCACCTACCAGCTGCACGATCTCCTGGAGTTCGGCCTCCTTCTGGAGCAGCACCATCATCTTTGTCCGAACATCGAGGAAGTCCTCTGCGATGTTATTCGTATACCAGTCACTGAGCACGTCGAGGTAGAGAGAGTAGCTTCTGAGCCAGTTGATGGCCGGGAAGTGCCGCCTGTCTGCCAGCGTCGAGTCCAGTGCCCAGAAGACGCTGACCACGCGGAGCGTGTTCTGCGAGACGGGCTCCGATAAGTCTCCACCGGGGGGAGAGACCGCTCCTACCAGGGAGACGGAACCTGTGCGCTCTTCTCCGCTTCCCTTGGCTATTACACGGCCACCTCTCTCGTAGTAATCGGCCACCCTGGATGCCAGGTAAGCCGGGTATCCCTCCTCGCCGGGCATCTCCTCGAGCCTGCCCGAAACTTCTCTCATCGCCTCTGCCCAGCGTGAAGTCGAGTCGGCCATCACGGCCACGTCGTAGCCCATATCTCGATAGTACTCGGCGATCGTCACACCTGTGTAGACCGAGGCCTCTCTGGCAGCCACCGGCATGTTGGAGGTGTTGGCGATGAGCGCCGATCTCTCCATCAGCTTCTCGCCGGTGGTGGGATCGTCCAGGAGCGGGAAGGTGTCCAGTACTTCTGTCATCTCGTTCCCACGCTCGCCGCACCCGACATAAACAACTACCTGTGAATTGGCCCATTTGGCGAGCTGTTGCTGGGAGACGGTCTTGCCCGTGCCGAATCCGCCCGGGATGGCTGCAGTCCCGCCCTTTGCCAGGGGGAAGAAGGTATCGTATATCCGTTGACCCGTGAGCAGAGGGATGAGGGGATCTAGCTTTTCTTTGTAGGGTCTGGGTACTCTGACCGGCCACCGGTGCGACATCGTGAGTTCTGTCTCGGTCCCGTCCTCTTGGGTCAGGGTTGCAACGGCGTCGGTTACGTGGAGCTTTCCATCTCGCACGTTCGTTAGCTTTCCACTAACCATCGGCGGAACGAGAACCTTGTGGGTAATGGCCTTCGTCTCAGGAGCCGTGCCGAGGATGTCTCCTCCCTCGACAGACGATCCCTCCTCCGCAACGGCCGTATAATCCCAGGTCGTCTCGGGATCGAGGGGTGGCACCACCAGCCCTCTGGTTATGTAGTCTCCGGCAATTTTTTTCAGGCCCTCGAGAGGCCTCTGGATCCCGTCGTAGAAGTTTTTCAGGATACCTGGGCCGAGGTCTGCAGTCAGCGGTGCTCCGGTGGTCTCTACCGGCTCACCAGGCTTCAACCCCTCGGTGGCCTCGTAGACCTGGATATAGGCCCGGTCCTCGTCCAGCCTGATAGTCTCACCCATCAGGCCGATCTCTCCAACCTTGACCAACTCGTACATGACGCAGCCTTTCACGTCTTCGGCGACTACGAGAGGCCCGGTAATTTTATAAATACGTCCTGTAATACTCAAAAAGATAACCTCCTCACATCTCAACTCCTATGGCGCTCTTGATCAGCACCTTCAGCGGATCTACCTCACGCACAATAGGCCCATCCTTGTCTGGGATCTCCACTATGATCGGGGTAATGGATTTCTTGGCCTTGTTCAGATCATCTATGGTCGAACGGTTTGCATCTGCCACCCGCTCGGTTACTATGATCACTCCGAGCTCTTCGTCGGAGATCAGCTTCTTCAGGACGGCGTCGATGGGCTCGTCGGCTTTGACCACATACGAGTTCGTCACGCCACCCAGCCGGAAGCCGCTCACCGTGTCCGAGTCACCAATTACTGCTATCGTCATCTCGCTCAAGTTCCCACCTTCATGATGAGATTGCGTATTTCGTCTGGTGATAACCCCACCTCTATACCTCTTGCAAGAGTCCTGATGTTCCGGATCTCCATATACTTCACGGAGAGATAGCCGATCGCTGGGCCGATCCCAAAGGGCTGCGTGATCGATATATCCTTGCCAACCTTGACGAGATAACCGTCCAGTGCTGCCACGATCTCCGCCAGGGAAGATGCCTCGATCATCTCCCTGAGCTTATCTTCGGAGATAATCCTGCTCTCCATCACCCGGATGCGGGAGTTTGAGTAGGCATAGCTTGCGATCTCGATCACTCTGAGGAGGATCGGTATAAAGATTATGAGACCCAGAACTAGTGCCAGTGCTATCGCTATTGCAAATAAAGACGGAAATGATGGGAACCCGAGACTGGTTGCCAGCTCTTCTAACGTCACGATGCTCCCCCGAAGAGTATCTCGGCTACCTTAAATCTTAACTCACTCCTGAGCCTGCCGGTCCTGGATTCGAAGGTGTTGTCGGCTTCTATTGCGCCGTCTTTGCTGCGCACGATGACACCTCCGATGGTAGCTATGGTCTTCTCTGAGAGGCTGAGCGTTGTCTTTTTCTTGGTCGTTTCTGAGATCTTCTTGCTCAGACTTGCCAGGGTATCTTTGGGCAGCAGGTTCTTGTCTTGTTCCCTTGCCAGCACTTCGAGAGAGCCTCCTCCGACAACGACACTGGATTCCACGATCAACTTTCCGAGAATATCGCTATACTCCGGCGTATCTGCCAGTCTCGCGAGTCGTTTCTCCGCTTCTCCAAAAGCCTCCTTTATGAGATTCTCCTTCGCATCGAATATCTCTCGTTTGACCCGTATCTTTGCATCTGCCAGGACCCTCTGGCGCTCCCTTTCGGCGAGTTGCTGACCCTTTACTAGTATCGCTTGTTTCTCTGACTCTGCCTTCTTTTCGGGCTCTGTCTAGAAATCTAGTGA
>DAOG01000011.1 GCA_002501765.1 Methanosaeta sp. UBA204
GGATGGCGAACTTGCCGAGGTCGGCGACGATCCACTTGCGCCCCAGCTTCTCGGCCACGGCGGCGGTGGTGCCTGAGCCGCAGAAGAAGTCGGCAACGAGATCGCCTTCGTTGGAGGTGGCTTTGATCATACGTTCGAGCAGGGCTTCAGGTTTTTGGGTGGGGTAACCAAGCCGCTCAGTAGCCATAGGATTTACAATGGGAATGTCTGCCCAAACATTTTGAATCATTTGGCCTGGGTAATTATCTTCATATATCTTTCGGTAAATACGGGCGTTACTATCTTTAGGCATGACCAACTCATTTTTGTTATACATTTCCTCCATCCGTTCCTTTGAGTACAACCAGCCTGTTTTTGGGGGATGAACGCCGTGAAATTCATAGCGTAAATTTGGTCGATTTAAAGGATTGACCAAGGGGGACTTCATGTATTTTCGTCCATCCCCATCATCAAAGGTAAAACGCTCTTCGATGTACTTCTTCGTATTGTCATCATTCTTTGAGTAAATCGGATTGAATATGTGCTCTTCACCTTTTGAATAGAAGAGCAAGGTGTCATTTGTTACACCAAACTGATTTGCTGACCATGCCTGTGACTGTTTTCTGCGCCAAATGATTTCGTTGATGAAATGGTTTTCTCCTAACACCTCATTTAAGACCAACCTGAGTAGGCTATTCACCCGCCAATCACAATGCACGTAGATGCCCCCGTCCTCGGCCAGCAAATCCCGCATCAGCACAAGTCGCTCGTAGATCATGGCGATGAAAGAATCTGCGCCCTTGCCCCAGGTGTCGCGGTAGGCGATCTCTTCGAGGATGTTGGGCTTCTTGGTGAAGGTATCGCCGCCGATCTCGATGTCCATCGAGAAATCCGCGCCCACGTCGAAGGGCGGGTCGATGTAGATCAGCTTGATGCCGCCCTGTTCTTCGATCTCCTCACGAAGCGGGCCGTTCTTCAAACTTGAGAGGATCAGCTTATTGTCGCCCCAGATCAGCTTGTTCGTCCAGCCCTTGAGCTGACGGCCGCGTGGGTCCAGGTCGAAGAGCGTCTTCTGAAAGCTGGTGTCCTTCTCGGCGCGCGGTTCGTCCACCTGCTCGATCACCTGAAATGGCAGAACGATGTTGCAGACTTCGTTCGTCTTGCCGTTCCAGACCAGCTCAACCTCGCGCTTGTCCTCAAAAAGCATAAAACGATACTTGTCGGGCAGGGGCTTATCGGCCTCGATGTAGCGGAGGATCTCTTGTTGTTCTCTTTCGGTCAGGTGTGGCATAAGTATCCTCTTCGATCATTCCCACCGGCAATACTCACTGCTTTGGGTATATATCATTTGGTTTAGGTTTATTATTTTTTGGGTACCTCGACATCGTCACATTGAACCCCAATTGAGGCTACTGATATTTTATATATTTTGTAAATATATCTGAAGCCCTCACTGCCATCAATGAGTCTTGACAGAGGTACATCCAATGTATATCGAGAGGTTTTATCATCGCAAAGGTGATTCTTTTGGAGATACCGATATCATAGATAGATTTACCTACGATGTCTTCCAAGCGGGACCCATGTTACCAGGTATCGGCGGCAAGGGGATGAGCCCCAAGAAGATGAAACAGATGATGAAGCAGATGGGCATCAGCATAGAAGAGATCGAGGGCGTCGAGGAGGTGGTGATCAAAACCGCGGACAAAGAGATAGTATTCCAGGATGTTACAGTCACCATTATGACTGCTCAGGGAAATAAGTCCTATCAGATGGTGGGCACCCCCGAGGAGAGGGCGCGCGCCCTGACCATACCCGACGCCGACGTGGAGCTGGTAGTAGCCCAGACCGGAGTATCTCTGGAAGAGGGCCGGGCCGCCCTGGAAGAGTGCCATGGCGATCTGGCCGAGGCGATAGTGAAACTTAGGGCAGGGTGAGATTCTCAGGGCCGGTCTATGTCGGAGAGCCATATCGCCCCAATATTATCTGAGGAGCTGATGGATTGGATCGGGTCGAGGTGGAAGAAGAGCTCAACCACATCCTCTTGAAGATTGCAGAGACTCAGGACGCGATTTTGGACGACTTAGAAAAGGACCATCCCTCTGCTCAGATTGAAGAGCTGGCGCTGGGGGTGATCAAAGAAGCCGACTACTGGATAGAGCAGTGCACCAGGACCACCGAAGCACCTTCGATCCTGCTCAGGAGGATGCAGATCCAGCTGGCCAGGCTCAAAAAGATCGAAGAGCAGATCGAAGGGACGAGACAACGATAGGCGGCCACGGTGCACGTCGCCACGGGACATATGGACGGTCCATCAGAATGCGGTCGGTGTTTATACTTTTCTTTCAAGGATGTGCTAAAAACCGATGCCCTGCAAGGCTATAGCTATAGTCCCTGACAAAACATTAATCTACCAGACATCGATTTGGCTAGTCTGCTATAAATTTCTCCAAGCCCAATTGTGAGAAACTCCAGGAACAGCCCCGGTCATTTTGCCGCCCTTGGTGAGAGCCCCACCATCCGGCCCTGGACCAGAGATGCCAAAAGACAAATAAGCTTTTGCAACAATCGGCTGCGAGTCATGACCAAGTTCATAGTGGTACTGGGAACGACGTCTCACTCGGGGAAGAGCACGCTGGCAGCGGCGCTCTGCAGGATCCTATCCGACCGCGGTCTGCGGGTGGCGCCCTTCAAGTCTCAGAACATGAGCCTCAACTCTTGGGTGACAAAAGACGGCAAAGAGATGGGGATAGCCCAGGCGGTACAGGCCTGGGCCGCCAGAGCAGAACCCAGCGAACTCATGAACCCCATCCTCCTCAAGCCCAAGGGCGATAGGACCTCCCAGGTAGTGGTCTTCGGCGAGCCGGTGGCCGATAAGTCTGCCGAAGAGTACTATGCAGAGATAGAGGGCTTGAAGACCTCCGTAGACCGGGCCCTGGAAGAACTCCAGAAGGAGTACGACTACATAGTGGTGGAAGGCGCCGGCGGCGCCGCGGAGATAAACCTCTACCAGAGGGACCTGGCCAACATCTACATCGCCACCAAGCTCAGGTCTCCTATCCTCCTGGTGGGTGACATCGAAAGGGGAGGGGTGTTCGCCAGCCTCTACGGCACGGTGAAGCTTCTACCTCCCGAGATCAGGTCACTGGTCAAGGGGATGGTAATAAACAAGTTCCGAGGAGATCCCGCCATCCTGGAGCCCGGACTGAAGATGCTGGAAGAGCTGACCGGGATATCCGTACTGGGAGTGATGCCCTATCTGGACCTGGAGATTCCCTCGGAAGACTCTGTATCTTTAGGAGACAAGAGGAGAGAGAACGGCGGGGTGGATATCGCAATAATAAGGCTCTCTCGCATATCCAACTTCACCGACTTTGAGCCCCTGGAACGGTCTGCCAGGGTTAGGTACGTGGACCTCGGAGAGCCTCTGGGCAGCCCCGACGCGGTGATAATCCCCGGCACCAAGAACACCGTATCCGATCTGGCGGAGATGAGGCTCAAGGGCATGGACCGAGAGATCCTGGCGCTGAAGGACACTCCGATACTGGGGATCTGCGGAGGATACCAGATGCTGGGTAGAGAGATCGTAGACGAGGGGATAGAGGATATCACAGCGTCGATGCCAGGTCTGGGCCTCCTCGACCTGGTAACCCATTTCGACCGGTACGAGAAGAGAACGGTCCAGGTGGAGAAGAAGGTGACCGGCGAGGGTCCCATACTCGGCCCCCTCAGAGGTCAGACGGTCTGGGGCTACGAGATCCACATGGGGAATACCGTCCACCAGGAGCCCTTCGCCTTCGAGGACGACGGTGCCGTGAGCAGCAACGGCCTGATCATGGGCACCTACCTGCACGGGATCTTCCAGAACGAGAACTTCAAAAACGCCTTTCTGGACTACATATACGGCCAGAAGAACTTGACCCGCCGGTCGGATCCAAGTGGCGGTGGCTACGACGAGCTGGCCAGGGCCACAGAAAAATATCTGAATATGGAAAAGATATGGAGCATGATCGGTCTGGGACCGAGGCAGTCCGACGAATAAATCCTCCATTCGGTCGGATTCGCCAGAGTACATAATATCATGTAGTATATACAGAAATATATAAGAAATAAATGAAGGAGAGTATCCGGTCACTTCTGTGACCGCAGACTCTCGATCCTGGCTTTTATGCTGTTAAGTTCCTCTTCCAGGTTCCGGGCAGCCTCTTCCAGGTATGCCGTCTCCTCTTCGGGAGAGGGAGCAACGGGAGGGACGTAAGGTGCAGGCGCTCCATATGGATATGTTGCGATCCACCCTCTCCTTCCGCCCCGACCACCGCCGAAGCCGCGCCCGAACCCGAACCCGGCGTTCGCGTATCCGGGTGCAGGGTATCCGGAGCAGTATCCCATGCCCCTGCCGGTTCTTGGTCCGAATCCTACCGGACCTGTTCTATCTCCACCAGGCATCTGATATTCACCTCCTATTTCGTTCTTTATCCAAGGACCCCACCGGACGGGAAGAATCCTTTGCCGTTCAAATATCTTGAAACTTCATCTTCGAGCGTTATCGGCCCCGACCGCCTCCACGACCGCCGCTGCGGCCTCGACCGAAGCCACGACCGAAGCCGAACCCGGCGTTCATGTATCCGGGCGCAGGGTATCCGAAGTAGTATCTCAGGCCCCTACCGGTTCTCGGTCCGAAGCCGAACCCGGCGTTCATGTATCCGGGCGCAGGGTATCCGGAGCAGTATCCCAGGCCTCTGCCGGTTCTCGGCCCGAATCCTACCGGACCTGTTCTATCTCCACCAGGCATCTGGTATTCACCTCCTCTTTCGTTCTTTATCCAAGGACCCCACCGGACGGGAAGGGTTCTTCGTCGTTTAAATGTCTTGAAACCTTTATCTTCGAGCGTTATCGGCCCCGGCCTTTGCCCTGGCCTTTGCCACGACCACCGCCGCGGCCACCAGCACCGCCGGACCCGCGTTCGGGACTCGGGTCAGTCTGTCCGCCGGACCCGGTGCCTTTTCCCTTGCCGGTCTTCTGTCCACGTCCCCGTGGTCCACTTCCGTCTCCACCAGGCATCTGATATTCACCTCTTTTTTCTCACGTCTCTTCTGGATCTCCTCCGACCAGCTCGACGCTCAATAAGTACCTTATGCGAACTAGTATTTAAATCTTTCTCAAAACCAGGCAAAGTTTCAAATATAACATCACCAATACGAGATATTGTGAAGAAAGGAAGAGGCCGCCGCCGGGGTCAGCGGTGGATCTCAGAGATCCCGGAGAAGAAGTGGTTTGCGCCCGACGGGGCGTCACCAGACGAGGTGGACACGGTCGACCTCAATTTTGAAGAACTTGAGGCGGTACGTCTCGTCGACCTCCTGGAACTCAAGCAAGAAGAAGCAGCCTTTTACATGGGTATCTCCCGGAAGGCCTTCTGGAACGACCTCAGAAGCGCCAGAAAGAAGATCGCCATGGCTCTCGTATACGGCCTGGGAATAAAGATTGGCGGCGGGAGCTACCTGCTCAGGTACGAGACGTCCGGACCCCGGGAAGGCGAGGGCCAAAGTCCGCCCCTTTCCAGAGCGGATGAGTTGCTCGTCCTGGAGCGAGAGGTGCTGTTGATCGAGAAGAGGCTCGGCCTCCTCATATCCCGGATAGAGACGTTGAAGAAGAAAGATTGATCCAGGGCCGCGTCCTCCGGGTCGATCTTATAAACCCCGGTCCTAAGAAAGAAAGCTGGGGTCAAATAGCACTATTTTAGTATGTCTTTGACCCAGTTTTCATATCGCACCCTCTCGTCCACTCCCACACCCAGCACGCTCTCTGCGCCCCGATAGACATCCTTGGCGATCAGAGCACCGCCCAGGGCGGCATCGCAGCTGGCCAGCGGCCTCACTTTCCGGTCCAGAAGCTCGGAGACCCTGGGCGCTATGAGCAAGGCAGGATCGCCTGCCAGGTACAACCTCGGTCGCGCCGCGCCCAGGTCCCGCAAGAGGACGCCCATGGCGCTCAGCTCCATCGCCGCGAATAAGGCCAGGGTCTCCAGAGCGTGTCTCTTTTTATCCTGGTCGCAGTCGTCCAGGGTGTCAGCGCCCAGCTTGCGCACAATCCCGCCCGCGGTGAAAGCCTGGTTGGCGCTCATCTTGCCCGAGTCGACCTGCCGGATGGCGTTTACGTCCAGGGGGCCATGAAGCAGACCGGGCGCGAATATGGGGGCATCGATGGCTCCTATGATCCTGCCGTCGACGACACCTATGGTGACGACGTTAGAGCTGGCATCGGATATTATGAAGCTCGATACCCCGTCCTTGTAGACCCGATAGGCCAGGCCTACCTTCTCCGGGCTGGCACCATGAGAGAAGACGTTCATCCGGGGATCGGTACCGCTCTTCCGGTGGATGCCGGGCAGAAGTATCGCGGGCCAACCGGCCTCTCTCACGGCGTCAAAGACCCTCGTCCCACCGCCGACGTGAACCCCCGCTCCATCCTGCCTGATGACCCCGCGGTTGACCGCGTCCTCGATCCTCACGATCTCTGTGATGCCGTCTCCCATTGAATAAGTGAGCGCCAGAAGATCGACCTCTTCGATCGCCAGCTCTCGCTCTACCCTCTGCGTTATCTCTGCCGCCGAGAGTCTGCTCGCCACCGCTCTCGGCAAGACGCAACACCTGCCCTCGGTGGTGGCGAACCTGACCGCCCGGGTCCCGTGATCCACCCCTACGAACATGAGATCAGCTCGACTATCTCTCTGGCCAGCCTGACGCTGTCCTCTTCGCAGTTCATGGTCGTATTCATCCTGACACACGACCCCTTGTACCTGCTCTCTGGCCCCACCACCATGAGGTCCACGCATCCCAGTAAATCGGCCACCCCCTGGTCGGTCACCGGGTAACCCCAGGCGCGCATGAACTCGGCCGCAGGACCGCTCACCGGCCGATCTCCTACTAAGGGGCTCACGGCGATCACCCTATCCTTCTTATTCATCATCTCTCTGACGCCTTCCAGGGCCAGTATGGGCCCGATACTGGTGACTGGGTTGCTGGGCCCGATCAGAACTGGATCGTCGCCGGAGAGTGCATCCAGAAAAACTGAGTTGGGCCTGGCCTCCTCTATCCCCTGGAACCTGATGGCCTCGACAGAAAGCCTGCCTTTATTCTTCACCCAGTAGGTCTGGAGGTCCATCTCACCCAGGGAGGTAGATATCATCGAGGATACGGGATCGTCGGTCATGGGAACCACCCTCACCCTCACTCCCAAAGACCTGCAGAGCTCCTCTGTGGCCTTGCTCAGCCCGGCTCCGGACCTCATAAGGTCCGAGCGGAATATGTGCACCGCCCGGTCCATATCCCCCAGAGTGAGGACCTCTTCGTGGCCCAAGCTCTTGAGAAACTCCGATGTGCGGAACGAATCGTTCTCGATCCCCCACCACCTGGACCGGTCCACCAGACCTGCCAGGGTGTAAATCACGGTGTCCAGATCCGGAGAGACCAGGTTCCCCGAGATCCAGAGGTCGTCGGCGGTGTTCGCCACCGCGGTCAGGTCCAAAGGGTCCAAGACCTCCTTCAACCCTACCAGGAGCTTGGGGGTCCCCGTCCCTCCGCTGAGCACGATCAAGATAGCTCCTCAACCATCATCGCCATCCAGGATGATCATTCCCGTCTTCAGCGATTCGCACTCTTCATCGGTCAGCTCGGAAGATATGGCGTCTTCGGAGATTATGGCGCTGTTACCCAGGGGATCTTCCAGCACCAGGGTGAGAGGATACCGGCCCTCCATGGCCTTCTCGATACACTCCAGGATCCCGTCACCCCTCCGGGCGTTCTCCTCGGCGCCAGCATCTCTGGCAGATCTGGTAGCGAAGGATACCACGCCCTTAATCTTCTGGAGGACGCCCTCGACGTTGGTTATGTAAGCATCTGACGTCGCACCCGGTTCGACATCGACCCCCAGATCGGGTAGCCTGATCGTCCCGCTGGTGGACCTGATGACCCTGACGTTCAGATCCTCGACCTCTCTGATCTCGAAGGTGTACCTCGTCGGCTCGCCCTGGGTCAGCAGGATCGTGTCTGTATGCTTGAACCCACAACGCTCACAGGTCCCGGCGATCACCATCACCTCTCCGAAATGGGGTACGTCAGTTGTCTCCCAGCCAAACTTTATCATGGATCCACAGAGGGGACACTCGACCTCGGTGGTGGCCTTCAATCCGCGCCTCCCAGAACGTTCTCGCGATCGATCCTCACATCCCTGGGCACTATCAAGACGAGATCGTCTCCGAGCCCGGCTATGTCGCCGTTGACCTCCTCCGCGATCGCCTTGATATCTCCGATGGACTCCTCCAGCATGGATTTATCCCGCGTCATCGGCGAGATGTCGATCAGGACCGTGTTGTTATCGAGCACCTCCCGCCTTATGTCCTGCACGACCTCCGGGCTGCTCAGCTCCGCGAACCGGACAAAGGTCTTGCTCGGTCTTGCAGAGACATCCTCGAACTGCCCCAGATCTATGTCAACGTAGTCTTCGTCGCCAGATCTGCCCATTAACCTGTCCAAGAAACTGCTCATATCTGTCCACCTGTCGTGAGATATGTTTCTGGATTGTATATAATGTATAATATTATGTGCTCAAGTAAATCCGACCTAATGGAGGATTTACTTGTCGCGTCTCACCTATGCGCTAGCCAGCTTGACGCCGACGACGCCCATAAGTGCCATGAAAGCCAGGACAATAACCACGAACCCGGTCGGATGCAACCCCTCCGGCATCGTCGCCTGTACCATCGCCATGAGCGCGACCATCAGGACGACGAGACCGATACTCGCACCTATCTCCAGCGTTTTTTTGCTCATCGCCCTCATGTTGTGCTGATGTGAGATATCTCTTACGACCCACCTCTGAGCCCATCCGGGTCGGCCAGCCGCCTAATCAGGTCTCCTGTCCGGCTGCCGTACCACCCTCTCTCGATGTAGCGTGGATATACAGGAAGCCTCTCTCGCAGATCCCTATCCCGAAATCTCCGACGCAGTTCTTCGACCGTGGGCCACCTCTTGTCCGGGTTGATCCAGTCGGGTGTGAGGGGGCTGATCCCTCCCAGGTCGTCTGCACCGGCCTCCACCAGTGGTCGGGGGTCGGCTAGGTTGGGTGGGACCTGGACCGCGACCGTCCGCGGCAACGCCGCCCTGGCCAGCCTTACGGCGTCGACAAGCTCGTCATCTCCTGGCGGTCTGGTTGAGACCATGGGAGTACCCGGCTTGGGATCAAAGGGCTGGATGATGACCTCCTGGATGTGGTCATAGGCCCTGTGAAGACCGGCGATGGTCCGGAGGGACTCGATTCTATCGTCCCTGCTCTCTCCTATGCCCACCAGGATGCCGGTGGTGAAGGGTATCTTGAGCCGACCTGCTGTGGATAGGGTCTCTATCCTGACCTTTGGTATCTTCCCCGGCGAGAGCCTGTGAGCCTCCAGCTCGGCGGTGGTCTCCAGCATCAGGCCCATGCTGGCGTTGTACGGAGCTAGCCGTTTCATTTCTGCCTGGGTGAGGATGCCGGCGTTGGTGTGGGGGAGAAGGCCTCTCTCTAGGGCCAGCTCACAGAGTTCGATCAGGTAGTCGAGCACGGCCTCGCCGTCCCGTTCGAAGCCGGGGACGTCCCAGGGTCGCTCGCCCATGCAGAAGAGCGCCTCGGCGCAGCCCGCTTCAGCACCCCGATCCATCAGGTCGATGGCCTCCGATCTGCCGATGGTCCCGCCTTCGTCGCTGCGGAAGCTGCAATAGAGACACCTGTTCCTGCAGAAGCGGGTGACCGGTATGAAGACGTTCCTGGAGTAGGTCAGCCGGGCCTTCATGCTTGGATCAGCGTCTCAGCTCCACCAGCTTCAGACTGTGTCCTTGGGGGCATTCTTCGGGAGACTCGCCCACGACCTCCACGATGGTGCACCTGTCGCCCTCTTTCAGGCCTACGGGATGACATATATCGTACATGCTGCAGTAGTACTCCTCGCAGTTGGGCGGCTCCAGGATCATCTTGGAACCGGCGAAGGCCTTCCTGGCATCGATGGCCACTATTATGGGACTCTCCGTCACCTCTATGGCTTTCACCCCTCCGTCGTGCAGGGGACATTCGTGTACCAGCTCCCCACGCAGCCCCAGGACCCGGTACCTTCTCCCCTTTTCCAGGTTGGTGCAGGTGTTCCGGAGCTTGCAGGTCTCGCACTCCGAGGTGGGGCCGTTGAATACGAACTCCATCCCTATGGTCGCCAGTCTTGTTCCTATCAGTGTGATCTGGGTAGTTGCTTCTGACATGTTTACGCCTCGATAAATATTATATTACTTTTGTTTTCTTTGCGGCCTTCCGGGCAGCTTCTCTGGTGAGGCCGGTTCCTAGTATGGTGTAGCGCTCTGGACGAATCTCTCGCGCACCGACGAGCGCCTCGACCACGACATCGTCTTCGATCCCCATCTCGGCGGCGGAGGTCGGCGCGTCCAGCAGGCTAAGAGCCTCTCGGATCCGCTTCCAGTCGCCGCCGTGGAGGTACATCATGATGATCGTCCCCACCCCGCAGAGCTCGCCGTGGAGAGCGCTGCCGGGTGTGATCTTATTCAGAGCGTGAGCAAACTTGTGTTCTGACCCGCTGGCTGGCCTCGAAGAGCCGGCGATGCTCATGGCCACACCGCTGGAGATTAGGGCCGTTACCACTATCTTGGCGGACTCGGCCAGGCCGGGCCTTATGATGGATGCGGAGTCGACTATCATCTGGGCGGTCATCCGGGACAGCGCTGCAGCATACTCGCTGTACCTCTCGTTCCTGAGCCGCTTGGCGAGTTTCCAGTCTAATATTGCCGTGTAGTTGGAGATTATGTCGCCGCACCCCGCCGCCAGGAGTCTTCTTGGAGCTCTCGATATTATGCTGGTATCGGCGAGGATCCCCAGGGGTGACTGTGTGGATATGGAGGTCGTCTCGCCGTCTACGGTGAGGGAGGCCTGAGCGGAGCAGATGCCATCGTGAGATGCTGCGGTGGGAACGCTTATAAAGGGCAAACCTGCCTTCATCGAGGCCAGCTTGGCTATGTCTATGCACCGTCCACCTCCGACCCCGAGAAGAAAGCCGGCGTCTTCTTCCCTGGCCACCACTTCTGCCCGGTCCACCTCTTCCATCTTTGAATGCCTGGTAATCAGGAGGATGGTCTCGAAGCCACCTTCCTCCATCCGGCGAGAGACCTCTTTGCCTGCGGTCTTGCCGGTGGTGGTGCCTGTCACGATGAGGGCTCTGCCCTCCAGCTTGAGGTCTCTAGAAAGGTCGGCAACCTCGGAGAGGGCTCCGCTGCCTACGACTACCCTTCGTGGAAGCTCCATCCATTTAGATATGCTCAGTGGTCTCACCAGTCGGATGTAGAGGTCGTCTTCTACAAATATAAACGCTCCTGAGACCCGTCTTTGACCTATATCAGTTCCTCAGGGCGCGCAGGTCTTGGAGGATACGTTCCCGATATCTGTTTACCTCGGGGCTGGTTCTGTTTCTGGGACGGGCAACGTCGATATCGATGATATCGCTGATCATCCCCGGCCGAGCGGACATTATCACGACCCGGTCTCCCAGGTAGATGGCCTCGTCCATGCTGTGGGTCACGAAGACCACCGTCTTCTTCTTCTCCTGCCAGATCCGGAGGAGCTCCGACTGCATGACGTTCCTGGTCTGGGCGTCCAGGGCCCCGAAAGGCTCGTCCATGAGAAGCGCTTTGGGGTCGTTAACCAGGGCCCTGACGATGGCCACCCTCTGTTTCATCCCGCCGGAGAGTTCGTGAGGATAGCTCGCCTCGAAGGCCTCCAGCCCCACCGCCTTCAGGTAGCTGCGGGCCCGGGCGAGCCGCTCCTCCTTGGAGACGCCTCTCAGCTCCAGGCCGAAGGCCACGTTGTCCAGAACCGTCCTCCACGGGAAGAGGGAGTACTCCTGAAAGACCATGCCTCTCAGGGGGCCGGGTCCCTCGATGAGCTTGCCGTCCAGGAGCACTTCGCCGTCGGTGGGGCGGTCCAGCCCGGCTATGATCCTCAGAAGGGTAGTCTTGCCGCAGCCGGAGGGACCGACGAGGCATACGAACTCGTTCTCCCCTACGGAGAGGTTGATGTCTCGCAGCGCCTCGACGGCCTTGCCTTTGGCCTCGAAGAGCTTGGATACGCCCTTGATCTCTAGCAGAGCCATGGGGCGTGGTGGGGAGGAGGAGTTATAGATCTTTCTATCGGTCAGGGCCACCAGCGGCCCCGGGTCTTGGATGGCGCCGACCTGCCGATACAAGCCCTTTCCGGCATTGAGAGAATAACCCAGAAATGGAAGCTACCCCACCATCTTCCCGTAGCAGTCCTTGCAGACCACCTTCCCCTCTGCGGTCCTCTCATTGATTTCCATGAAGTCCTCCCCACACTCTTCGCATCTCATCGATGGATAGATACGCGCCTTCCTGGGCGCGGGAAGATCGATCTCCTTGACCTCGAAGAGCTCGTCGTCGCCGGCGCCCAGTATGTACTCCATATAGTCCTCTCTCATCTTCTCGACCGTTTTTTGTTCTTCTTCTGTTAACCGGCCTGCAAAGTATCTCCTCATGGCTTCGATCTCGCTTTGGGAGATACTGCGTCCCTTGAAGTAGATCCTCAAGGCCTTCTTGTGGTCCCTGGAGTAGAAGGTGTAGACGTGTTTGCCGTGATCCTTGAAGATCAGGTTGCCCTTCCCAAAGGTGCAGCTGAGGACATACTGGATCGCATCGACGCTGCAGGAGTCGTTCTCCACGATGGCCACCAGCTCCTCATCCTCCGCCTTGTCGTAGTAGTCCTTGACGTACCTGGCCACCCGGTAGCTCATCGCCAGTCCGGGGCAGTAATGTCCATGGAACTCGGCAGCTCTTCTAAATTCTTCGTCCATCCTATCACCTGTAGCTGGGCAGATAGGTTCTGTCGTGAGTTAATATTAGTTAATACTAATCATATGTTAACGGACACGGCGTCATAACTCGGTGACTTCTCTTCCTTTGCGTCTTTGCGTTAAATCG
>DAOG01000139.1:0-3167 GCA_002501765.1 Methanosaeta sp. UBA204
TTGGCCTTATCATCAGATCCGGTCAGGTCCCTACACCCAAGTCGTGAAGATATTTTGGCGATCTATGATGAAGGGCCTGAGGCGGTTGTTACACTCGTCACTGAACAGACAATGCAGATCGCCGAGCTCGAAGAACGAGTGAGATCGTTGGAGATTCGACTCAACAAAAACAGCCGCAACAGCAGCAAACCCCCTTCAACAGACCCACCCTCAACACCCAGAAGTCGACGCAAGAAAAGCGATCGGCCAGTGGGTGGTCAGAAGGGGCATAAAGGTCATACCCTGAAGATGGTGGACAACCCGGACCATGTCGTCGAGCACCAAGTATCAATATGTGATGGATGCGGCATGTCTTTGGTAGATGTACAAGCTACTGGTTGCGAACGACGACAGGTGTTTGATCTACCACCTAAGATTGCAGTCGAAGTAATCGAACACCAGGCGGAAGCCAAAACGTGTCCCACATGTGGCCATCTCAACAAGGCTACCTTTCCCGACGAAGTTCAACAGCCTGTACAATACGGACCTCATCTGAAGTCCGTGGCTATCTATCTGAACCAGTACCAGCTCATACCCTACGATAGACTCCGCGAGCTGTTCATCGATCTCTTCCGTTGTGAACTGAGCCAGGCCACATTAGTCAACGCGAACCGTGCTTGTTACAAGATCCGGTCGTGTCCACCGGAAACTGAAAGCCTTATATACTTTTAGCTGAATTCAGACTATGAGGGAGTAGCTTTGCAGGATGAGTTAGATCTATCGCAATTTTGGTGTTGGGACGTGGATTGCCCAAACTACGGCAAGAAAGGTCTTGGTAACATCGTTCTAAAGGAACGATACGGGAAAAATAACACAGCACTTCTACGATGTAAGACATGTGGTCATTGTTTTAGTGAGACCCGAGGCACGCCGTTTTTCAGTTTGATCACACCTTGGGACGAAGTGCTCAGGACCCTGGCGATGTTGCCTGAGAAGGGCAGTATTCGTGGAGTGGCTAGAGCCACTGGTCACGACAAAGATGCAATATGTCGATGGGTAGCCCTGGCTGGAGCCCACTGTAACGAGGTTAACAACTACTTTTTAAACAATCTTAACCTGGAGAACGTTCAAATTGATGAAATATGGTCATATATTAAAAAAAAATAAAAACGTTGTGGAAGGAGACCCTGAGGAGTATGGAGACGTTTATGCTTTGACGGCCATAAAGACCGACACAAGATTGTTCATAGCTCATCATGATGGGGGTCGTACAACCAAAGACGCCATCGGACTATTCCAGATCGTGGAACAGAGACGAGATCATGATTCTCCAATCCCGGTTTTCGTTTCGGATGATTGGGACCCATTTGAGGAAGGACTGTTGGCGGTCTATGGGGTACTGGAAACACCTCCATACAAGGGAATAGGAAGGAAACCCCCACCTGTGCTCGTTCCCCATCCTAACTTGAAATATGCACAGGTCTGCAAGAAACGAGAAAAGAACCAAGTTGTCGCGACGGTCCAGCGAGTGGTCTTTGGGAATACGGATGACGTTTTAGAAGCGCTTGGTACCAACTCTGAGGGTAAGATAAGCACTTCCTATGTAGAGAGGATTAACCTCACAATCAGAAACTCCTTGGCCAGATTCATTCGCAAAGGTATGAACTGTAGTAAATCTCTTATGATGCATTCTCATGCAATTGACTTCTTCCAAACCTGGTATAACTTCATCAAACCGCACGATTCTCTAAAGCTGAAGGTCCCCCAGGGCAAAAGAAAGTGGTTGCGGCGAACTCCAGCCATGGCAGAAGGACTTACAGATCATATATGGACCATTGAAGAGGTGATGAACTTCAGAGTGCCTGTTCAGTAAGTGGTGGACACGACCTGTTTTTTGTGTAGCATATTTATATATCTTTTCAGGAGAGGGCTAAATGGCCTAATCATAGATAAACCCCTTTGCGCCTTTGCGCCTTTGCGTTATACCTCATGGATTTTTTGGTGTATGTTTCCGTGATTTCGAGGTGGTGTGTGCATAGGGTACAAGTAGGACAGCATTGCTGATTGCTGATAATTGTTGGACAGCCTCCATACGATCAACAACAGAAACGACAATACCTTTGATCGCCATTTACGAAATGATCTTTGACTTGCTGCCAACCTTTGCTAACTTTCGGTGGAAGAGAACTATCAGGTGGAGCGATCATGTCCCAAAAAGAGTACGATATGGAGACCTTTCTACTGAGCGCCGGGTTCGCCCGGGAGGAGATCCTGGACGCCGTGGACGAGCTGAGCGCCTACAGGACCATCCCGGGAACCACCCTCAAAAAGTACCTCAACCGGGTCTTGGCCACGATCGAGGAGGACCACCGACCGGCCTTCCTGAGAGGGATCGTCGTGGGAACCGCGCTTCACAAGCACCTGGAAAGCGACCAGCTGGAGGATTATATCAACGCAGAGGTGGCTAGACGTCTGAAGGAGATCCTGGCCGACCTGGCTGATGAAGGCCTGGCCCCCGGCGGTTGAACCTCCGGACCTCAAGCCTGAAATACCGCCGGCTCCAACTCCCCCCTGATGGAGAAAGGCATCTACACACTGATCCTGAGACTCGACCCCGACCTCGATCTCGTCGTGGGCTCGCTGGGTGAGATCCACCTTTGGCGTGGGTACTATGCCTACACGGGCTCTGCCCGGGGACCTGGCGGTCTGAAGCGGGTGGAGCGCCACCGGAGGGTGATGGAGGGAACCAACCCCGCCAGAAGGTGGCATATCGACTATCTGCTTCCCCACGTCTCTTTGGAAGAGGTGGTGGTGACCGAGACCTCTTTGGACCTGGAGTGCCAGATCGCCCTCAAGATCGGCGAGAAGCTGGAGTTTGTTCCCAGGTTCGGGTGCACCGACTGCAAATGTCCCTCCCACCTCCACCACACCGGCGAGAGGACGAAGATCTTCCGCGCGGTGAGACGCGCCCATGGTAGGTGACGCCTCGGCCGGGTAAATCCATCATTTGGTCGGATGCGCGCGGAATATACAACTTTAAAAAAAATCGGCGAGAACGCAATGACGCCAGGATGCAATGGCCTAATCATCTATTGATTAAAACCATTATCAAGCGATTGATTCTGAGGGAGCTAAACACATACAATCTCCTTATTTCAACCGCGAATGAACGCTAATGAACGCTAATA
>DAOG01000139.1:3178-32256 GCA_002501765.1 Methanosaeta sp. UBA204
TTTTGACGATCTGGCCGCGCTCGATCACGATCTTGCTTTTTTTATTCGCAGAACATGCAGATGACTTCTTTGATATGCTCCATTAAGTATCAAGTCTAAGGTTCATGACTATACTTGAGCGCATAAACTTATACATTATATACAACCAAAAGGAACCAGCGCAGCGCAGCCGCCGCGAGCACGATCAGGCCGCAGAGGGTGAGGGGTGCCGTGTAGCCGAGAACGACTTCTCTCAGGCTGGATCCTGTCGTCTCTTTTATCAGCCAGAAGTAGGGATCGCTCAGATAGGAGAACGTGAAGGCACCGGCAGATATCAGGAGGATCATGGTCAGTCCGTCGAGGGGATACCCTCTCATCACCTCTGCCGCTATCACCACCGTGACCAGCCTCGACCCCTGGGCCAGCTGGACCAGCGCCGCCAGGATGAAGGGTATCGCGAACAGAGGGACCCATCCGCCCAGCGATCCGTGCAGTGCCGCTCCCAGGTCGCTCTGGGCGATCACGTAACCGAAGGCCCCGGCTCCGCAGAGATCGAATATGATGACCCCTGCCCGCCTGGTGGCGGCCTTGACGATCTCTTTCTTCCGGGCCAGGGCCACCGAGACCAGCGCGCCCAGGAGGAGGGCTACGTTGGGGTTCCCCACGAACCGGGCCGCTTCGGTGACTAGCCCGGCCAGGATCAAGGCCATGGGCAGGACCAGAGGAAGCCAGGCCCTGAGTCTGGAGGGCAGGTTGGACGGGGGTCCGGGTGCGATCCCGGCCTCGGTGATATGCAGGCGGCTCAGATAAAAGTGGGCTGCGACCAGGAGCAGAAGGGATAGAGGAATGGCCAGCTTCAGCGTATCGAGGGGTCTCACATCCAGGGCACCGGTGAGGGCAACCATCACCGGCGAGGGGTAGATCAGGTTGTAGGATATGACCGAGGCCGCCGCGACCATGTACTGGAACCTCGCCTTTGATCTATCGGTCCGTCTTCCCATCTCTTTTGCCACGGGCTCCAGGATCAGATAGGAGGTTATGCAGCACATCACCGGCAACGATACCAGGTAACCTGAAAGACCCGAAGCCATCAGGCCCCTTCTTTGGCCGACCAGGTCCAGCAGGTCTGCGACGATCCGATCCACCGACCGGCTCCTCCTGAGGTACTCGGCGATCACCGATCCTGAGAATATTATTATGGCCAGGGCAGAGAAGAAACGGGCCAACCCCGTGGTCACATGACCGATCACCTCCGGTCCCATACCGGTGAGCAGACCGTATACCAAGGCCGAGGTCAAGAGACCCAGAAAAGGGTGGAGCCTGAGCCTCGCCACCAGAAGGCCGACCAGGATTATCGCTATCAGGAAGGCCGGTACCGGGTCCATAAGTGAGTACATCCAAAACCAGATGGCCATAGGCGTGCCTATAGATAAGATTGTTTCTATACACTTCGAATATTATGTGCCAGTGTTCGCAAGCAGCCTCGCCCATGACGCTGCAGGCCAATTCTTCCGAAAGCCTTTTATAGAGAAACGATAATAAAATGACTATCCCGGGGGTAGAATGAAGGGAAACCGTCCGAGACGTTCCTATAGGATGGGCAGGAGAGTTCATGTGTTATACCTAGCTTGTCTCATGGCTATTCTTCTCTCAGTTTCACTATCATCCAGCTTTGCCTCGTCAGATCCCTTCACAATCCCCTGCGTCTCAGGTTCCGGAGAGGAGGCAAAGCTCGATCTGGACCTAGAAAGTGGGTGCATCCGGTACGGTGAACCACTCAGTTACAAGATCCGCCTAGAAAACTGCGGCCACAAACCCTTCCATGAAGTATCGATCAACGACAACTTCGGCCAGATCGGCCTCCTCAACCGGCTTTCTCCAGGCGAGTCCATCATACTCACCAGAACCACGCCGATCCTCAAAGAACCCGTCCATCTGTGGGTATCTGCCAGCGCCGAAGGCAAACTGATCTGCCGGGAGGGCGCATCGATCCCTTGGGCAGCGGGCCGCGACCGGGATTCTACGGGAAAGGCTATCGGCGAGGGCGGTCGGCTGGAGATACTGTCCGCGCACCCGGATATCGAGCTCAGAGCCTCTGCCGATCCCCAGGTAGTCCGCGCCGGGGGGCGGTCGAAGGTCAAGGTGACCGTCACAAACCATCTCACTCGACCCCTCCGAGATGTAAAGGTTCAGGGTCCCGGTTGGAACGTGCAGGTGGCCGAGCTGGATCCGGAAGAGTCCAGGTCCTATTCGAAGACCGTGGTCGTTTCTGAGGATCTTTCGATGAGCCTGAAGGCTACGGGGACCACCGATGGCGGCAGGCACGTCTCGGATCAGGAAAGGGTAGACATATCTGTGATCCATCCTGCCATCTCTGCTACGGCCATCGCGACCTCTGCGTCCTCTGGCCGGGTCGTCACTGTCGAGTACAAGCTGAAAAATAAGGGTGATGATCCTCTAAGACGGGTGACCCTCAAAGATGAAAGTGGGGCGGTCCTGGGGATCCTCACCGAGCTCTCTCCGGGCGAGGCTCAAAGCCTGATCAGGAGCGAGGTCCCCGGCCTGGAGGGAATAAGGGAGATAGAAGTGGCCTGCATCGACTCCACCGGGCAGTTGTTGGTCGAAAGGGTCATCCTAAATCAGCTACGCACCGGCGGACGAAAACCTTCGTCATCATACTCGGGAGGAACCATCAAGTTCGATGAGCTGGACACCAGTCTAGACGATCTGGACACCGAGCTCGATGAGCTTGACACCAAGCTAGACGATCTGGACACCGGGTTCGATGAGCTTGACACCAGTCTAGACGATCTGGACGCCGGGTTCGATGAGCTTGACACCAGTCTAGACGATCTGGAGACCGAGATGGATGCTGCCGAGTTCGACAGGATGGA
Organism: Methanosaeta sp. UBA204; assembly: GCA_002501765.1. Taxonomy (GTDB): domain Archaea; phylum Halobacteriota; class Methanosarcinia; order Methanotrichales; family Methanotrichaceae; genus UBA204. Next base: position 6,052 of record DAOG01000139.1, read on the forward strand.
CCCCTCGTTGGGAGATCGAGAACGACGCAGCCTCGATGCCGATCGTCCCATCGATAGGGACGGCATAACCGGCCTGATAAACCGCTTGAGGGGGATGGTGGAGAATATCAAGCTGAAAAGGCCGGAGACGGTGGAGAACCAGGTCTCATCTGTGATATCGTCGTCCGATGCTCTCTCGTCTGGGCACGAGACGAAGACAGGATCTCTCTCGCCCGTCGTCGAACCACAGACCGACGACGAAGGAAATATCTTGACGGGCGATACTAGATCCGCAAATCCGCCGACCACGAAAACATCGTCCAGGGAGGTGAGACCAAACCAGCCAGAGAGCGACGACCTGTCGCCCTCGACCGGAGACGGTACGGATCTAGGAGGGCATGGTACGAATAGCACCAGCACTCTTAAGGAGAAACTCGACAACGAGAAATCCAATATCCAGACCAAGAAAGATGAGCTGTCCGGTCTGGCTGATCGTCTAAGCAGCATAGCGGAGATGATCAAGCCAAAGACGTCGGAGACTGATAACCAGATACCAGCGTCTACCCAGCTCAACGTCCCACCGTCGGATGACGGGCCGGGATATCTGGCTCCGGCAGCTGCCGTGCCTTCGGTTGCTGACGAAGAAGTGCTCGCTACGGTCGAGACGATGATCCGCACAGCGCCGGCCACGAGAGCATCGCCCAGGACCGTGAGGGTCGCCCCGCCGGAGAGAACGAGCTATCCAGCATCTGCCGGAGGAAGCTCGATAGAGAACAAGAAGACCACGTTCGGATATCTGGACGAGAAGACCAAGATCGAGACGGTCGAGGATCTCAGGACCGGGCAGGCGACCAAGGGTCTTGAGACCGAAGAGACGGCCGGGGCTCCCCGGGCGGGGGCGACAGTTGCGGATCTCAGGACAGGGCGGGCGACCAAAGATCTCAAGATCGATGCGGTAATTGAGAGCTTCGAGACCACGAAGATCGACAGGATGCCGAACATAATCGAAGTATACGCCTTGCCACCCGAGCCGACCGCGGGATCGCCGGTAACGGTGTCCGTACATGCAGAAGACGACAAGGGCGTGGACTCTGCGACCCTGCTCTGGGGAATAGCCCGGAAGTCCATCAGCAGACAGGATCTGCTCGACGTCGACCAGAACCCTCCCATCGAGATGACCCTGGTGGAAGGCACGCTCAGAGACGGCTACTGGAGCTGCGAGATCCCCGGTCAGCCTGCTGGGACCTATGTAATCTTCACAGTTTCTGTCAGTGACGGGAAGGGGTGGGGCGAGGACGGTCCCTACACCCTCTTCTGGAACGAGATCGAACCTGTGACCGTCGAGACGGCACCAACACAGCCACCGAGCACCGGAGAATATGCACATCATGCGGAGGCCGAGGAGAAGCCATCGAAAAAGGCGATGTTCTATACCGAGTCCACCACGATCAGCGGAAGAGGTGACGTCAGCATCAAAAACGAGTTTCATGAGACTGCTATCCGCTTCAGAGAAGATCTATCGGGATACGGATCGATAGAGATAGCGTCCCAGAAGGTGATGAGCAAGGGCAATCCCCAGGTGAACTTCAGCAGCAGCAGGCTCCTGGTGTTTGACGATGGCCAGCTCAAGGGGTCCAAGACGATGGCCTCGCCTACGTTCCACGGTGGCATGGGAGCCAGCGTATCTGAGCGTTTCAACACCAGCAGCATGGAGAAGTGCGAAACGGGAATGATACGAAACGTCAACCGGTCCGAGAACACCATCGCCTTCGATTCCCAGCAATCCTTCGAGGGTATGTGGGGGACAAAGACGACATACTCCAAGTTCGGCAAGAAGATAAAGACCAACCAGAAGCTGGACGGCAGCTTTGAGACCCAGAAGAAGATAACGTTCAAGGACTAGAGCCGTCGGGCTCGTAGAGCGCCTTTCCAGACCTCATCTGCCTCGTCGATCACGTTCTCGATCAGATCGTGGATCTTGATCTGGTGTTTTATATCTCCTGCCTTTACCTTGTTGTCTACGGATAACCTCATCGCCTCCTTGCTCTGGTCACGCAGCCTCTCAGATTCCATCCAGAGGTCTTCGGCCAGATCGGCGTCCTGGTTGCGCATCTCTACGGACTTGTTGCGAACCTCATCTGAACGTCTTAGGAGGTCTGCCGCTTCTTTCCTGAGCCGTTCCGAATCGGTCAGGAAGTTCTCCATATTCTCCTGCATCTCCTCTGAGCTTCTCTCCACAAGATCTTCATTCAATCCTAACATTATCATCCCTCTCTGACCAGATCCAGAAATATATCGTGAAACCGGAGGTCGGTGGTGAGCTCAGGATGGAAGGCTAGGCCGATCAGGTTCTCCTCCCTGACGGCCACCGTCAGGCCGTCGACCTTGGCCAAGACCTCGACCCTATCCGACCTATCGGTTATCGCCGGAGCTCTGATGAAGACTGCGTGATAGGGGCTCTGGAATCCGGCCACGTCGATGTCGGCCTCGAAGGATTCTCTCTGGGATCCGAAGGCGTTCCTCTTGACCTTGACGTCCAGTAGACCCAGGGGCTCGAACCTAGTCTCTCGTTCTACCTCGCTGGAGATTATGACCAGGCCAGCGCAGGTGGCCATGATCGGAACGCCCGATCCGGCTGCATGTTTGATCTCTTCACCGGTGCCGGTTCTGTCCAGATGTCTGCTAATGGTGGTGCTCTCCCCACCGGGCAGAACTAGCCCATCACAGTCGGGCACGACCCCTGATCTGCGCACCTCGACCACCGAGCCTCTTCCCGCAAGAGCCCGTTCCATGGCCGAGACATGCTCGGAGACGGCTCCCTGGAAGCCGATCACCCCTATCTTGAATCTACCAACCCCTGACCTGGAGTTTTTCCTCTTCCGGGATGGTGCCTATATCGATGCCCTTCATGGGATCGCCCAGTCCCTTGGAGATCTCGAAGAGCTTCGTCGGATCGTCGTAGTTGTTCACCGCGTCCACGATGGCCCTGGCCATGACGGACGGGTTCTCCGACTTGAATATCCCCGACCCGACGAAGACACCGTCGGCTTTCATCTGCATCATCAGAGCAGCGTCTGCCGGGGTTGCTATACCACCCGCGGCAAAGTTCACCACGGGAAGCCTCTGCATCTCTGCACATTCGCAGACCAGGGTATAATCGGCCTGGATATCCCGGGCGGTCATCGTCAGCTCGGCCTCGTTCATGCCTTCCAGGGTCCTGATCTGGCCCATGATCAGGTTCATGTGCCGGACGGCCTCTCTCACGTCGCCGGTTCCTGCCTCGCCTTTCGTCCTGATCATGGCCGCGCCCTCCTTTATCCGCCTCAGGGCCTCGCCTAGGTTCCTGGCACCACAGACGAAGGGCACGGTGAACTTGGACTTGATTACGTGGAATTCGTCCACAGGAGTGAGCACCTCCGACTCATCGATCATGTCCACCCCGATCGCCTCCAGGATCTGGGCTTCCACGAAGTGCCCTATCCTGACCTTGGCCATGACCGGTATGGTGACCGAATCGATGATCTCCTGGATGATCTTGGGATCGGCCATCCTGGCCACGCCTCCCATCTTTCTGATGTCGGCCGGTACTGCATGGAGGGCCATGACCGCCACGGCGCCTGCCTCTTCGGCGATGATCGCCTGTTCCGCGGTGGTGACGTCCATGATGACCCCGCCCTTCTGCATCTTCGCAAATCCGCGTTTTAGCAGTTCCGTACCAAAACGAAGTTTATCGAGCTCCATGATAGTTAGATCCTATATAGTTGTTTTATTTAAGGTTTCTACTAGTGCAGGTGAATAAATAAACTTTGCTCTTCGGCCGGCATAATCGGTAGCGTAACGACTTTTCTGTAACTTGGTTTGCGCCATACGGTGCGGCCCAGTCATCGGCTCTCCTACGCGAAGTGCGTGCAGAGCATCTGCGGCGGCCCCGCGCCCTGGGCCTGGAGCCGCCCAAGGCTGAACTTGACGACGAATAAAATGGGACCGAATAGTTACGTATGTTCGCTATCGCGGATCACTACGACCGGCGCCGACCCGTCGCCCGTATGCCGCCCGAAGCACGCGGTAAAGCTCGGCTGCTGATAATGCAAGCGCCGAGCGAAGCGAGGGGAGCCCGAAGGGCCGCTTGCTTTATCTTGCAGCCAAGCGGCGAGCTGGTGCGGCTAGGGCAGGGTCGGGGGCATCAAGTTTGATGGCATCTGTGTGCCAGCGATGTTGACTGCAAAAACATAAAACGCAAGTATTTGGCAGATATTCTCGTGAAGAAAAGGCGATGATCAATGCAATAGTCGAATCCTACATTCAGGGATCCTCAACCCGAAAGGTCCAGACTATCGTCTCCCATATTGGTCTTGATCAGCTTTCGCTCTCCAGCGTCTCGCGCATTTCAGAAGAACTCGATGAAAAAGTCGAGGAATTCCTCAAAAGACCCACCGAACACCCGACCTCCTATGTCCTTATCGATGCAACTTACTTCAAAGTGAGAGATGGAGTACAATATATCTCAAAGGCGTTTTTTTACGCCTGAAATTTCACAACTGTACACGATATGTTGAGCCTTTCCACTTATTCTCTTGGATCCAAAACCTCCGCCCCAATCGTCGCATCGTCTAGGCCCCAGGCCTTCGAGCGGTATAGAAACTTCACTGAAGACGAAGGGCAGGTTGGACGCCATCAAGAAAAAGAGGAGCACGGCGCACCCCTGGTCGCCCAACAACTGTGATAAGCGTATCGAGCATCGGATTGGCGTCGTGGTGTATAGTCGAGAACCAATTAGATGAGACTAATTGGTTCTCGACAGAATAGTGTTTAACGATACGAACAGACCAAGTCTCAAACTCTTACGAGTTAGAGATTTGTCCGAAAGGTATCGTTAAACACTATAATCGCAAGGCAGCATACCCAAAAGCCCCGGAGCTTCGAGGTCGTCTTTTGCCCCCCGGCGCCGGAGGTTGCGCCTGCCAGGATGTAGTCACTGTCGGGCGTCGTCTGGACTGATTTCGCCAAATCCACTCAGGCAGCGGACAAAAGAATGAACGAGGACTCGATAATGTGGCAAGGGAGGAGATTTTCGCAAGTCAAGAGGAATCAGTAACCCTACGTCTAATAATGGTCTTCAGCTCGTCGAGCACATCCTCAACGAAAACCTCCCGGCACTCCAAGGCATTCTTCTCGCTTTCGAGATGGAGATGATGCGGGAATGTTTTCATATCGGGCCAGTGGGGTGCATTGTCCCACCTTCGTACCATTCGCTCTCCTTTCTGTACATGGTAAGAATAGCGCCTGAAGCTTCTGCCCAATGCTTCGTTGATATGGAGGACGTATCCTCCCTTCAATGATGCAACGGCCCGGATCGCCTGTCTTCATGGCTCCTGCCCGGTAGATCTTCTCCGCGGATATGGCACGGTTAGAGATAATAGTCAGGAGAATACAACAAAAAGAGCAGGAGTCCCATCCACTCAAAGAAAAAGAGATCCCCGACCTGACGATCACTCACCAGCTATCTATCATGAGAAGCAGAGAGTTGATGGCATCATCAGGACATTACGAAACTCTTGAAGGGCTTCTTCCCGAAATGCGGTCTGATTTAAAGGTGGGGGGATTCGATGAACCCACAGGCTATTTTAAACCGATGTGTTTTGTACCCATAGTGATAATCCATAACCGCCTCGTCGACACCCCTCCTGTTTCATGGGAAGATCTGCTGGATCGATGGTGGAAAGGGAAGATAGGCGCATCCTCGCCAGATATTTTGAGAAAGCTGGTGACATTTTATGCCAGAAGGTTCTTTGGTAAGGAAGCAGACCGGCTAACCTCCAACGTGGTCTTCGACGGTCTTCCCATAGACGTGAACCTGAAGGTCGATGACGGCAGGCTCGATGTGGGGATCGTACCCTTACCCTTCTCCAGGTCTTCCAGAAACAGAAATGTTTCCATCTGCTGGCCTAGAGAGGGTGCCTTTTCTCTGCCCCAGGTTCTGATACACAAAAAAGGTGCAGGTGACGATGCTTTGAGGATCAGCGAATACCTCCTTTCAGATGACGTTCAGCGATATATCTCTGATGTGGGGGTTATGATCCCTGTTAACCCCAACGTCCCTCTGCCCCACGAGGTGGAAGAAAATGGACTTAACCTATTCTGGAATGGGTGGGATTGGTTCATCGCAGGAATAAATGAGGTTTAAGATAAAGAGTATGATATACAACCGTCCGGCAGCAGCAAAGGTTCCAGAGTTTCATCTCGCCCGCCAGAAGATATGGCACGGGTCCCAGAGCCTCTTCCAGAACGCGAACCGTCCTCCGTAAGCGCGTCCGAACTTTTCTATGCTCTCCGGGCTGCCGATTATGGCCAGGAGATCGCCTTCTTTCAGCACCATATCGCGATCGACAACCAGCAACCCCTCACCATCGCGTTCGATGGCCACCACGATGCATTCCATCCTACCGAGGAGGTCCAGCTTTTTCAGGGTTTTTCCATCGAGCCCCGACCACCTCCTCACCTGCAACCTGATCAGCTCCAGCTCCTCGTAGATCATCGTCAGCTCTTCCTCATGAGACTGGGCTATCTTGGTCAGCAGGTGGCTGGCCACGATGGGCACCGAGGCCACGTAGTCGGCTCCTGCCCGGTAGATCTTCTCCGCAGACATGGCACGGTTAGCCCGGGCCACGATGAAGGCGTCCCGGTTCAGATTTCTGGCCAGGAGGGTGGCGAAGACCACGTCGGTATCGTTGTTCAGCATTACCAGGATCGCCACGGCATCCTTCACCCCTGCCTCTTCCAGGACCTCTTCGATGGTGCCGTCGCCTACCACCTGATGGGAACATACCTCGCGTTTGTCTATTACCGTGGGTTCGATGCCTCTCTCGGAGAGAACCTTGACTATGCGCCTGCCCACGTCGCCGTAGCCGATAACGATCAAGTGTCCTTCTCTCTGTTTTCCGGTGGTGAGGTCTCTCAGGCGGGTGAGTGAGTCCGAATCTCCCAGCGCCATCAGCACCGAATGGGATTCGATCTCCTCCTGGCCCGGCGTGGGTACGAACTTTCCTTTCTGCCAGATTCCCACCACCCCGGCTCCGGTCTCTCCGAGGATCGGGTCATGCACCTTCTTGCCTATGAGAGGACTTCCCGGATGGATAGGAAACTCCACCAGAAGCCCTCCGAATATCTTGACCGCGCCGGGAAAGACGCCTTTCCTGGGGCGCGAGGTGATCTGGGCGACGAAGGTGCCCAGAAGGGTCTTGGGCGATATTATCCTGGAGGCGCCTGCGTAGGCGAGGAACCGGGACCTGGCCAGGTCTTCTACCAGAGCCACCACCTCCAGGTCCGAGATCTCTCTCGCGGTGAGAGCTATGTCTGCGTTCCTCTCGTCTTTCTCGTTGGCTATCAGGAGCCTGGCGGAGAGGATGTTGGAGTTGAGCAGAACCTCCTTCTCAGAAGGATCGCCCCAGACCACCGGGTACTTGCGATAGATGCTCCTGACCACCTCCTTTGACCGCTCCACCACCACGAAGTATATGTCCCGCCTATCGAAAATTTCGGATAGGGTCTCCACGATGGGGTTGTAGCCGCAGATTATTATGTGATCCTTCATATCCGGAGGTGCCTTGGTGGGCAGAGATTGACCCAGACGCTCGAACCACGGGGTAATCACCGCTGGTAGGGCCACGGCGAAGAAGATTATTATCCCGGATATGCTCACCAGAACGCTGAACATCATCCCTGCGGGGCTGACGAAGACCAGCTCGCCGTATCCCACGGTGGTCATGGTTATTATCACCCAGTAGACGGCCGTGACCAGGTTCACGTTCTCCATCTGACCCTCATGCAGCATCAGGAGCATGAAGATCAGGCTGTAAAACACTACCGGCAGAACTACGGCGATAGACAGTCTGAGTATTCTGGACAAGCGAAGACGACCCCGGATAGGATTGTATCAAAGTGTTTTAAAAAGATTGTGACGTTTCACCGGTCAGGACCGCCAGAAACTCCTTTGTACGCCTCTCTAGCCATCCTATCAGGGACCCATCACCGCCCGCCACTATCACCGCCGCGCCCTCCCACCGCCCGCCCTCTAGCCCCGCATCTTTGAACCTTAAATAGAATGTCTCAAAAGGGACAGACGGCTCGGGAGGCTCGTTTTGATCGGTCATATACCAGCAGAGGGCCACCCATCCTGCTTTTACGGCCGCGCTGAGCAGATCCTCCGCGGCTCTGGCGTCCCTTTCATCGATATAGGGAGGATCGATCAAAAGCAGAGCAAAATCGCGTTCTTCCGCCAGTTCCATCGCCCCGAAAAAGCCATCACCTTGATGAAGGCTCACCTTGCATCTTTTCTCGTCATGACGTGACCAGCTTCTCGCGACAAGGGGGCTTTGGTCCCAGAACTCGGCCCTGATCTTTTGACCCCGCAACCTCGCCAGCTCCAGGACAAGCCGGGCCGACCCCAGGTAGAACTCCAGGTCCTTTGGGTTCGCCTCTGATAGGATCTGGAAGTAAGGAAAGGTCGAAAGGCTCTCCAGCTTAGACCCGCATCTGCCTATGCCCCCTTCCCATTCACCACCTTGGCTGAGCCGGTACTCGGGAAATCCGACGTGACTCTCCACATAGATCCGCATCTCGTCCTGGAATAGGTGATCTGCGGTCTCGGTCAGGACCAGGTGTTTCCAGACATCTCCGGCGTTCCCTGCATGAGGACCATGATCATAAGTCATAAGATGATCTTTTACCGTATGGCCTCCACCGGGATAGCACCCTGGTGGATGGCGGTGGCCACCAGCGCTCCTTCGATCCCCAGTTCTTCGAGCCTCAACAGGTCGCGCGAGTCCTTCACCCCGCCGCCCAGTATGAGGTCATGACTGCTCAGGGATGCTGCTTCCTCCAGGAAGTCTTCGTCGATCCCCGCAGAAGTTCCCACCAGATCCAGCTCCAGGAGGATTATGCCTCCCAGGTCGAGCTCATCCAGCTCTCTGATCAGGGCCAGGGGAGGGACCTGGAGACGGGGATCCCTCGTAAGAACCTCTCTTCTGAACATATCTATGCTCACCACGATCCTCCTGGATCTCGATGCTCTCCTGATCAGGTCCAGGCTCGCCGTCTCGGTGCCCAGGACCGGTCTGCATCCGTCTGGGAGAAGATCGATATCGGCGAGAGACGATATGCCCCAGTCGACCATGGCGCTGGACCTCTGGGACATCTCCTCGATCAGGTCCAGATTGTGGCCGGACCCGGTGATCCTGTCCAGGTCTGCCACATAGATCTCTCGCGGTTTCAGAAGTTCCAGGATCTGGAGCGGATCCGAGGTTTGCACCAGAGAGCTGCTCTTTTCGATCGGCTCGTACGTTTCTCTCTCGCCGCGGTGTGCGTGGACTACCGCACCGTTAAATAGATCGAGAACAAAGACGCAGCGCGTCATGATCTTATTTAATCAGGAAGGATCGATATGAAACTGTTGGTTAGTCCGATGAGCGTTGAAGAGGCGAAGGCTACGATGGCAGGCGGTGCCGATATACTGGACGTCAAGAACCCGAAAGAAGGATCTCTGGGCGCGAACTTTCCCTGGACCATACGGTCCGTTGTCGATCTGGCCGATGGCAAAGTTCCGGTGAGCGCCGCCATCGGCGACTTCGATTACAAGCCAGGAACGGCGAGCCTGGCCGCCCTGGGCGCGGCGGTCTCAGGTGCCGATTACATCAAGGTGGGGCTTCTGGGGATAAAGACCCCGGAGCAAGCCGAGGATATGCTGGGAAAGGTGGTGAGGTCGGTCAAGGACTTCAACAAAGAGACAAAGCTGGTGGCGGCGGCATACGCCGATTACAAGAGGGTCGGTTCCATACCTCCCATGGACCTATCCCCGGTGGCGGTGAGCTGCGGGGTCGGCGTGATCATGATAGATACCGCGGTCAAGGACGGAAAGACCACCTTCGAGTTCATGAACGAGAGCCAGCTCGCGGAGTTCGTCTCGGCCGGTAGAGAGAGCAAAATGGAGGTGGCCCTAGCAGGCAACATAGGGTTCGGGGACCTGGAGCTTCTGAAGCGGATTTCTCCCGACATAATCGGGGTAAGAGGTGCCGTCTGCGGCGGAGATCGCAGAGACGGCATAAAGGAGGAGTTGGTCAGGAAGATGAAGGCCGACCTCTCCTGAAAAGTTTTATAACTTAATCAACAGGGACTTTAGGACACCCGGCACCCGGGTCAGCTTCTCCAGGGTCTCTTCGGACACGGGGTGGTCCACGTTCAGGACCATCAGCTGCTCTTTGCCGGCTCGACCGACGTGCATCCCTCCGATGTTTATCCCTTTCTCGCCCAAGACGGTGCAACAGGGACCTATGACGTTCGGCTTGTCCTCGTGAGTTACCAGGATCATGTGGCCTTCGGTAGGCACGTAGACCCGGTACTCGTTGATCTGGACGATGCGGCCTTCTTTCTTGCCGTATACCGTACCGTAGACCGATGTGGTGCCTTTCTGGCCCACCAGCTTCAGGGTTATGAGGTTGCTGTATCCGTTGATGGCTTCGGTCTTGCTCTCGGTGAGGGTTATCCCGTGCTCTTTTAGGTTGATCAGAGCGTTCACGAAGTTGACCTTGTGCCCGATGGAGTCCAGGAACCCCTTGACCGCAGATATCGTCACAGGGTTCGAGTCCTTCTCGACCACGGTGCCGCCATAAATTATCTCCAGCTTATCGTATCCGTCCCTGCCCAGCTGGCCGATCAGCCGTCCCATCTTCTCCGCCAACGTCATATAAGGCTCCATGACCACCAGGACCTCCGGCGATATGGCGGGCATGTTCAGGGCGTTGGGGGGCAGCTCGCCTCTGTTCACCGCCAGGATCTGGTCCGCCACCGCTACGGCCACATTAACCTGAGCCTCGGCGGTGGACGCGCCCAGGTGAGGGGTGACGATTATGCCCTTCTGCTCCAATAGTGGGTTGTCGGTGGGTGGCTCCTTGGTGAAGACGTCCACAGCCGCTCCGGCCACCTTGCCTTCTGCCACGGCCGCTGCCAGAGCGGCTTCATTTATGATCCCGCCACGGGCACAGTTGATCAGCCGGACGCCGGGCTTCATGATATCGAACTCCTTCTCGTCGATGAGGTTCCTGGTATCCTCGGTAAGAGGGGTGTGGACCGTTATGAAGTCGCTCTTCTCGAATATCTCATCCAGAGAGGTCAGCTTTATCCCCAGATCGGCGGCCTTCTCCTCGGTGATGAAGGGATCGTAGGTCAGTATGCGCATCCCGAAGGCCTTCATCCGGGTGGTGATCTCGACGCCGATCCTGCCCAGACCGATTATCCCCAGGGTCTTGTTGTATACCTCCACGCCGGTGTACATCTTGCGGTTCCACTCACCGCCCTTCAGAGAGCTGTTGGCCTGAGGTATATTTCGAGCCAGGGATAGAATCATGGCGATGGTATGTTCTGCCGCAGAGATGGTGTTCCCGCCAGGGGTGTTGACCACGATTATGCCCTTCCTGGTGGCGGCATCGATGTCGATGTTGTCAACCCCTACGCCCGCCCGCCCGATGACCTTCAGGTTCTCTGCGGTCTCGATTACCTCGGCAGTAACCTTGGTACCGCTCCGGATGGCCAGTGCATCGTAATCTTTAATCCGCTCGATCAGTTCTTCTGGGGAAAGGTTGGTCATCACGTCGACCTTGGCCTCGGTCTCCAGTCTCTTGACGCCCTCTTCGGAGAGGGGATCGCTGACAAGAACTCTCATGACATTCTCCTCCATTGGTCTGCAGAGATGTACAGGCATTTTATCTTTTCGTCGCGGCAAGATCTGGACCGATGAGTCTCCAGGCGGAAGAAAAATGTTAAATAGATACAAGTCGTGGCAAAATACAATCGAGTATAGGGTATGTGGTGGGTTATATGAGATATCTTGTCTGTCTTTTGATTGCGTTCCTCGTCCTAGCACCGCTCGCATTCGGTGAGGTGGGGAACACTGAAGGGTCCGGGGACCCCACATCGGGCTTTCCCGCACCTCCCAATCCTCGTTCGGAGGGGATGATGCCTTTCGACCTGGACCTGACCGCGCCGGGGTATACATATTCCGGCTGGAATTCCGGATCGTCGGACGACGAGGCTTATCCAGGCGGATCTTCTGGACCTTCTGGCTATGCTGGTCATCCCCAGGGGTTCGCCGAACCGGCGTCCTACTCTGGTTATCCCGGGGAACCCGGTGCGCCGCCAGGATACGGTGGTTACCCAGAAGCGCCGTCCAGACCGTCGTGCTGGTCTGGTTATCCCGGGGATCCCGGTGCTTCGTCAGGATACGGCGGTTACCCAGAAGCGCCGTCTGGACCGTCGTGCTGGTCTGGTTATCCCGGGGAACCTGGTACGCCACCTGGATATTGTGGTTACCCAGTGGGACCTTCCGGGCCGTCGTGCAACTATGACAATCATCCCGGTCCTCTCACAGGATGTTGCGGGTTCTGGTACACCGGCCTGGCGGTCTCACAAAGCAATACGTACTACGTACAGACCTGGCCCCATGGGCTCAGCACCGTAGCCAGCGTCCGGTGCGGAGATTGGATCCCGCTCTGGTCCCGAATCGGAACGCCTGGAACCTACTGGTCCTTCGAGTGGACCCTCAAAGATCCTTACTACGACTGGATGCCCGATATCAAGAACTTCGGGTACAAGAACTTCGGATGGTACTCCACCTGGTTCCGCAGCAGCACTCCTGGCTGGCACCTGCTCTGCTACTACTGCAACGACTGGAGCAATTACGTATACATATATGTCGAGCCGTTCCGCTGATCCTGGACCGAGAGGCGAGCTCTTTATATACAGTAAGCCTGGGTCTAGTCACGAGTATTTCCTGGAGGATATTTATTGGCTAGAAGGTCACAGAAGCGGTCTGAAGGCAGGAAAGCTGTCAAGCAGTGGTATAAGGTAATGGGCCCCGAGATGTTCGGAAACTCTCAGGTGGGCGAGACCCTTGCCAGCGACCCGAATAAGCTCATGGGAAGAGTAATCGAGACCACCCTCGGAGAGTTGACAAACAACTTCTCCAAGCAGAACATCAAGCTCAAGTTCAAGATAGACAACGTCGGTGGCGACGCCGCTTACACCAAGTTCGTGGGTCACGAGCTGACCACCGACTACATCAGGTCTCTGGTCAAGAGGAGGACGTCTCGCATCGACACCATCGTCGATGTCACCACCACCGACGGCTATAAGGTGAGGGTGAAACCCACCTGCTTCACCATTAAGAGGGCGAGGTCCAACCAGGTCAAGAGCATCAGGGAGATCGCAAAAGAGATCATCCAGGAGAGGGCAGACAACCTCGACCTGAACCAGTTCATGCAGGAGGTCGTCTTAGGCCGGCTCTCTCTGGATATCTACAAGAACGCCAAGTCGATATATCCCCTGAGACGGGTCGAGATCCGGAAGACAGAGATCCGCGCGGAGCCTGTCGCCTCATGAGAATCATAGGCTTCTTCGGAAAAGGTGGCACCGGCAAGACCACGCTGACCGCCCTCGTCCTCCGTGAGCTGGTCAAGCGAAGAGGTGGCAATATCCTGGTCGTGGACGCCGACCCCAACGAATGTCTGGCCAGCGTCCTGGGGACGGATCGGTCGTCTCGTCTCTCCGAAATGCTCTTGAAGTACAGGAGACAACGAGAGCAGAGCCCCGAGCTCACCGGTATCGACATATTCCAGAACCTCTTCGACACCCTCCTGATGGAAGGCGAGCAGGAAGGCTACGATATGCTTATCATGGGTCGTGGCGAGGGCACAGGCTGCTACTGTGCCGTGAACGATCTCCTCCAGGCGGTCTTTGCCAAGACGATCGATGACGGGTACTACGATCATCTGCTCATGGACTGCGAGGCGGGAGTGGAACACATCGCCCGGAAGACCTCGGCCAAGATCAACGACGCCATAATCGTCACCGACGCCAGCAAGACCAGCCTCGACACCCTGGAGCGGATAAAGGCCGTAGCCTCCGAGGTAGGTGCAAGGATCGAGACCTACTACGTGGTAGCAAACCGATGCAGGCCGGATATGCTGAGCCGGGTTGAGGAGACGGCAGAGCGTTTGGGGTTCAAATATCTGGGTGCCCTTCCCGACGATCCGAGCCTCGCCGAGATCGCCTACGAAGGAAAGACGGTATTCGACCTTCCAGAAGACTCGCCCGCGGTCCAGGCGGTCGAGAAGTTCCTATCCGACGAATTCATCACCTGAAATTTGAAGATATCATGAAACCGAACCGATCGATATCGGTCTTGCTTGCTGTCTCTCTCCTGGCCCTGTGTGCAGGCTGCCTGGACCAGGAGCCCGAGAGCATTCGAGAAGGCCCGGACGAGAGACTTGAGGTGGCCATAACATCGCCTTTTACGGGATCGATCTTCTCCGGAGACGAGAAGATAATCTTCGATTCCAATGTAAAAGACGGGCAGAAGCCCTATACCTACGCCTGGAGCTCGGCTTTGGGCGGGACCCTGTCAAAAGAGAAATCTTTCAAGACGCGCTCCTCCGAGATCGATAAGGGCACCTATGTAATCGTTCTCAGTGTTACCGATTCCTCCGGAGACGAGGAACAGGCCAGCATCACGATTACCGTTCTGTGATTCATAGCATCGCCTCGTCGAGGGCCTCGCCACACCGGCAAGACCGCACCTCCGGTATCTTGGGCAGAGCATGAGAGATTATATCTCTCAGCCGGTCGATGCTCTCGGCCATCTGGTCAAGAACCTCGGTGATGGTCAGAGCGTCTTTCTTCATCCCGGCGGCGACGTTGGTCACCACGCAGATCGTGGCGTAACAGAGCCCCAGTTCCCTGGCCAGAACCACCTCAGGATAGCCGGTCATGCCCACCACATCACCAAAGTTTCTGATCATCCCGATCTGAGCCGGCGTCTCCAGATGAGGACCTTCGGTGCAGACGTAGATCCCGTCGTGGGGCTCCATTCCTGTGGCCTTTACCCCTTCCTTGAGCGCAGCCCTGAGCTGGGGACAGTACGGGTCTGTCATATCCACGTGGACCGCCCTATGCTCGAAGAAGGTCGCTGGCCGAGACCTGGTGAACTCCACGAAGTCATGAGGCACGACAAAACTGCCCACCTGGTGCCAGGACATGGTTCCCACGGTGTTGGTGGATATGACCCGTCTTGCGCCGGATTTTTTTGCCGCGCAGAGAATGGCCCTGTAGCTCACCATGTGAGGAGGTAGGTGGTCTTCGCCATGACGGGGTATGAAGAGAACCTCTCTCCCCGCCAGGGCGACCTCCTCTGCCTTCACCTTACCGTAGGGGGTCTTCATGTATACTTCCTCACCCCCCAGGTCGATCCCCACGCCGCCGATCAGAGTGATATCCGCTCTCATGTCTTCAACATGGGGTCCGACGCTTAAAGCAATTTTCCCGGAATATCCGAAATGCGATGCACAGATACAGCGAAACCTACATAAGGGCACATGAAGGCTGTTGCCTGGGATGAACCGGTCTCTTAAATAACCCCTCTATACGATGATAAGGAGACCAGGGATCCCTTTGAGGAGATATCCGATGGAGTTTACCGCACAACAGAGGTACGAGTTCAAGCGTGTGCTCGAAGATCTGAAAAGCAAGACGGGCAGGGGGACGGAGCTAATCTCGCTCTACATTCCGCCAGACAAACAGATATTCGACGTCACCTCCCAGCTCCGGGACGAGCTCGGCCAAGCCTCAAACATCAAGTCCAAGCTAACGCGCACCAACGTTCAGAGCGCGCTCGATTCGGCGCTGTCCAGGCTCCGCCTGATCCCGAAACCGCCCGAGAACGGCGTGGTCCTCTTCATCGGAATCGTCGACGTGGGAAGTAACAAGACCAGCATGTACAACAAGGTTCTGGAGCCACCTGAGCCCATCATCACCTACAAGTACCATTGCGATTCCTCTTTCCTCCTCGATCCTCTGGAAGATATGTTGGCCGATAAGAAGACCTTCGGCCTGATAGTCCTCGATCGGCGGGAAGCCACCGTGGGCATCCTGAAGGGAAAACATATCGATACCGGCAAGCATCTCAGATCCACCGTTCCCGGAAAGCAGAGGAAGGGCGGTCAGAGCAGCAGGAGGTTCCAGCAGCTCAGGCTGATAGCAATCCACGACTTCTACAAGAGGATCGGCGAGGCTGCCAACGACGCCTTTCTCCCCATCGACCGCAAGGATCTTCAAGGGATACTGGTCGGCGGGCCTTCGCCCACCAAGGAGGAGTTTGTGGGCGGCGAGTTCCTCCATCATGAACTCCAGCAGAAGATGCTGGGCGCCATGGACATATCCTACACAGACGAGTCGGGTCTCCCCGAGCTGGTGGAAGCCGCCCAGGACCGGCTCCTGGACCTGGAGCTGACCCAGGAGAAGCTGGTCATGAGGCGGTTCATGAAGGAGCTGGTCAACGATAAGGGCCTTGCCTCTTACGGGGAGAAAGAGGTCAGAGAGAACCTCCTGCTGGGCGCGGTCGATACCCTGCTCCTCTCGGAGGATCTGCGCAAGACTCGCGCCCGGATCGAGTGTACCAGCAGCAGCTGCAACTTCTCAGAAGAGGTTACCAGGTCGCCCGCGACGCCACCGCCTGAGAACTGCCCCAGGTGCGGATCATCCCTGATGGTCGTCGATGAGGTAGACCTCGTCATCGACCTATCCAACCTGGCAGAACAGAGCGGGAGCAAGGTCAAGATAATATCTTCGGACTTCGAGGAGGGTGCCCAGCTCTACAAGGCCTTCGGCGGGATGGCGGCCATTCTGCGGTACAGGACAAGTAACATTTAAGCCTGGATGTGTCAGAGATGCAACTTAATATGGATAAGATAGAGGTATCCGTCTCCGCCGCGGTGAGACCCACAGAAAGTCTGGAGAAGGTGGTCGGAGCCTTGGAGAACATATTTCCCGGCCAGACCCTGGTGATCGAAGATGATCAACTCAAGGCCACGGGCGGCCTGGGATCTCTGAGAAACTTCCACAGGCTGCTGAGAGAAGAGCACATACTGGACGCCGCCAGGTCGGTGATGCTCAAGGGACTGATCGAAGACGCTGTCTTGTTCAGGCTGAGCAAGCAGGCAGCCGCCGCCGGAAGGATAAACTTCCCGCCAGATGAAGAGCCTCTGGGATCGGTACACGTCCAGATCAAAGGGCACGACCGGCTGATCGACTGGCTGGCACCCGAGACGGCAGATGGAAGACCGATAGAGAAGATCGAACTGGATGACCATGATTAGCTTCTCGTCGAGCGCGCTGGTGGACAGGCCCTTCGACTGGGCCTATGAGCTGGAAGATCTCGGGTACACCGGATGGGAAATTGTGAACGAGGGGAGGCAGAGGCTGACTTCGGAGACCCTGAACCTGGCCAGAGATATAGCAGATACCACCAGCCTGGTGATCACCATCCACCTGCCCTACTCGGACCTGAACCTGGCCAGCATGAACCAGCCCATCCAGGAGGAGTCGGTGAGGCAGACGAACGCATGTCTCGACCTGGCATACGAGTTCAGCCGCCTGGCGGTGGTCCATCCCGGCCGTCTATCGCCCCTGGGCAAGCAGATGCCCGACCGGGCCTGGGAGCAGAACATCCAGGGGTTGCAGCGGATCTGCGATCATGCCGCCGATCTGGATATGGTTGTGGCGGTGGAAAACATGCCGAACATAGAGTCGCTGTTCGGGAGGACGCCGGGGGAGATTTTGGGAATGTTGGAGAACGTGAACCGGGAGAACCTCGGTTTCGTCTTCGATGTGGGTCATGCCAACACCAATGATAACGTGGACCAGTTCCTGGAGATCAAAGATAAGATAATTCACGTCCACGTCCATGACAACCATGGTGAGAGAGACGAGCATCTTCCCATCGACTGGGGCACCGTAAACTGGGAGAAGGTGATCGGTGTGCTTAACGGCTACACTGGCCGGTTCATAACCGAAGCCCGGACCCTCATCGAGGGCGAGAAGAGCATGAGAAAGCTGAAGCAGTACCTGGACCGGTGCTGAGATGTCACCCTTCGACTATTCCAACGTCATGAGGCGGAGATCAGGCACCAGAAATTGGAGGATAAACTTAAAGAAGCCGATCACAGACTCTGACCCATGAAGTTCGATCCAGCCCGGATAAGAGAGGCTGCCAACGAGGACTTCGACGCCGCCTGGCAGCAGGGAACGAAGTTTGTCGAGAAACCTGTCCTGAACGATCGCTATCCCAGACGCGCCTATCTTTACGGGACGCCTCATCCCATATTCGAGGTCATCCACCAGCTGAGGGAGGCCTACCTCCGGCTCGGCTTCGACGAGGCCATGAACCCCTTGATAGTGGAAGACCAGGAGGTGTACAAACAGTTCGGGGGCGAGGCCCTGGCGGTACTGGATCGATGTTTCTATCTGGCAGGGCTTCCCCGGCCCGATGTGGGCATATCCGACGACCGGGTCAGGTCGATCGACGAGATCCTGGGCCGGGAACTTTCCGCCGACGATGTGGAGACGATACGCCAGATCCTCCACGGCTACAAGAAAGGGACCGTGGAGGGGGACGACCTGGTCCCGGAGATGGCCCGGTCGCTGGGCGCGTCCGACGCCCTGATATCTACTCTTCTGGAGAAGGTCTTCCCCGAGTTCAAAGATATCAAGCCCGAGCCCACCACCAGGACCCTCCGCAGCCACATGACCTCCGGTTGGTTTTTGACCCTGTCTGCCATCCACCAGAGATCGAAGCTGCCGGTGAGACTGTTCTCCGTCGACAAGTGTTTCCGGCGGGAGCAGTCGGAGGATGCTGCCAGGCTGATGACCTACCACTCGGCCAGCTGTGTGATCATGGACGAGGAGATCGCAATCGATGACGGGAAGGCGATAGCCGACAGCCTTCTTAGCCAATTCGGGTTTGAGAAGTTCAAGTTCCTGCCCGACGATAAGAGGAGCAAGTACTACGTGCCCGATACCCAGATCGAGGTCTACGCCTACCATCCAGGCCTGGTGGGGTCGAGCACCAAGTACAGCACCGGATGGGTGGAGCTGGCCACCTTCGGGATCTATTCCCCCACGGCTCTCTCCAAGTACGATATACCCTATCCTGTGATGAACCTGGGCCTTGGCGTTGAACGGATCGCCATGATTCTTCACAACGCCACCGACGTTAGGGCTCTCTCTTATCCACAGTTCTACGCCCCCTGGAGCCTATCGCCCAGGAAGATGGTACGGATGATCGAGGTGGACGCAACGCCGATCACCGCCGAAGGCAGAGAGATCGCAGAGGCGATCGTCCGGACCTGTCATGAACATGGCGATGCGCCCTCACCATGCGAGTTCCAGGCCTGGGAAGGGAAGCTTTACGGACACAACGTGGTGGTCTCTGTGGTGGAGCCCGAGGAGAATACCAAGCTCTGCGGACCTGCCTACCAGAACGAGGTATTGGTCTACAAGGAGAACATCCTGGGGGTGCCCAGAATACCCAGGTGGGAAGAGGCGTTCGAAGACGGTGTGTCCTCAGGGATAAGGTTCGTAGACGCCTTTGCCGAACTTGCTTCTTGCGAAATAGAGGTTGCCGCGTTGCGAGGCGAGGGCACAGAGACCAGGGTGAGGATAGTGCGGGGGCCGGGAGATGTGAACCTCAGGGTCGATCCTGCCCTGGAGAGGTACATCACCAGCTACAAACGGAAGATAGACGTCAGGGGGCCTGTCTTTACCACGGTGAAGAGCAAGGTTCTGGGCTGAGGTGGGTCCGAAATGAGAACGCTTGATTCTAACCTGGAGGAGAAGAGGGCTGCCGGAGAGGCTGCGGCAGACCTGGTGCGAGACGGCATGGTCATCGGTCTTGGAACGGGATCTACCGTCGCCTGGACCATACGGCGGATCGGAGAGATGGTGGACTGGGACGAGGACGAGGGGATCGATATCCTTGGGGTTCCCACCTCTTACCAGGCCCAGGAGCTGGCCATCTCTTGTGGCGTACCCCTGACTACTCTGGAACAGCACCCGGTGCTGGACCTGGCCATAGACGGGGCAGACCAGATAGATCGCAACCTGGTGGCCATAAAAGGCGGCGGAGGGGCTCATGCCCGGGAGAAGGTGGTATCCTACTCGGCCCGGTGGTTCGTGATCGTGGCCGACGCCTCCAAGCGCGCAGAGGTTCTGGACAGACCTGTGCCTCTGGAAGTTCTGCCCATCGCCGCCAGCCTGGTGGAACGTCTGGTGAAAAAGATGGGAGGCGTGCCAAAGATACGCCAGGCCAAGATGAAGGACGGACCTGTGATCACCGATAACGGGAACCTGGTGGTCGATGTCGATTTCGGGATCATAGAGGATCCCAGGGGCCTGGCGTCAGAGCTCTCTGCTCTTCCGGGCGTTCTGGAGCACGGCATATTCGATAACGTGGACCAGCTCGTTCTTGGTCCGGGAAAGGTCATCGATCGCAGGTGAGAGACGTGAGAACCATCTGGTGGGACGACGGCATCCGGATGATCGACCAGACCCGGCTGCCTGCCGAGCTGGTGACGATCAAGATCGAGACCGTCCAGGACCTCTGCGAGGCCATACTTTCTCTTCGGATCAGAGGAGCGCCCGCATTGGGCGCGGCAGGAGCCTATGGGGTGGCATTGGCAGCGATCTGTTCTCGTTCGATCGCGCCGGAAGACCTTCTGAGAGACCTCGATCGTGCCGGCGATATTATCAAGAGCACCAGGCCCACCGCGGTGAACCTGTCCTGGGGTGTAGACCGGGTCAGAAAGGCGGTGGCGGGCGCGGATGATGCCGACGCCGACGAGATCAGAGATGCTGCCCTAAATGAGGCGGAGCGTGTGGCCGACGAGGATGTCGCCGTCAACAGGGCTCTGGGCGATATCGGCGCCGAGCTCCTGGAAGATGGTGACGTTGTATTGACCCACTGCAACGCCGGCAGGCTGGCCTGTGTGGACTGGGGCACGGCCCTGGGGGTGATCAGGTCTGCCACAGAGCAGGGGAAGGATATCAGGGTCTACGCCTGCGAGACGAGGCCCCTCAACCAGGGGAGCAGGCTGACCGCATGGGAGCTGGTGGAGGACAAGATCCCGGCGACCCTGATCTGTGACAGCATGGCGGGGATGGTGATGCGTCAGGGTCTGGTGAACAAGGTCATAGTGGGCGCCGATCGGATCACCTGCGATGCCGTCTTCAACAAGGTGGGGACATACGCTCATGCCGTCCTGGCCAAAGAGCACGGGATTCCCTTCTATGTGGTCGCGCCACTCTCCACCTTCGATCTGGGCCAAAGAGAGGAGGATATAGTCATCGAAGAGAGAGATCCAGACGAGGTCAGGTGGGCGGGCGGTGTTCAGCTGGCGCCGTCGAAGGTGAAGGTCTACAACCCGGCCTTCGATGCTACGCCTCTGGATAAGGTGACCGGTATCATAACCGAGAAGGGGATAATCGAGCGGGCGGATATGGTGCGGGGATTGTAGGATCGGGTCTTCTTTGGGTGTAAAACCGCGATGAGCGGCGCCGTCCATGCAGTCCAAGATGCCTGTCTTCTCTCTCGGCGGTTGATATACTGGATCGTCACTCTGGTGATGCTAGAGGAAGTGGAAGAGGCCTTCGGCATCGTGACCGGCTACTCTGGGCGAGGTGGCTTCTCAAACTATTGTCCAATGACATATCCTCAAGATTGATTTGAGCTGCTTATTAGGGTACTTGAATAGTTACGAACTTTTTTTGATTTTTAATCAAAACCAAACTTTGTTAGCATAGATTATTTTACTACCTAACATAATAGACGTCAACATTGAGAGATGAAGATGGATGCCGGCATTGATTTCATATTATTGAAGATATACAAACCTATCGCCGAGGTACTATCTAGGTGCAACATATCTAAAAAATGATAAATGAGGACTGCTGATGGAATTATACGCTATAAAACGTACGCGAAGATCTGCGCCGACAACACGGTCGGTTGCACTCCTATTCCTGGTGCTCTTAATTGTGCCGTTATCCGCAGCTGCACAGCCCGGAGGGGATAGGATAATCTTCGTTCTGGGATCAGATGAGAACTGGGATTCGCTGAATAACGCGTCGGCGAATGCCACGGTCGAAGTTGAGATATACAATGCATCTCAGGCCAGGCTAAAGGACTTTGGCGATGAGAGCGTTGTATTTCTCGCTTCTCTTGATAACGAGACCGTTGAGAGCATAAGCGGGTCGATGAACAGCAGTGCTCATATCTTTGCATATAACTTGAGCTCCAACATCAGCATCGGAAACGTGGATGATGCAAACATCACCAGTTATTGGGTCTATGGCGGCGATGAGAATATTGAGAATCTGATCATCTATATGGATAATAGATTCTACGGGAATACGACTGCAGTAGACCCTCCGAAGCCGCCTGAGGATAGGGTGAAGATCGCCTTCGTAGCAGCTTATTTTTATAATATAGAGGAAGCGGGAAAAGATCCCTATATTTCAAGATCGATCAATGTGACGATACATTACATTTCAGAAGACGACCCCGCATCTTTTGAAAACCTCAATCTGAGCGACCGAAAGGTCATATACCTTACTCATATTGGAGTTCCAACTCAGGCGGGAATAAAAGATACGGTGGAAGCGGCGAAGACTAACGGTGCATATGTTATAGCCTCGAATTTTGCGGACGTACACAATCTTGGGAATGTGAATCTATCGGATCCAGAATACGCTGATATTGAAGAGTACTGGAAATATGGAGAATTTCCCTCAGATATCGGTGAAGAGAATATGAAACGTCTGTTAACTTTCTTAGGCGTGAAATTCTGTAATTTGAGCGCCGAGATATTGCCACCACTGCCATTACCCATATATGGCTTATATCATCCGGATGCGCCAAAGGTCTTTACCGAGACCGGTGAATACATGACATGGTATAAATCAACCGGAAGGTACAACGCCTCCAACGTTACGGTAGGTATCCAGTACATATATGTCCCTCCGAAGGGTGGCATCACTCTTATGTACGATACCTTGATACGATCGCTTGAGTCAAATGGAGTAAATGTAATATATGCAACCTACTCCTACAAAGACCCGAATGGATCAAAGTATTTTATACAGGATAACAAATCCATTGTGGATGTTGTTATTCTGTCCACTTCACACTCTCGGATGCATTATAAAAATCCGGAGAAGGCAATCGAGTATCTCCGGAATTTGAACGTTACTCCAATGCAACTCGTAACGACATACTATACCCCGCCAGAGGTATGGGAGAACAATACCCGTGGGCTCAGCAAGAAAGAGGGTGCATGGGCTATTGCAATTCCAGAATTGGATGGGATTACCGAGTTCATATACGTTGCTGGAAATGCAATAGATCCAATTAGTGGTTCAAAATACAAGAAACCAATAGACTACCAGATCGATTGGCTAGCAGATAGAGCAGTCTCACGGGCACATCTTCACCGGATGAACAATTCAGAGAAGAAGATTGCGATAACATACTACAGCGAGGGTGGCGGTAAAGGAAGTGTCGGTGCAGACATAGATTATTACCTCGATGCTACATCGAGTTTGGCGAAGATGCTGGATGCGATGAAGGAGAGAGGATATGATGTTGGAACCGAACCGCTGCCAGACAAAACCGAACTCACTGAAATGATGCGGAATGAAAGCAATGTTGGAACATGGGCACAGGATATACTGACTGAGAGAGTGGAAAACGGAAGCATGATATTGATTCCGGAGAGTAAATATCTCGAATGGTTCGAGAGCATCCCTGACGATAAGCAGAACGAAACGATAGAGCGATGGGGTGCCCCACCTGGCGAGATAATGGTCTATGAAAACGAGACCGGAAAACATCTTGTCATCCCAAGGATTCAGTTCGGTAATGTGCTGCTTCTCCCGCATCCAACGTGGGGATTTGCGCAAAACGAGACCGTAATGTATTATGAAGGCGCGATACCACCGCATCACCAGTATTTAGCATCTTATTTCTGGCTGAACAAGGAATTCGGGGCTGATGCACTATTCACGGTATTTTCACAGATGACACTGATGCCAGGAAAAGCGGTTACGCCGTCGAGGTATGATTGGTCCGGGCTGCTCCTTCAGAACATGCCGCATATAAAGCCATATCCGATTCAGGCAGGGGATCCCAGAAGCAGCAAAGCAAAAACAAATGCGGTTGTTGTAGATTATATGCCGACAATCGTTCCATCCGGGCTATACTGGAATCTATCGAATCTACAACGGACGATATCGCTGTATGAGACGGTAGAAGAAGGGGATGTGAAGGAAGGATATAAGAGCGAGATTATAGGAGAGTGCATAAACCTGAGTCTCGATCGCGATCTTGAGATAGACATCAATACAATAATAAACAACGCGACCGCGTTTGATAACTTTGTCAAGCGATTAGATGCTTATCTCAATGAGATAAAGGCAGAATATATACCATACGGTCCACACATACTGAGCGAACCTCCGACCAATGAAAGTCTGGTGGAATTGGTAGAGGCGATGCTTGGAGACGAATTCAAAGAGCATGTGTCTGTGATAAATGCTTCTGAAGGAGTTACTACGGAGTTGTTAACCGAGGTTCTGCTCAACGGTTCAATTCCGGTGGCTGCACAGGATGCCGTGTTGGAACAGCGATCGGATGAGATCACAGATGACCTGAATCTCTCGATGGAGTATGCGAACAGGATTGCTGGATGCAAGATCGAGATACCAAGGATATTGGATGCATTCGAGGGAAAATACATCCCACCAGGTCCCATGGATGATCCGATCAGGAATCCGGATGCTCTGCCAACCGGAAGAAACCCTCATGCCTTTGATCCAAGAATCATACCAACCGATGCTGCATGGAACGTTGGCGTGAATGTGGCAGATCAGTTGCTTGCGGAGCATCTAAACAAAACCGGGGAATATCCGAGGAAGGTTGCATTCGTACTGTGGGCTTCGGAAACCATGCTGCATCAGGGCGTCACGGAAGCAGAGATAATGTATCTGCTTGGCGTAAAGCCTGTGTGGGATAAGAAGGACCGTGTAAGCGAGCTTGAGTTGATCAATTCGAGTGAACTTGGAAGACCTAGAATCGATGTCGTGGTTGTGACCTCAGGAACATACAGGGACATCTTTGAAAATAATATCCACTGGATTGACCGGGCTGTCAGGCTTGTTGCACAGGCAAACGATACAGAATATCCGAATTATGTCAAAGAAGATTCTGAGCTGATCTATCAGGCATTGATAGATGCCGGTTACAATGAGTCGATGGCACAGTTGCTTTCAGCGGCAGGGATATTTTCTGAAGCGCCGGGTGCACACGCTACGGGTCTCGAATATGCAATCCCAGCCAGTCATACATGGGAGGATAGAAGCGAGCTTGCGGAACTCTACATTAACAGAGAGGGTAATGTATATGGAGAAAATATATGGGGCATGCACTCACCTGATCTATTCAAACAGAATCTCAACGGAGTCGAAGTGGCTGTCTTCAGCCGCAGCTCGAACGTTTATGGCGTGTTAGACCATTCCGAGGTTGCTAATTACTTTGGCGGATTGAGTTTAGCGATCGAGAGCGTCTCAGGAAACGCCCCTGATATGTACATAAACAATCTGAGGGCGATAAACAATCCGAGAGTTGAGACATTGAGTCACTTCTTGAACAGAGAACTTCGTGCAAGGTATTTCAATCCGAAATGGATCGAAGGGATGATGGAGCATGGATACGATGGAGCACGGTATATGGACCAGTTTGCTACGGATTTGTGGTCATGGGATGCCGTCAACCCAGACCTCATCACAGAAGATATGTGGAACCAAGTCTATGATGTCTATGTTCAGGATATATACAACCTCGGTATGCAGGAATTCTTCGACAAAAATAACCCATACGCGCTTCAAGGCATTACGGCAACGATGCTGGAATCGACGCGGAAGGGATACTGGACCCCACCTGATGAGATAAAAACAGCGCTTGCAAAGGAATACCAGCAGTCGGTCGAAAAATTCGGTCCCTGCTGCTGTGTGGTCTGCTGCGGAAACCCATTGCTTGATACGTATATGAAGGGTATGCTTCAGCCGGGCACAGAAGAGAAACCTCAGAGCAGTAGCCGCCACGCCGGTAGCAGACATAAATATTCTGAGCCAGTGGTGACATCCTCCGAAAGGGCGACGAATCAGACAGAATCGTCATATTCAGGTGTCGGAGAGACTGTAGAGAATCCATCTCCACCAAAACCAAAAACCGGTGAGACAGGAGAAACAAGCGAGACCGGTGAGAAGGTTGGGTAGTGATCCACTTAACAGTAG
>DAOG01000069.1 GCA_002501765.1 Methanosaeta sp. UBA204
AGACTCAACTGCGTAAGTCCTATTTATATAAGAGTTGTCCTCATGGACCAGGGGTCATCTCAAAGGTTCTCTCCAGCAAGGTTCGCAGGTCACCAGGCGCGAATCCTACAACAGCGCCAGACGCTACACCCGAAGACCTCATCGACCCCGGGCGCATATCCCATCTCTCCGGCCCTCTTTATATCTGCCAGAGTGTTCTTGACATCCTCGGCCATTGTGGATCCCGAAACCTGCGCCGCCGTTCATCACCGCCTTCGGGTCTATCAACCCACCCGGTCAGCAGGTATCCTCACCATTTTCGTCACATAATAAAAATAGACCGCAAATGATCAGATTATCCCTCGCTCTCTCAATGCACCCTTGATCTCGCCAATCTCACACTCGATCCGGTCGAACCTGCTCTCCATGTAGTGCTTCAGATCGTATCTAACTCTACGAACTTCTTCGATCACTACGTCTTGCTTGTCGAGCATCATGTCCATCTTGTGCCCCAACTCACCGAACCCACTTTTCATCTGACTTTCCGTCCGTTCGGATCTCCTTCTTCCAGATGGGTGCTCGTCTCTTTATCTCGTCCAGTACGTACTCGCATCCTCGGAAGGCAGCTGTCCGGTGTGCGGCACAACATACGATGACTACTATGTTGTCGCTGACAGAAAGAGATCCCACACGATGGACAACATCTACAGACTTCAGGTCGAACCTATCCAGCGCTTCATCTCTTATTCGTCTCAGCTCTTCTAAGGCGGCCTCTCTGTAAGATTCAACCTCGATCTCCAAGATATCATCGTCTCTGACGATGCCCAGGAAGGTGATCACCGCTCCTGCGTCCCGACGCTTTGCCCTTCTCATCATCTCCTCGATGGAGAAGTCATCTTCGGTGATCTCGATCATCTTCCACTTCCACCTCTCTAACCGCCGGAGAACGAGAGGAGGATGGCCACTTCGTCCCCGTCCTCCAGAACGATCTCCATCGATTCAGAAGGGTCGGTGCCACGCCCCTTCCAAAAGAGGGTCACCCCCTCTCTAAGTTCCCCCTGGGAGCAAAAGAGGGCCTCTCGCAACCCGTCATGATTGGAGTACAGGGCCTCAAGCAGGTCTCTCATCATCGAGCCATCGCTCAGCTCGATCTGGACCTCTCGGCCCATGACCTCTCTGAAGCTAGCGAACCCTCTCACCTTCACCCTCATCGCTCCATCCTCAACCTCTCGATCTCTTCAGTTCCCTCGATGCGGAGGACGAAGGTCCCGTGACAGGGTTTGGTGTAAGGGAAGATCACCCGATCCCCGTCCACCCCTATGAAGATGGGCGGAACTCCGATCAGGAATACGTTGAATATCCTGTACCCGGGCGGGACCTCGTGCACCTCTTCGAACTCGCCCTTGATGAACTCCTTGGCGTCTTTAAACGTGCACCGGGAGAGGAGGATTTCGTACTTCAGAGTCTCGATGCAGCCCATTCTATCACCTCGTCCACCAGTTTCTTCAGCGGTACCGGGTTATGAACCGCCTTGGCAACCAGCTTCTCACAGTCGAAGTCGACCATCTCGGCGAGCTCTTCAGCATCTCTTCCGAAGATCACCACGAACAGCCCGGCCCTGGAGATGCAGCTCATGGTGCCGGCATAGGATATGCCGGCGTCGTTATGGGCGAAGACGAAGGACAGGTCGAAGTCCCGCCGACCTTCGGCCAGGTCTGCGATGCACCGGTCCAGGTCGATCATCTCTCCGAGATAGTGACCTTGGGGATCGGCTAACTTCATCAGCTTGAGGGTGGCGTTGGTCCCCGCCATCGCCACCTCGGTTCCGGTCTCCTTCATCTTGTGAGCCAGGTAGAGAGCGATGCTGGTCTGGATCGGGATCTCGGGACATCCCAGGAGGATCAGGGCCTTGACGATCTCAGGCCCCCTTCGACGATTCGCAAAAAATTTTCATGTTATCCACAATATCCTTTTGACGATGTCTCTACTTAAACTTAGCTCGGACCTCGCTGCAATCTTCGCATCTCGGGTTCTTTTCGATTACCAGCTCGTCCATCCGGCCTCTATTACCGTCCCAGATGAGGAGCCTGTTCTCCAGAAGGTCGCCTTTTCCCAGAAGGTACTTCAGAACGTCTGTGACCTGGACCGAGCCGATCACCCCGCAGGTGCAACCCAGGGAGGGTGAGGTCTCCTTTGGAGGAGCTCGGGGAAAGATGCACCTCAGACAGGCGGTCCTGCCGGGGATCACCGTGGTGGCCTGGCCGTCGAACCCGGATACGGCTCCGTGAAAGAGGGGAACGTTCTTGGTCATGGCGGCCTTGTTGAGGACGTACCTGGCAGGGAAATTATCCAGCGCGTCCACGATCAGGTCCGAGTCGCCCACCAGGTCCAGGACGTTATCTTCGTCTATGGTCTTTGAGAAGACTTCCACAGAGGTATCGGGGTTCAGACCCCGGAGTGTCTCCTGGGCGGACCGGGCCTTGGACCGGCCCAGATCGAGGGTCTGGTGGAGGATCTGCCTGTTGAGGTTGCTCGGATCCACCGAGTCGTTGTCCACTATCCTCAGATGGCCCACCCCGGCGACCGTCAGGTAGATGGAGACCGCCGACCCCAGCCCACCGGCGCCGGCGATGAAGACCTTGGCCCTCTTCAACCTCTCTTGGCCCCGGTGCCCGAAGAGCCTGATCTGCCTATCGTACCTCTCCAACTCCGCATCCCCTAACATCGTCTCCTTGGGTTCAGCCGCCCACCACGGCGGGGAATATGGCTACCTCGTCGCCCACCTCCAGCCGGGTAGCCACGCCGTTCAGAGACTCGATGTGCCGGCCGTTGACCAGTACGTTCACGTCCTCTCTGACCTCGCCCGGCTGGTCGAAGACCTGGTCCCGGAGATCGGGAGATCGGCTGAGAAGCTCGGCCAGGATGACGACCGGCCTATCTTCCAGGCCGTCCAGAACCCACCGGGGATGCTCAACCTCGATGCCTGCACGAGGGTGATGATTCGGGCAGGTAATCCACCTGTCGCCGCCCCCGATCCAACGGAGATCTCCGTATCGCCCTCGGCAGACGATACCGGGCCGAGATCGCCGGCCGCCAGGCCCGTTATCTCGATCCGAGATGCTATCTTTGCCACCCCCTTTATCATGATCCGATCTTCATCCTGCCCATCTCATGCCGCGAGATCGCGTCCCCCGCCCCGATACTCGCACCCGGAGGTTCTCAGACGTGACATATCCATACGCATGGATCTTTGTATATTTAAGCTCACCGACATCTAACCGGCAGGCTGAGATCAAATGAGAGGTATCTGCCCAATTGATACGCATATTTGAAGTGCCCCGTCATGTTTATATATCGAAACATTTCAATATGAACTAGGTGAGGATCATGAGCGATGATAAGGCAAGATCTTTTCTGAAGCAGCTATTCTCTGGCTGCAGTGGGTGCAGCGGTTGCGATATCTTCCCAGCCGAGTTTAAAGAGGTCAACGTGGACGGCTCGACCATCCTGGTGAAGGGGCTCGACGATCTCTTTAGGAGATATTACGACAGAGGAATGATGCCCGATAACCTGAAGGGTGATGAACTCCTCGACGCGCTTGGGCCGGTAGATCATCTATCCGAGGATATGAGAGAGACATACAAAGATGCTTTATTGAGAGAGTATAAACGGTACTGCAAAGGCAAAAATCTCACACTTGCAGACTGATGCGGCAAGCTTCTCGACGAAGAGAAACGGACGCGTCTGTGAGATCCGCCGGTTGAGGCATCTCGGCGTATTCTCGTTGTACATAAAGTATAACTTTATGTGCTCAAGTAAATCCGAACGAATGGAGGATTTTCTTGTTGTACATAAAGTATGTCGAGTA
>DAOG01000009.1 GCA_002501765.1 Methanosaeta sp. UBA204
GGGACATGGGGCATACTGTAACCAAACACGGAATATAACCGCAGAGTACGCGGAGGGGAAATAAATGGTTAAGTGCTCTGCGTTCCTCTGCGCCCTCCGCGGTTATTTTTCTTGTCGCAGGCCCTCCTTCGCGTCTTCGCGTGCCCCCTACTTTCTTATTCACGCGAAGACGCGAAGACGCGAAGTCCTGATGTTTGTTCCCAGAAAGTACAGGATTGCAATCGAGAGACCAATCAACATACCTGAGTAGTTACAAAAAAATTAAGAAAAACTTGAGGATGGTCTGCCCGAGCCCTGGCCACCGGCTCAGGCGACCTCTGCAAACCGCTTGTAGTTATCCTCCTCAGCCTTGCTGGGTTTTACCTTCTTGATAGCTTCTTCGAAGTGCTTCTTATCGATCTTGTACTTCTCGATCTCCTCGTCCTCCTGGGGTTTGCCGCCGAGCACGTACTCCCTGATGGCCAGCATCACCGCCTCGTCGCAGATCGCGGCCAGATCGGCGCCCGAATAGCCGTCGGTCCGCCTCGCGATATCCTCCAAGTCCACATCCTCGGCCAACGGCCGGTCGGCGGTGTGGATCTTCAGGATCTCCAGCCGGGCCTCCTGATCGGGCATCCCGATCTCGATCATCCTGTCGAACCTGCCCGGCCTTAAGAGGGCGGAGTCGATGATGTCCGGACGGTTGGTGGCGGCGATCACCACCACGTTATGGAGAGCCTCCAGGCCGTCCATCTCGGAGAGTATCTGGCTGATCATCCTCTCGGTGACGTGCGAATCGCCGAGGCCGCTGCCGCGGGCAGGAGCTATGGAGTCCATCTCGTCGAAGAACAAGACGGTCGGTGCAGCCTGTCTTGCCATCCTGAAGGTCTTCCTGACGGCACGCTCGGACTCTCCCACCCACTTGGATAGGAACTCGGGGCCCTTGATGCTGATGAAGTTGGCCTGGCTCTCCGTGGCCACCGCCTTGGCCATCAAGGTCTTCCCCGTCCCTGGAAGTCCGTAGAGCATTATCCCTTTTGGGGGCTTTGCAGCCATGTGCTCGAAGAGCTTGGGGTAGCTCAGAGGCCACTCCACCGTCTCCATGAGCTCCTGCTTGACGTCGTTGAGCCCACCGATATCCTCCCAGTGGACGTTGGGTGACTCAACCAGAACCTCACGCATGGCGCTGGGTTCCATCTCCCGTAGTGCGTCCAAGAAGTCCTCGTTGGTCACCTCGATCTTGTTCAGGATCTCTGCAGGTATGCTCTCCACCTCGAGATCCAGCTCTGGCAGGATCCTTCTCAAAGACCTCATCCCCGCCTCTCTGGCCAGGGCCGCCAGGTCTGCGCCCACGAAGCCGTGAGTAATCTCCGCCAGCTTTGCCACGTCCACGTCCTCTGCCAGAGGCATCCCTCTCATGTGGATCTGGAGGACCTCCCGCCGGGCTTCCTTGTTGGGGACGCCGATCTCGATCTCCCGGTCGAAGCGTCCTCCTCGTCTCAGGGCGGGGTCGAGGGCATCGGGTCTGTTGGTGGCTCCTATCACCACCACCCTGCCCCGGGACTCCAGACCGTCCATCAGGGCCAGGATCTGGGCCACCACCCGGCGTTCGACCTCGCCGGTGACCTCCTCTCGTTTTGGGGCGATGGAGTCGATCTCGTCGATGAGGATGATGCTCGGCGCCTCTTCTTCGGCCTCCTTGAAGATCTCCCTCAGCTTCTGCTCGGACTCGCCGTAGTACTTGGACATGATCTCCGGGCCGCTCAGGGTCTGGAAGTGAGAGCTGGTCTCCGAGGCCAGGGCCTTGGCCAGAAGGGTCTTCCCGGTGCCGGGCGGTCCGTGGAGAAGGACGCCTTTGGGAGCCTCTACGCCCAGACGCTCGAAGAGCTCGGGGTGCTTCATGGGGAGCTCGATCATCTCCCTGACCTTCTTGATCTCCGTGCCCAGGCCGCCAATGTCCTCGTAGGTGACCCTGGATACGGCCTTCACCTCCTTGGCAGGCTTCTCGCTGATCTCTACGCGGGTGCGATCGGTCATTATAACCGCGTCAGCACTCGGTGAGATCTTGGTGGCGACGAGCTCGATCTTTCTGCCCATCACGCCGATCTCGATGATGTCGCCCTTGGTCAGGACCCGTCCTTCCAGGTACCTGCGAAGGTACTCCTCACCGCCGGTTATCCTCAGGGGCACCGTGGGAGCGAAGACGATCTTCTCCGCAGGAGCCGATCTGATCACCTTGACGGGAACCTTGTCATCTATGCTCATGCCGGCGTTCCGCCGGATGTTCCCATCGATACGGATCATCCCCGTCCCGGTGTCATCGGGATACCCGGGCATGAGCAGTGCTGCGGTTCTCTTCTTCCCTTCGATCATCAGGACGTCTCCAGCCTCCCATCCCGCTTCGTACAAGACAGCCTGGTCCACCCTGGCGATACCTCGCCCCACGTCTGAAGGTCGGGCTTCACCCACTTTGAGCGTGTAATCTTCGGTCATATAAATCCTCAAACTCCGTTTTACTTATTATCTCTTTTTAATCTGTGGTGGGCACACCAAAGGTTACTAACCTGTGGTTAGTACTGGTGAGGAACTGGTATTTAAACATTTCGGTTGATGGTGGTACTCACAGATCTCCTCCAGCACACATCCCTCGCAGAGGGGATTTTTGGCCTTGCACCGGGTCCTGCCATGTCTTATCAGGTTCACGTGCAGGGAGCAGTACATCCCGGGTGGCGTCATCTTTTCCAGAAGGCGCTGTGCCTCTTCGATGCTGGCTTCCGGAGGCACGAACCCCAGCCGCCTGGATATCCGGTTGACGTGGGTGTCCACGGGCATCGTCTGCATGCCGAAGGCGAAGAGGAGCACCACCGCGGCGGTCTTGGGCCCCACGCCGGGAAGGGCGAGCAGATACTCCCGCGCGTCTTCTTTATCCATCCTGCCCAGAAACCCCAGATCGATCGCGCCTGCATCACGCTTTATCGCCTCCAGGGCACCTCTTATCCGCTCCGCCTTGATGTTGGCAAGACCGCCCCGGCGTATCTGCTCGGCGATCTCCGAATCCGGCGCGTCCAGAAGAGATCGGTAGTCGGGATAGGCCTCCTTGAGCCGGGAGAAGGCCTGTTGTGTGTTCGACGATGTAGTATTCTGGGAGAGGATCGTCCTCACCAAGACGTCCACCGGATCCGATCCGACCCGGCCGGGAGAACCATAGACCTGCTCCAACAAGTCCGCGCACCTCAGGAGACGATCGGTCATATCGTCGGTCATCATCCGGGAGAGGTTCTCGCGGGTGAAGAACCTAACGCAAGGCCTTTCGTTATGGATAATTTATTATCGAATGGGATAGCAAAAAAGATTGATGGATCTCAGCAACCTCTACCTGGAGGCGATCAACTTCGGCGACCTCTGCCCTTATCTCATCTCCATGTTGATCGGTGCGCTCATCGGCACCGAACGAGAGCGAGATCTCGTAGAGCAGAAGAAAAGAGGGGTTGCAGGGTTGCGTACTTTCGTTCTCATCTCCCTTTTGGGCACCCTATCGGCATCGCTAGCGGCCCGGTACGGCGAGACCTTCATGATCATCGCCTTCTTCAGCTTCACCATCCTGGTGGCCATCGGATATGCAGCCTCGGCCAGGGATCTGGGACGGGTGGATTTCACCTCAGAGGTGGCGGCGGTGATAGTCTTCGTTCTGGGCGCTCTCTGCCACTCCAGGGAGACCGCCATGCTGGCCATCGCCCTGGCCGTCCTCGTGACGGCGATTTTGGCGGTCAAGAAGACGACTCACGAGTATGTGGCCGCGATTAAGGACGTGGAACTTCTGGACACCCTCAAGATGGCGATCATAGCCGTGGTGATACTTCCATTGCTGCCGAACCAACCCCTCGATCCTTACGGTGTCCTGAACCCCCGGCACATCTGGCTGATGGTGGTCCTGGTCAGCCTGATAAGCTACGTGGGATACATCATGATCAGGATACTGGGAACAGAGAGGGGTCTCAGCATCACGGGCATGTTGGGTGGCCTGGTCTCCAGTACCGCGGTGGCCACCAGCATGGCCGCCGAGGCCAGGGCTCACAGAGAGGTGATACCTTCTGCGGTCTTCGCCACTATCATCGCCAGCTGCACCATGTTCCCCAGGGTACTCCTGGAGGTCCTGGTGATCAACAGAGACCTATTCTTGCCCCTCTTTCTTCCCCTGGCCAGCATGACCGTGACCGGTATGACCCTGGCCTACCTGCTCTTCAAGAAGAGAAAGCCCATAGAGACCGACGTGGCACTGAGCGATCCTTTCCGACTATCCCCTGCCCTCAAGTTCGGAGCATTCTTCGCCTTCATCCTCCTGGTATCGGCGCTTGCCGGCATCTACTTCGGCGAGGCGGGGACATATATGGCCAGCGTGGTAGCGGGCCTGGCCGATGTGGACGCCATAACCCTCTCAATGGCCACCCTGGCAAAGACCACACTGGGCGCGGATATCGCCGTGACCGCCATAACCCTGGCCACCATGACCAACACCCTGGTCAAGCTCGCCATAACCTACATCCTGGGAACGAGAGAGTTCGGGATGCATGTCTCTCTGATCTTCGTGCCCATGATAGCGGTGGGGCTCCTGGTTATAGTTCTCGTGTGAAAAAGAGCGAGAGTTGGTGGGCCCGACGCGATTCGAACGCGTGATCCCCGCCGTGTAAGGGCGATGTCATAACCACCTAGACCACGGGCCCTCGGCCCACCCATATATCTCGTTATATTAGATCCTATCGCTTCGGCCTGCCTGGAGCGGATGTAAAGATCGGTCCTATCCCTCCGGTGTGGGCGGTTTTTATAGGAGGCGTCTCCAATACTATCGATGAGCATGGTACTCACAAGAGAGCTGTCTGCAGAAGGCATCCGCCTCAAGAAGCTCTGCGATGCTGTGGCAGAGTCCGTAGCCGTCTCCACCAGTAGCCTGGTAGGAGACCCGGCTAGCGGCGACGTGCTGGAGATGGGTGCCGATGGCACACCCACGAAGATGATCGACAGGGTGGCCGAAGATGCAGCTCTTGCCATCCTGAGGAAGTCGGGTCTGGGGTTCGCCGTCCTGAGCGAGGAGCTGGGCAAAACGACGATCGGGGACGAGCCGAGACACTTCCTCCATCTGGATCCCCTAGACGGGACCTTCAATGCCGTAAAGGGGATACCATTCTACTCGATATCGATGTATATCGACGGCCAGGACTGCCGCTTCGGTTACGTATTCGACCTGGCTCACAAGATCCATTTCTATGCTCAGGCCGGATGCGGGGCCTGGACCGAACCCTCTCACCGTATCCGGGTATCCGAGGCGAGATCCCTGGCAGACTTCAGCGTTGCCGCCTACACACTCAGGCCTCACACCGCCCGGATCATCCGGTTGGGCGACACGGTGAGGCGTATCCGGACCCTCGGAAGCTGTGCCCTGGAGCTGTGCATGGTCGCATCCGGAAAGCTTGACGCCTTTGCGGATCTGCGTGGCGGTCTCAGGATGGTGGACGTGGCGGCAGGCAGCCTGATCGTTGAGGAGGCGGGCGGTGTGGTCACCGACGGCGATGGCAAGAGGATACCCTTCAACGGAGATATGTGGCAGAGAAAGATGTTCCTGGCCTCCAACGGCCCGGCTCACAGAAAACTTCTGGATCTGATGGGGGGTGGCGACCTTTAGGATGGGTTTCGTCTGCAAGGGCGACGTCGAATCGGTGAAGATGGTCAGATACCTGGTGGAGAAGTTCGAGTCTCGCGCCGAGATCTTCGTAGAGCCGGAGACCGCCCAGAAGCTGGGCGTTGAGGAGACAGCCGTCGAGAAGATGGACGTGGACCTCATAGTCTCGGTGGGCGGCGACGGTACCATCCTCAAGACCATACGGAAGATGGCCGATCCGTTACCCATTCTGGGCATCAACATGGGCACCCTGGGATTTTTGGTGGATGTGGTGCCTCAGGAGGCGGTGAAGACCTTAGAACGCGTTCTCTTCGGCTTCGATGTGGAAGAACGAAGCCGGTTGGAGATGAGACTGAACGGCAAACCCCTGCCTCCCGCCACCAATGAGGTGGCCCTGATTACCTCCCGTCCGGCCAAGATGCTGGAGTTCGATATAAAGGTAAACGATTTCTTTCTGGAGCGTCTCCGTGCCGACGGCCTCCTCTTCGCCACCTCAACAGGGTCCACGGCCTACGCCATGAGCGCAGGCGGTCCCATCGTCGATCCCGGGGTGGACGCCGTGGTGCTGGTCCCTCTGGCTCCTTTCAAGCTTTCTGCACGACCCTGGGTACTGCCTGGTGATAGCGAGATAAGGGTGAGCCTGATCCTTCCCAACAAAACGGCGTTGGTGGTGATAGACGGTCGGAACACGGTCACCATATCGGAAAAAGACCGTATTACCATCGTCAGGGCCAAGACGCCTGCCAGGTTCGTCAAGACCCGGGAGGGTATCTTCTACGAGAAGGTGAAGAGCAAGCTGGCATAACGGGACTTATCTGCTCACCTCGCGCTCCAGGCTCTCGATCAGCTCCTCTACGGTGAACCGTCCTGCTAGATCGTAGTTATTCAGCCTTCTTCCGGGCGACGGAGATGCATCTACTCGATGCAACAGAACGTATTCGCGCCCGGTGGACCTCGGAATCAACGTGCTCTTCGGCGTTCCTCCGCCTTCGGCTCCAATATCTTTATCAGCTCTTCTACGGTGAACAACCCCGCCAGATTCATCATCTTCTGGAGCCTGACGTTGTCTTCTTTGATCGACTTCAGCCGATGGCGAAGCCTCTCTGCCTTCTCGTTCTCGCTCACCCGCCCCTTTGCCAGATGCTCCTTGGCCTGATCCAAAGCCGATAAAAAGATCTGGCTGGACCGCTTGAAGTTCTCGATGTGGGCTTTGAATACGGCCTCACAGCCCTCTATCGATACGTAATAATGCCGTTTATCACCGGGTTTGATCACCCTGCGGACGAGGCCCAGATCCTCCAGGATGCCCATGCAGGTGCTGACCGTGGACTTGCTGTAGTCGCTCTTCTCCACCAGCTCGTCCATGGAGAGGATACCATCTGCCAGAAGCAGTGTGCCCCAGAGGAATCCAACGGCATCGCTGCAACCCCAGATCTTGGCTGCCTGGGCGCTGCTGACCAACATGCATATCCGAGCAGCTTCCTCAGCAGGGATCGCTTCGCCGTTCATGATAGGAGAACCGGCCAGAACCTTTAAATACATTTCGTACGACCCGTACATCAAGAACGTTCGAAACACCCCGAACGATTCAAACAAATTCAAAAGGTGATATCATAACCCGGGGAGAGAAGCTTGGCACCTGGATCGAGGGCAACCCCATCATAATTCTGACGATAGCGGCGCTTCTCACCGTCGCCTCCATCCACTACGCCCAGAACATCGAGATGGAGACGGAGACGGATACCTTTGTGGATGAGAATACACGCCTCTACCAGGAGTACACCCGCCTATACGAAGATAAGTTCGGGACGGAGTCGATCGTAGTTCTGGTGGAGGGAGATGCTGTCACCAAGCCCGAGACCCTGGAGGCCATGAATCGTCTCATCACTCATATGGATACCGTGAACCACGTCTTGGGCACACACAGCATAGCAGAGATGGTGATGGACGTCGAGGCGCGGGAGACGGGGGTACGCAGGATCCCCGGATCCCAGGAGCGGATCGATGAGATACTGGAGAGCATCGATCCCGTCTTCCGGAGCATGCTCCTGCCCGACGAAAGGCATACCATGATATCCATAGATATGCCGATGTACATATCAACCGAAGATCGAAAGAACGTCCTTCCGGATGTCGAGGCTGCCGTGGAGATGGCAGATTTCCCTCCGGGGGCGGATACGATCGTTACCGGCAACGTCGCCCTCGGAACCGCGATACAATATGAAATGAACACGTCCATGGGACTTCTCCTCGCCGTCTCTGTGTTGTTCATGGTTCTGGCGCTATTGCTGGTATTCAGGCACGTTCATTTATCCCTTCTACCCCTTCCCATCGTACTTCTGGGTATAATCTGGACCTTCGGGATGATGGGTTTTCTGCAGGTGCCATTGACCATGGTATCCATGGCAGCTTTTCCCATCCTGATAGGTCTGGGGATCGATTATGCCATACAGTTCCATAACCGGATCGAAGAAGAGTTCCAGCGGGGCGGGTCGGCGGCGACCGCTGTGCTCGATACGGTTGCCCATACCGCTCCTGCGGTCCTCATCGCCCTGACCATAACCGGTGCCGGTTTTTTTTCGCTATTCACATCGTCGGTTCCCATGATCAGAGATTTCGGGCTGCTCTGTCTGATTGGCATAATCATGTGCTACCTTTCGGCGCTCTTTGTTGGGGTAACCATACTCTACCAGATGGAAAAAGGGCACATCGTCAACGGCGAGACGATGTCGGAACGAAGATCTGCGATAGCGCCGCTGGTCGAGAAGTCGATGATGTTTTTCATCCAGCGATGGCGTACCGTGCTGGCAACTGCGCTGATACTCTCTCTGGTGGGCATGTACGCGGATTCTCAGGTACCCATAGAGACCGATTTTAAAGAATACATCCCCCAGGATCTTCCGCCGCTGATCCAGTTCCAGCATCTTCACAACATATTTGGTGGCACAGACGAGATCAACATCATAGTCCAGGCGGACGACGTCACCGATCCGGAGATGCTGAGATGGATGGACGAGTTCGGCACTTACCTGACCGAGTCGAGGGAACAGGTACACGGGGTCACGAGCCTGGCGACGTTGGTTCGGATGTATAACGGGGGAGAGATCCCCGACGATCGGTCGCGGGTGGAGGCGGTACTGAATTCCGTACCCGATGACATAAAGTATTCTTACATAGATGGTCATAATATTGCACATATCAACGTCAACATCGGCGAAGCGGTGAGAGATCTTGCTCAGGTGGGGATCAAGAGGCTGGTCGGCGAGATTGACAAGGATATCATATGGTTCGAACCGCCCCCCGATACATCGGTAACCCAGACGGGAGGGCTGGTGGTGATGATCACGGTGATCGATGCGCTTACCACCGGCCGGATGAGGATGACCTTCCTGGGCCTGGTCTTGATATTCATCCTTCTCGTGGTGATATACCGGGACCCGATCAAGGCCGTCCTGCCGATACTGCCCATGATCGTGGTGATCGGCTGGATGGGTGGCGTGATGTACATAACCGGCATGGTGTATACACCGCTCACGGCCACCCTCGGTGCCCTGATATTGGGGATAGGATCCGAGTATGCGGTCC
Source organism: Methanosaeta sp. UBA204 (assembly GCA_002501765.1). GTDB lineage: Archaea > Halobacteriota > Methanosarcinia > Methanotrichales > Methanotrichaceae > UBA204. Next base: position 9,239 of record DAOG01000009.1, read on the forward strand.
TCACCATGGAACGCTTCTACGAAGAGAAGGCCAAGACGACAAATAACATCAAGGCGCTCAAGATCGCGATCGGCAGCATTGGTGCGGCGATCTTCGCCTCCGGCCTGACTACAGTCTTCGGCTTCTCTGCGCTGATCGCATCACCTTTTCCCATGAACAGCAACTTCGGGACCGTAACCGTGCTCTCGGTGATCTTCGCCCTCTTCGTGACCTTCTCCGTCTTCCCGGTACTCTTAATTCGGCTGGAATACTGGAGAGATAAGAGAGATGCTGCAAAGTCTGACGCTTAGAATAACAATAACATTAATATTTGGAGATTTATTATAGTCGCTTAGGAGGATGAGGAATTGAGGAGAATAATCACCTATCTCGTTCTGATGTTCGTGCTCTTTCTGCCGGTTGGGGCCGGGGAGGACACATATCGCAATTACGTGGCTGAGAGCAACTACATACCGTCTGTCTCTCTGGACAACTACTGGGACGCCTTTGGAGAGCCACGGCTGGACGCAAGCCTGACAGGTACCAACGAGTTCGAGCGTGGAGACACCGTGGACCTCTACGTGGAGCTGACCAACTACGGCAGGATCATGGGGTTTGACGCAGACAAGAAAGCCGATAAAAAGATAGAGGAGGCTCTATCCGACAAAGAGTGGGATTACGAACAGGAGAAGACCACAGCCCTGGCCATCGTGGGAACGTTGAGGTCCACGACCGATATGATCGAGGTCCAGTCTGGTGACCAGATAGTCGAGTCGTTGCGGTCTGGTGAGAGAGCCAGAAATCCGATGGTCTTCACCATCGAGATCGGAGAACACGTCCCGGCCGGAGAGTATCCGATGTTGTTGGACCTCAGGTATGACTATCAATACAACGCCGAGGTGGACGCGGACGGCTGGAACTCTGACCTGAACAGGTTGACCGGGCTCCAGGTGGGTTACTGGTACGAGAAGGCCAACCAGACCATCACCATCCCGGTGACGGTGAAGAAAGAAGCTGACTTCGTCATCACCGGCGTCGATGCAGATCTGAAGGTGGGACAGGATGACGGGATCGTCGAGGTCACCTACAAGAACATCGGCGAAGACCCCACCGACGAGGCTGTCGCCAGGCTGAGCGTATTCAACCCGTTTTCGTCTTCGGACGACCAGGCCTACATCGGAACTCTCGGACCGGGCGAGGAGAGGACGATCAAGTTCAAGATCGACGTGGACGATGATGCCACGCCCAAACCTTATGGCATCAACAGCGAGATCAAGTACAAAGACGTCAGGGGAGACACCGTCATATCCGAAAGTATGAAGATCCCGGTGGACGTGGGCCCGGCAGCAAGGTCTTACATTCTTCTGCTGGTGGTGATCCTAATCTTGCTGGCCGCTGCGGGTGCGAGGATCTACACGAAGAGGAGATAACGGCGCCCAGATCCCTAGTGTCCTGTCATGCGTAAAATATCGTATCATGCACTCATCATTCCCACGAAGGTGGGAATCCAGTTGGACCCCCAATCGTTACTCGAATCGGTCTATGAGGCAGTCCTTGCGCGTGTGCTTGAAGAGGGCGGGTGGAACGTCAAGTGTATGTTGCTTTTGACTTCAATAGCATGCACTTCGGCGAGAGGG
>DAOG01000078.1 GCA_002501765.1 Methanosaeta sp. UBA204
ATTTATCGGCAAGGCCTAAGGAGAGATTCCTCGAAAGATTCTGGCGACTTATCATCGTAATTAAGTTTCCTGATTATAACATCATGTGCTACATCTGTCCTCTTCTCTGTTTCATCTTCGTAAAAATCATTGCTCACCTGAGTCCACCTCCCTCATAATAGCCCGTAAGTTATCCAAGATGGATAGTTCGAAAAATTCTATTATCTTATCATGAATACATTTTAAATTAGTTTCTATTTCTTGTTTATTCTGAGGCCCCTCGCAATAAGCATCATAGTCGAGTACAAAGAGCTTTTTCCTAATAGTTGCAGGATAGTCTGGATTATGCATCCCATATTGGAATCGAAGCATTACATCTCCATAGTTCAATACAAGATTATGAAAAGCCCTTGAGATATACTGCCGATGATCAGCAGCAATGTTAAATATACATAACATATCATTATTTAAATAATCCCCCCAATCTATCGGGCTGCCTGGTTTGTGTGATTCAATGTGATTTATATATCTAAATCCTAAACGAGTTACCTGGAGTTCTGGATTTATATCAAATAACTCATCTAATAAAGAAAGACAAAGTTCTTCAACCTGTTTATACGATTCAGAATCCCACGTTTTGTGGCTAAAATATGCATAATCATTCGATATACAAAAATTTTTATCCCTATTTTTCCCATGATATGCCCACTGAGTGTACTCCTTAATCACCTCAACTGGCTTTTCATCGGCAGATCCTGATATTTTAATACTTTTTTCAATAAGATCACTCTTCTCGGGAATCGGATAATGAATAAGAATTTTCTTTGTGATACTGGTGGGCACCCCATCTTCTAGTTTCAATGACGCATCTGGGAAATCTATCCTCAATATGACCTCTTTAAGGTAGTTTCGCTTATATTCATCCGTCATTTTAACCCCCATCACCATATTTAGAACGGTCTCAATAGCGGTTGCGTCATCAATCGATATAAATCTTATCGTGCAGAAAAAGATTTTAGTCAAATTGCGGCGGCGCATCCCGCAGCAAGCTATGGGTATTCAATTTAAAACAAAGATCTGAAACTACAAACCAGAAAACCCCACCCAACGAGTTATCTGCAAAAATAGAACCTCGCGCCAGACCCATCGGCCCGGCACCCTTTTCCTTCACTCGATGAAGATCGCCAGCCTTCCCGGCTCCGCGTTCCTGGACTTGCCCATGGAGTCCTCCCCGGGCTCGTCCGCAGAGCGTACCTCGACTATGCTGCCCAGCGCCGTCTCCAGGTACGCTTGTTCCCGGCCCAGGGTCTTTTGCTCATCTAAGAGCAGACCCTCGCCCGTGAGCACATGAGCGCCCTTCATCAGCTTCTGGGCGTACCTGGGCGCCTCCTTCTTGTGAGCTCTGACGCCGGGGTCGGCCATGGCAGTCTTCATGATCGAGCCCATGTTCAAATCGCCCTTCTCCTTCAGATCCAGGGCCTGCTTGAGCATGATCCGCTTCCACTCCGGCGCGGTGTACAGTGTAACCTTCGTAGGAGTCTTGTTTGTCACCCTGAGGATCTCCTCCACATCACCCAGGGTTCTCTCCAGCAGATCTTCGGCCATCTCCGCCTCCTCGTCTATCAGCACAGGATCTGGCATGGGCCACCCGGCCAGAGAGACGTAACCTTTGCCCAGCTCCTCCCAGATCTCCTCGCAGACGTGGGGCGTGAAAGGCGCCATCAGCCTCACCCAAACGTCCAGGACCTCCCTGAGCCTGTTCCTTCCGCCCCGCCTCTGGTACCATCGGATATCGTTGATCATATGGTAGAAAGCGCTCTGGAGAGCCCGCCTGGTCTGGAGGGACTCCAGCGCCTCGGTGGTCTCAATGATCCTGTGCTGGAGCCGGCTCAGCATCCATCGGTCGATCAGCACCAGCTCGGTGCTCTCGTCGACCGTCTCGTCGAATAAGATCTCCCTCGCCAGATGATAGAACCTGGCCACCTGGTTCCTTGTGGCTTCCACACCATCATTCCGCCAGTCCGCGTCCTGGGTGTGCTCGGCGCTGGAGAGGATGTACAGCCTGGTCACGTCGGCTCCGTTCTCCTTCACCGCCCGGCTCAGGGTGAGCAGAGGACCCTTGGACTTGGACATCTTCTTCCCCTCCAGGGAGACGAACCCGTTCACCGCCATGGCCCTGGGCCAGAGCTCTTCTGGAAATATGGCCACATGATGGTAGAGGAAGAATAGGAGGTGGTTGGCCACCAGGTCCTTGCCCGAGGACCTCAGATCGACAGGATACCAGTAAACGAAGTCGTCCCTGACCTGCCGAACCGTCTCTGAAGGTATCTCTGTCTTCTCTGAGATTGATTCTGCCATGCCCTTCCCGAGGAAGACGTAGTCGAAGAACTCCGGGCAGAGGTTCTCGATCTTCATGCCGGAGTTGACGTACTTGGCCAGGATGTAGTAGGCCATGTAGATCGTGGAGTCGCCCAGAGACTCGATCAGCCAGTCCTTATCCCAGGGCAGGTGGGTACCCAGCCCTTTTCGCCTGGCGCAGGCCTTCTCCTTCAGCCAGTCGATCTTGTTCTCGAACTCCGTCCTGATATCTTCGGGGATCAGTTTCATGCCGGCCAGGCAGTCCAGCACTTGTTTCTTCCAGCCAGGATCGGAGTAGTTGAGGAACCACTGGTTCTTGACCAGTTTCACCACGCAACGCGACCCGCACCGGCAGATCACCGGGGTCTCGCTGAACTCGTAGAAGATCTCGGCGATATTCTGGTCGATCAGGTCGGCCAGAAGGATATCTTTGATCTTGGATACTGTCGTGCCGGCGTACTTGCCGGTATTCTCTTTGAGCATCCCGTTGTGGAACTCTCTCCTGTAAACGAGCTTGGTGGCCTCTTCGGCTTTGGGATCGTTCTGGTCCGCCACCTCCAGCTCCTCTACCGCCTCCGCGGCCGGGAACTCGCCATACTCCGGCACCTCGATCAAGGAGATCATATCGATCTTCCGGAGATCCTCGGTGATGCCGTAGCCGCTCAGATCCCGATCGTAGAGATCTTTCAGGGCGAGATAATCGTAAGGGGCATGAGCCGGGACGCTCATCACGATACCGCTGCCGTTATCGGGATCCACGAAGGTGGCGGGCAGAACGAGAACCTCGGTCCCGGTCAGAGGGTTCGTCACCCGCTGGCCTATCAGGTCCGAGCCTCTGACCTCGCCGGTCCGTTCGACCTCCCGGTCGGTATGGGTCAGCTTCTCATAAGCCTCGTTGCTCACGATCCAGGTTTCATTGTTCACCTCGGCGACGACATGCATCACCTCGGGGTTGACCCAGAGGTTGGTCACCCCGAAGACGGTCTCCGGCCTCAGGGTGGCGCAGGGGAGAACTTGATCTCCAAGCTTGAACTTGATCAGGACGAAGTCTATGATGGTGGCTTCCTCGCCCTTGAGGATGTCATGATCTTCCACCGGATTTTTGTCGTTGGGACACCACCTGACCGGATGGCTGCCCTTGGTCACGTACCCTTTCTCCCGGAGGATGTAATACTGCCACTCTATGAACTTGTGGTAGGCTTCATCGGTGGTGGTGAACTCCCGCCGCCAGTCGATGGAGTATCCTATGGACCGCATGGCAACCTTGGCCTCCCGCTTGAAGTACTCCACGATGGCCTCCGGGGTGGTCAAGGTGCAGAAGACCTCCGGCGGGATGTCGTGATGCTCGGTGTACACCTTCTCGATCTCGGGGTTGTGGTTCCGTATAAGCTCGCTCAGGCCTACGATCGGGGTCCCGGTGACGTGAAACGCCATGGGGAACAGCACGTTATCTTTCTGCATCCGCCTGAACCTCGCCACCACGTCTCCGATGGTGAATGTCCTGGTGTGACCTGCGTGCAGGTTGCCGTTTAGATATGGGTAAGGTATGGTTATGAAGAACTTGTCTCGATGGTCGGGTTCTGCCTGGAAGATCCCTTCCTCTTCCCATCTGCGCTGCCATCTGGATTCGATATCATAAGCTGAATAATCTCGGCGCAAAATTCTCTATCCTCCCTCTTCGGCCACCATCTTCTCTATCCTGGCCACGGCCATCTCGATCCTCTCGGTGGGCTGAGTTACGGAGAACCTGACATAACCCTCGCCGTACTTGCCGAACCCCACACCAGGGGTGGCGACGATGCCCAGACGCCGGATGAGCTTCTGGGCGAACTCGCCCGAGTCTCCACCGATCCAGGCCCATAGATAGAAGGTCGCTTCGGGCTTATCGACCTTCAGGCCCAGCTTTGTCAGGCCGTCGTAGAGCCGCTTAATTCGCCGCTGGTAGGTCTCTCTCATCTGGGCTACGAACTTCCCGGATTCGGGACTGCGAAGGGCGACTTTGCCCGCGTCCTGGACCGCGCCGAAGATGCCGGAGTCGATGTTGCTCTTCACCTTACCGATCCCTTCGACGATCTCGGGGTTGCCCACCACGGAACCCACCCTCCAGCCGGTCATGTTGTAGGTCTTGGATAACGAGTGAAACTCCACCGCCACCTCCCTGGCACCATCGACCTGGAGGATACTGGGCGGCCTATCTTTACCGAAGTAGACCTCTGAATAGGGGTTGTCATGCATCAGTATGATGTCGTAATCTTGGGCAAACTCGACCAGCTCTCTGAAGAAAGCGAGGTCGGCACAGGCACCCGTAGGGTTGTTGGGATAACCGAGGATCGCCAACCTGGCCTTTCGGGCCTGGTCGGCGGGGATGGAATCGAGGTCGGGCAAAAAACGGTTCTCACTCTTTAGGGGAAGGGTGACTGGAACGCCTCCAGCGAAGAGAACCGCGGTCTTGTAGACAGGATATGCGGGGTCGGGCACGAGGGCCGGATCACCAGGGTTCAGAAAGGCCATCGGTGCGTGGGCGACCCCCTCCTTGGAACCGATCAAGGCCAGAACATCCGACTCCGGGTCGACCCTCACCCCGAAGGTCTCTGTATACCAGTCGGCCACTGCGGTTCTGAAGGAGAGCTTCCCCTCATAAGAGGGATACTGATGGTTATCGGTATCCTTTGCCGCCTCACAGAGTGCTTCTATTATGTGGGGCGGCGTAGCCAGATCCGGGTCACCGACCCCTAGATCTATGACGTCCACCCCTCTCGCCATTGCCTCAAGCTTGGCCTTGTCGATTGCTGCGAACAGGTATGGTGGGAGGGATTTTATCCGATCAGCATACATTAGTTTATCTCCATCGATGGTATTCACCGGCAGCGTTGCCTGGACGAGCCGAGCTTGGTCTCGTCTTCGCACATAGTACTTTCATGTGATATATAAGAGTAGAGGAGTAGAATGATCAAGATCGACGATCTGACCTCTTGGCTACCCGAAGAGGTCGCGGAACTTTACCGGAAAGATGGGATTCTGGAACTCTATCCGCCCCAGGCCGATGTTGTGGAGCGGGGGCTTCTTGACGGCAAAAACCTGGTGGTAGCGATCCCCACGGCGGCGGGCAAGACCCTTCTGGCAGAGCTGGCCATGCTCAGGGCGGCCCTGAAGGGAGAACGGTCTCTTTACATCGTCCCCCTCCGGGCGCTGGCCTCGGAGAAGTTGATATCGTTCTCCAGGTTCGAGGAGCTGGGGGTGACGGTGGGGATAAGCAGTGGCGACTTCGAGAGGAAAGAAGAGCATCTAGGCAAAAACCAGATCGTGGTAGCCACCTCGGAGAAGGCCGACTCTTTGATCAGGAACGAGACCGGCTGGATACGAGACCTGTCCGTCCTGGTAGTGGACGAGATCCATCTTCTCAACTCCGTCAACCGCGGCCCTACCCTGGAGATGACCATCACCAAGCTGATGCGTCTGAACCCAACTATGCAGGTACTGGGTCTCAGCGCCACCGTTGCGAACGCCTCGGAGCTGGCGGACTGGCTCGGGGCCGATATCGTCCAGAGCGAGTGGAGGCCCGTATCTCTGAAAGAATGTGTGGTCTGTCACGGAACGGTTTACGATTCCAAAGGATCTTCGACCATCAAGCCGGCCCGTGACGATCTATCGGCCCTGGTGAGGGACACCCTGGACCAGGACGCCCAGTTGCTGATCTTCGAGAGCAGCAGGAGAAATGCCGAGGCTACCGCGGTCCGGCTGGCCCAGACATTCTCCGGCAGGAACGAGAAGCTCTGCCGGGAGGTTCTGGCCACGGGGGAGAGCGAGATCTCCAAAAAGCTGGCCGGTTGCGTGAAGAAGGGGTCTGCCTTTCATCATGCTGGTCTGCTGCCGGAACAGAGGCGCCTGATAGAAGAAGGGTTCAGAGACGGAAAGATAAAGGTGCTCGCCAGCACGCCTACCCTGGCCGCAGGTCTGAACCTGCCTGCCAGGCGGGTGGTGATCAGAAGCTACAGGAGGTACGAGGCCGGCCAAGGCATGGTCCCCATACCGGTGATGGAGTACCGCCAGATGGCAGGACGAGCCGGCAGGCCCGGTCTTGATCCTTATGGCGAATCGTTCCTCCTGGCCAAGAGTGAGCCGGAGGTGACGGATCTGATGGACCACTACGTGCGCGGCGAGCCTGAGGAGATCTCGTCGAAGCTGGCCGGTGAGAACGCTCTAAGGACCCACATCTTGTCCACCATAGCCGCCGGTTTCGCCACCAGCCCCGAAGAGCTGAGGGAGTTCATAGATACCACATTCTACGCTCACCAGCAGGACACCTGGCATCTGGATGCCGCCCTGGAGAAGACATTGGACTTCTTAGAGGAGAGTTCCATGATCACCCCCGGTCTGGAGCCGACCCCTCTGGGATCTCTGGTCTCCAGGCTGTATATCGACCCTCTCAGCGCCAGGATCGTGGTGGAGAATCTCATGGATCGGAGCAGGCCTGCCGATCTGACCCTTCTCCACCTGATCTCCATGACCCCCAACATGGATCTGCTTTACGTCCGTTCCGGGGACGGCTGGGTGGAGGATTTCGTAGACGAACACCTCGCCGACCTCTGTCCCGAGGATAACTACGACTGGATGCTGAAAGAGGCAAAGACCGCGGCGATGCTGATGAGCTGGATATACGAGTCCAGCGAGAACGAGATCTGCGAGAGGTTTGGCATCGGTCCCGGGGATGTGAGGAGGGTGACCGAAACTGCAGAGTGGCTGATGCACTCCACCGCCCAGCTATCGAGGCATCTCGACCTGGGGGTCACCCGCCAGTCCGCCCAGCTGGAGAAACGACTCCATTACGGCGCGAATCGCGATCTTTTGGCCCTCCTGGATCTGACGGGGATCGGACGGGTCAGGGCCAGGAAGCTGCACCTGGCAGGATACACCAGCCCGGAGAGCCTGAAGGAGGCCGGCGAGTCGGAGATCGGCCGGATCGTAGGTCCCAAGATAGCGGAGAAGGTCATGGCCCAGCTCGGGAGAGGATGATATGAAGGTGAACCTGGGAGGGGTCGTGCCTCTGTCCACGGTGGACTGGTTTGGAGTCGCGGCCACGGTATTTTTTCTGAGAGGTTGCCCTCTGAGGTGCCCCCACTGCCAGAACAGCCACCTCCAGACAGGTGAGACTCCTGAGAAACTCTCGGTGGTGAACGAAAAGATCCAGGAGGCTGCGCCCTTCGTCAACGCGGTGGTGTTATCGGGAGGAGAAGCTCTGATGCAGCCTTCGGCCACAGAAGAGATGGCCAGGTTCGCAAGAGAACTATCTCTCAAGGTGGGGATAGAGACCTGTGGTTACTACCCCGATCGATTGGCCGATCTCGTAGAAAAAGGGTTGGTGGATAAGGTCTTCCTCGACGTCAAGGCCGCTCTGAGAGATCCGGAGTATGCCCGGGCCACGGGCCGGGAGAACGTGGCTTCCCGGGTGAAGGAGAGTCTGGAGAGGTGCATCGATCAAGAGGTTTCCCTGGAGGTCAGGACCACGATATTCCCGGAGATGCCCTCTTCTGGGGAGCTGAGAGAGATCGCAGGTTATCTTTCCAGGAGAAGGATCGAGGCTCTGGTCCTCCAGCAGGGTCTGCCCAAAAAGAACGAGTTCGAGCCTCTCTCCAAAGAGAGGCTGGAGGAACTGGCTTCGTCAATTGAAGATCTGATAAAGGTCAGCGTAAGAGCACCAGAGTCGCTCGGTTAGCAGATCGGTTGGTGAGGTAAGGGGATGAAGATCGTAGGTTTCGTGGGCATGCCCGGCTCCGGCAAGTCGGTGGCCGCAGATGTCGCCCGCCAGATGGGGATCCAGGTGGTGGTGATGGGGGACGTGATCAGAGATGAGGCGGCCCGCCTTGGGTTGGAGCCCTGCGACCAGAACCTGGGCCGGGTGGGGAACCTGCTCCGGGAGCGCGGTGGTGCCTGCGCGGTTGCGCAGCGGTGCCTGGAGAAGATCGGTTGGGGATCGGACCTGGTGGTGGTGGAGGGGATCAGGAGCAAGGATGAGGTGGACTTCTTCAGGAGCTGCTGCCGGGACTTCTGCCTGATCGAGGTCTACGTGCCGGAGGAGGTCAGGCTGGAGCGGATCGCCTCACGGAGACGATCGGACGACGGCTCGGATGCGGAGGCCGTGGCCGAGAGGGACAGCCGGGAGATAAAATGGGGGATGGACCTGGCCATAAAGGCGGCGGATCGGCGAATCGAGAACGACGGCCCGGTGGAGGAGCTGAGGATGAAGGTAGGGGGCCTGTTGCGAGATTATAGTCATGAACCTTAGACTTGATACTTAATGGAGCCTCTCAAAGAAGTCATCTGCATGTTCCGCGAACAAAAAGAGCGAGATCATGGTCGAGCGCGGCCAGATCGTCAAAATTAGAGGGCAAAACCGCGAATAAACGCGAATGAACGCGAATTAAAAGAAAATATGTAACTACTCAG
>DAOG01000145.1 GCA_002501765.1 Methanosaeta sp. UBA204
TAACATCTTCTTGCTGTACATAAAGTATAACTGTAACTACTCAGGTATGTTGATTGGTCTCCCGATTGCGATCCTGTACTTTCTGGCAAGAAAAATAACCGCAGAGGGCGCAGAGGAACGCAGAGCATTTAACAATTTATTTCCCCTCCGCGCCCCTCTGCGTACTCTGCGGTTATATTCCGTGTTTGGTTGCAGTATGCCCCATGTCCCGGGTAGTTCCTGCACAGTGAAGTCCCCCGATAGTGGTTTAGGTACCTGAGTAGTTACGTATAACTTTATGTGCTCAAGTAAATGCGAGCGTAATCGAACATTTTCTTGAGACCGAAGCCGATCACGATAAGGGTGATGACGATGGGAACAAGCAATATCCTGGAGCTGGACAAAAAGACGCTGTACGTGGAATACGATAGCTGGCGGTGCGACCTTCCCGGTGGCAAGACCACGAAGCTGGGCATCGTCTTCGAGGCGGTCGATCTGGCCGGAACCGGCCGCGTCCCCGAGGACGAAGAGTACTCCCTGATCGTGGAAGCCCAGATTGTGCCCCAACCCGAGTATCTGGACGAAGATATCGTCCTGGAGGCCTCGGAGGAGGAGGTGCCCACGCGAAAGGGGATCATCGGGGACGTCTACCGTTACTACGGTGGGGTCCCGGTGAACATCGACGCCGCGCAACCGGCCAGGGCATCTTGTGGTGTCTCTTCTTTTGTGACCGACCAGGTGGTCCACGGCGAGATGACGGAGTCCGGCATGGAGATCGAGGTGCGCCACTTCAAGAGCGTCGAAGACGCCTTGAGCTTCACCAGGGAGTTCTACGCGCTGGCGGCGTCTATGGTATTCGAGTTTCTCGGCTGGGTCCTCGATCAACCCCTTGGCCGGGAGAGCGGATGGGAGAAGATCGGACGGCTGACATCGGGCGAATGATACCTTTCACCGTCCATAATATTCATCTTTTATATAAATTGTAATTTTCGCCGATCTACGCCCTGGTGATCAGGTCCGGCCGGAGAGCCGCCCGCTCGATCTTCGGCAGCTCGCCCCAGAGCGCCAGCTCCTGGCCCCTGATGACCAGCGCTCCTTCTACGCCAGGCCTATCTACGGCCCGAAAGCTCTCCTCCAGCGACGAGTCGTCGGCAACGGCGTTCCCCAGAGCGGTGGCCGCGGCATCTGCCAGGGAGACGTTCTCCGAGATCACCAGGGCGGCATCTGCGCACCCGAAGCTTATCGAGGGGCCCACGGTCCCGCTGCTGGTGCATATTCCAATAGGCGTAATGCGTGGCGGGATCTCCAGGGCCAGGTTGCTGATGGGCGAGGAACCGGCATAGATGCCCATGTGCACCGGTCGGTCGTTCACCAGGGCCACGTCTCCGCCGTTATCCACGATGGCGTAGGCGGCGCCGGACTCGATCATGGCTTCCAGAGCAAAACCTGCGATGGTCCCGGCAACGGCACTCATGGGACCTATGCCGAAGGCTGCACCGGCATCGACCATAATCTTGACGATCTCGGGCGCGTCTTCTGCCAATAGATCGTAGGGCTCCAGGGTGAGCATGAAGAAGGGATCGTCTGCGATGAAATCCTCCAGAAGCTTGCGCTGCTCTTTGATCACCTCTTTGGCCGCCTCGGCGTGGACCGCCTCCTGGGCGATGATGGAAACTATCGTCTGCTTGAGCTGGAACCTCTCTCTAATCAGGTCGGACATGGTTCTGCTTCTCCAGAGCATCTCTCGTACCGACGCGTTTCAGCACCCTCGCCACCATGCTCCGTCTTCCTCTGAGCCTGACCGCGATCATCTCGCCGTATTTCACCTCCAATAGATCGGCCACCTCGTACAGCCTGGAGAGCTGATTCATCCCCTCTTCGGTACCTGGCAGCTCGATCTCAAACTCCTCCAGAGGAGGAAGATTCTCCAGCACGTGGTCGATCAACTCCTCCAGCCCTCTGCCTGTCGCGGCCGAGACCACCACCGGGTTGGGAGCAAGATCCTGGACCTCTTTCTGTCTGGAAATTATCTCATCTTTCGTCAGCCTGTCTGCCTTGTTCAGCACGGTGATCATCGGCGCGTAAGAACCGCAGTCCCACAAAGCGTCGTGACAGGAGACCAGCTTTTTGCGCAGGATCCCCGGAGGATCGCTCAGATCCACCACCAGCAACACCAGATCGGCCTGGACGATCTCCGCCAGCGTCGAACGAAAGGAGTTGATCAAGAATAGAGGCAGATCGTCTATGAATCCCACCGTATCGGTGAGGAGAACCTTCCGTTTCTTCGTCCTGATCGCCCGGGTCGTGGGGGATAGAGTGGTGAACGGCTGGTCCTCGGCGGCCACGCTCTCGCTGGTGATAACGTTGAGAATAGTGCTCTTGCCGGCGTTGGTATACCCGGCCAGCGCCACCAGGTCGAAGCCGCGATCCTTCAGGCGCAGTCTTCTCGCATCTCCTTGTTTTTCCACCCCCTTCAGATCTGCCCTGATCTTGGCCATCCTCCCACTGATGTCCTGGTACATGGCCTCCTCGTAGCTGCCTGTGCCCCGGTAGCCGGGCCGCTCGCTCAACTTGCGGAGGGATATCATGGCCCGGACGAAGGGAGCCTCGTAGGTGAGGCGGGCCAGCTCTACCTGGAGCTTCGCCTCCCTGGTGGTGGCCCGGGACGCGAAGATCTCCAGTATAAGGTTGAACCGGTCTATCACCCTGATGCCGAACTCCTTTTTGATGTTGTAGACCTGGCCCGGGGAGAGGGGGTTGTAGAATATCAGGGTATCGGGCTCGTGTGCTGCAGCCTGAATGATCTTGCCTCTGCCCAGCTGGAACCTGCGGTCTCTGCCTCTGATCTGGGTGATCTCGGCCAGGATATTGTAGCCCGCCGACCTGGCCAGGTTCCTCAGCTCGTCTATGCTCTCGGGCCGTTTCCTATGCGGGTCCTCGCGCATAAGCAGAACGGCGGTCTTCTCATTGCATCCAGAGCTTAATTGCGAGATTCCAGTTGTTCTATCCATTTTCATTATATGTTATATATTATAGTCCTGAACGCTAAGTTTGACACTTATCCGATGCGCAAGACGATCCCAGTCCAAGAAAACGCTGGCCTTGTAGCAGATAACTTCTTTGAGATGCGCCACTAAGTATCAAGTCTAACTTGACAATGTCACATGGGACCCCAATTGAGGCTACGGGCATTTTATATATTTTGTAAATATATCTGACGTTCCCACTACCTACTGTTATCGGTTTTATCTCTATATTGATTAAAAC
>DAOG01000043.1:0-2252 GCA_002501765.1 Methanosaeta sp. UBA204
ACCCTCTGACTTGAAGAGGATACACTTTTGCTTTACCTTCTCATCTGACAAGTTCTTTACACACGCTCTGAAATCATTATTCTTGCTCAGATCGATAAGAAAGTCGTTGAATTCATTATCTAGAAGGCGAATTGTGCAGTTGCGTATCTCCTGATCACTTAGATTTTCTCCACCTGTATTCAATCGTTTAAACATGTAATAGCGAAGACGGGGATCACTTTCCCTTCTGATGACTTCAACACGAATGAAATTACGCTTTAGCTTGATCTTTAATGCACGTGGAAGATCTTCATATATAAAGTCATTTAACTCTTTTGCGATGTCACAGTCGGTTAGCTTTAGCTCACGATGTTGGTCATCCTCATCGGTGTAATCAAGATGAAGTTCGCCACGAAAATGCAAATAAGATGAAATTCTTTGTAGGCCATCTATCAGCTCATAGACTCCTACCTCACGCTCAATCACAAAAATAGGAGGTAATGGTAATTCGAGTATGATTGACTCGATAAACCTCGATTGTTTGCCCTCAGACCATCTAAATAGCCGTTGATATTCAGGATCTATAATTAGCTCTTTGTGTGCATACATATCTGATAATTCATTAAAAGATATGTCGAAGCTCTTTGTCCGAATATTCTTGATTCTTTCATCGACTGCTTCTATTAGATCAATTCCGCTTAAATTTTGATCATTCACCATATTATATCTCTCCTTAGCTGGTTTTTTGAAATATAAGCACGCTTTCAGTGGCCGTTGAGCTGTGGCGATATATCTTTGTTCTTCGGTTTAGACCTGCCATTGTACGTTTTGTAATAAAATCAAATTGATCGAGACAATTCCAGCCTAGAGAATGCGCCATTTCCATGAATATACGAGGAAGATCATTATGAATATCTTTGTAGTAGGAATCCTGTACCACAAGAATACAACGCCCAGACTCAGCAAGCGTACGATCAATTTCAATAAGTGAGCGGTAAATCGAGTCAAAGTATTGCAGGTAATACTTAATATAGTAAGATTTAGAAGCTTTAGAGTGGTGCGCTGCAACTGCATCGAGAAAAGCCACACAAATAGAGCCATACACCGATCGAACTTGGGGTATCGTCTCCGAGATGGTAGGCGTGCCGATCATGCGATCACGAAGCGATTTAATACCTTTGTCCATTGAGCACCCCAACAATGCAAGCTCCGGCATTGTAGCAATTGCATAGTCGATACGTGTACAATAAGGAGGTGATGAAACTACAGCATCGATACTATGATCTTGGAGCGGGATTGAATCTGAAGACGCACGCTCAATTTGGAAATCAACAAATTTGTTATATTCAATCGCCCTGTTAGGAGGGGTTATGGCCTCTATCATAGCGAAAACTTGATCTTTAAGCATAGCATAGATCTGATCAGCAGAAAAATGAAGTCGTTCATTTTGTGTTGGTGTCTTGATCCAAGTCGGATTGGATGTATAAAACGGACTGTGGATTTCTCTCAGGGTTCTAAAGAGCGCAGTGTAGAAAAGTGCGGCTAAACAAGGCATATTTGCCAAGCTTTCTTCATAATAAATAATACGGTATTCATTGTCGATGAGCATTTCCTGTGCGGCACGCTCAAGGTTTCTGAAGACGGAAGCGCTTTCTGGCGTTAGCCATATTTCCAATGGTTCCACCTCAAGAAAAGGACTAATTGTATGTTTTCTCGCCGTCTTGATGATGGAACCGAGATGGTCCAAGATGTGCCTCTTAGCCCCATAGTCAATCATCTTTGCCTTTGCAATGAGGACCATTACTGGATTAATGTCGTAGCCGATGGTTGAAAAACCCATATCTCTAGCTATTTGTGTTGTCGTGCCGCTTCCATTCCAGGGGTCCATTACAATAGCGTCAGAAGTGAGATTAAGATACTTCATCGCATCCTTAACGAAGTCTGGAGAAAATCCAGCATAGTAGTGATACCAACTAGATTTACCATGTACTAACGATGGGTTGCGTTTTGGGCTTCTAAAACCATTTTGCAATTCGCTAAAGCACCTTGACAACAAGATAGCACCTGTTAATTGGTTAACATCTGTAGTTCATTGTAAATATCACATTCCCACAGAGATGCCGACCTATTATATTGCCTGCGTTTGTCGATTCTTATCCCCCGGGCATGAGCCTCTGCCAATGAGTGTTTTCTTAGTATGATATAAATTAAACGTCTTCGTAACTACTCAGGTACCTAAACCACTATCGTGGGACTTCACTATGCAGGAACTA
>DAOG01000043.1:2324-11829 GCA_002501765.1 Methanosaeta sp. UBA204
TTGCCAGAAAGTACAGGATCGCAATCGGGAGTCCAATCAACATACCTGAGTAGTTACACGTCTTCTTCCTTATACCCCACCATCCTCACCGCCTCCTCCGCACTCCCTGCCTTCACCGTCCCGTCGACGTCCCACCCGCCCAGGTCGACCACCATCCGCCCCATCTTCAAGGCCAGGGCGATCTCCGAGAGCGTCCCGTAAGAGCCGGGCAGGGCGATCACGGCGTCCGCGCTCCGAACGACGATCGCGTTTCTGGCATGACTCATCCCCGTGGCTATGGCCACGTCCACGTACGAGTTCTGAGAACCCCGCTCCCCGGGAAGAACGCCCACGGTCAGGCCTCCTGCCTCCCTGGCTCCCCGGGATGCTGCCTCCATCACCCCGCCCAGACCGCCGGAGATGAGAACGTGCCCCGCCTCTGCTATTCTTTGGCCCACCTCTCTTGCCAGAAGTCGGGTCTCTTCCTCGCAATCGCCTGCGCCGATCACCGCCACCTGCACAAAAATCCTCCAAGCAAGGTATTTTACCTTCTCCTTGGAACTTAAGCCTTTGTGAACGTCTTCCGGAAGCTGAGGCCGGAGATCAGAGGGCTGCTCGCCAGCCGTGGGATCTCTGAGCCCACGCCGCCCCAGACCCTGGCCATCCCCAGGATCCTGGCCGGAGATAACCTCCTCCTGATCGCCCCCACGGGCACCGGCAAGACCGAGGCTGCCGTCCTTCCCATCTTCCACAGCATCCTCAGGTTCAAGGCGAAAGGCGCGGACGAAGGCGCTGGGATCCTCGCCCTCTACGTGACCCCGCTCCGGGCGCTGAACAGAGACATGCTCCGGCGGTTCCAGGACTGGGGCGCCGAGCTGGGCATCTCGGTCGCGGTGAGGCACGGCGACACCACCAAGAGCGAACGCCGGCGCCAGGCTCTTCACCCGCCCGACCTGTTGATCACCACTCCTGAGACCCTCCAGGTGATGCTCACCGGAAAGCTCCTCCGCCAGAACCTATCGGGGGTGAAAAGCGTGGTGATAGACGAGGTCCACGAACTCGCCGCCTCCAAGAGAGGATCCCAGCTGGCGGTGGTCCTGGAGCGCTTGGTCGAGGTGGCGGGCGAGTTCCAGAGGATCGGCCTCTCCGCCACCGTGGGCACCCCAGAGGTGGTGGCCGAGTTTCTTGCAGGTCCGAAGAGGCGGTGCCGGATCGTCCAGGCAGAGGTGAAAAGGGAGTCTATCTTCAAGGTGATCTGTCCCCGGCCTGCGAAGAAAGACTTCGCCCTGGCCAGAGAGCTGGAGTGCGATCCTGCCCTGGCCGCCCAGATAAGCCGGATGCGCATGATAATGAGATGGAATAAATGTTTGATCTTCGTCAACACCCGCCAGGCCGCCGAGGTTCTCGGCTCTAGGTTCCGTCAGCTGGGCGAGCAGGTGGGCGTCCACCACGGAAGCTTATCCAAAGAGGCCCGGGTAGACGCCGAGGAGGCCTTCAAACGCGGCGACCTCCAGGGCCTGATCTGCACATCGTCGATGGAGCTGGGAATCGACATCGGGGACGTGGACCACGTCATCCAGTACAGCTCTCCCCGAGAGGTATCCAGGCTGGTCCAGCGGGTAGGCCGCGCCGGCCACAGGATGGGGATGACTGCCACCGGGACGATAATCGCCACCGGGCCCGACGATATTGCCGAAGCTGGCGCCATATCCAGGCGCGCCCACGAGGCCGTCCTGGAGGAGATCAGACCTCATATGGGGCCTGCAGACGTCCTGGCCAACCAGCTGGTGGGGATGACCCTGGACTTCGGCAATATCAGCCTCGATAGAGCCCACCGGATCATCACCCGCTCGTACCCCTTCAAAGACACCACCTTAGAGGACCTGAAAGAGGTAGCAGCCCAGATCGAAGAGCACAGGCTGGTCTGGCCGGAGAAAGATGCTGTGGGCCGGAGGCGCAAGTCCTGGGAGTACTACTACCAGAACCTCTCCATGATCCCCGATGAGAAGAGGTACAGGGTATTCGACATCGTGAGCCGCAAGCCCATCGGTACCCTGGACGAGGCATTCGTGGTCAACTTCGCCCGTCCGGGAGCAACCTTTGTCGTCAGGGGAGAGATCTGGGAGATCGTGGAGATCGAAGACGACGAGATCAAGGTAGCTCCTATCCAGCGCAGCGGCGAGATTCCTTCCTGGACCGGCGAAGAGATCCCCGTTCCCTGGGAGGTGGCCCAGGAGGTGGGCGAGATCAGGGAAGGGATCGGAAAGATCCTGGAAAAAGAAGGAGCCTCTGCTGCTGTCTCCATGCTGGTTCGCCGTTACCCGGTGGACGAAGAGGCGGCCTCCGTGCTGGTGGACCTCATAAAATCACAGCTCGACGCCCACCTTCCCGTACCGGACCACCGCAGCATCTTGGTCGAATCCGACGGGCCCGAGGTGATGATCAACGCCTGCTTCGGTCACATGACCAACGAGACCCTGGCCAGGGTGCTCACCGCCCTCCTATCGGCCAGGTTCGGGAGCAGCGTTGGGATGGAGGTGGACCCCTACCGGATCGGGCTGGTCCTGCCGAAGGCCTTGCTGGCCGGCGAGGTGGCAGCCCGGCTGATGGAGATCGATCCGGCCCACGTGAGCGTCATCCTGGAGAAGACGCTGAAAAACACCACGTTCTTCCGGTGGAAGATGGTCCACGTTGCCAGGAAGTTCGGAGCGCTCCGCAAAGACATCGACTACCAGAAGGTCAACCTGAGACGGATCCTGGGGGTATTCGAGGATACGCCCCTGTACGAAGAAACTCTGCGGGAGATCTTTCACGATCGTCTGGACCTGCGCCGGGCCGAAGAGGTCTTCGCCCGGATCAAGGCGGAGGATATCGATCTTTTGACCAGCGGCCCCACACCCATAGGATCTGCGGGCAGGAAGAGGGGCCGGGACATAACATCGCCCGAACGGGCAGACGGCGCGGTGATAGAGCTGTTCAAGGACAGGATAATGAACGACCGGGTCATCTTATTCTGTGTCAGCTGCAAGAGATGGAGATCGCTCAGGATGGTGAAGAACGTTCCCGAGAGGCCCGAATGTCCTCTATGTGGCTCCAGGATGGTGGCCGCCCTGAAACCCTGGGAGGAAGAGGAGATCAAGGTGGTCAAGAAGCCGGAGGATAAGAAGACCCCTGAGGAGAAAAGGAGGACAAAACGGGTCTACCGGAACGCCAACCTGGTTCTCAGCTACGGAAAGACCGCGGCCGTCGTCCTCGCCAGCCGGGGCCTCGGCCCGGAGACCGCCGCCCGGGTGATGAGAAAGATGCGCAGAGACGAGGAGGAGTTCTACAGGGACATCCTCCGGGCGGAGAGGAACTACGCCAGGACGAAAAGGTTCTGGGGTTGAGGGGATATGACCCGCGGCGCGGCCGGCCCTTTCCGGTTGCGGGTTATCTCGATCGGATTCAGATAAGACCCATATCAGTCACACATGAAATAGAATGGTATATAACCATAGACGTGCAAGTAGGTATGGATGTTTTTGAGAGATGGCTTTGATGGGTCGGATATGCCAAAAATCTTAGAGACTCCAGGAGGATGTTGAATATGAATGGCAAAACTCTGGCACTCTGTATAGGGCTCTGCCTCGTTCTCTCTTCGAGCATGGCCCTCGGAGAGAAAGCACCAACATATCAGATTGACACCACGAAGGTGATACGCGGAGCAACACCCGATGTAATGAAGACAATCGGTCCGGATCTGACAGTGACGGCTGCGGATCTGACAGTGACGTCTGCAAAGGTCCTCGGCGATCCGATTGTGCTTGTTCGTCCTCAATTGGTGTTGGTGCCTCTGGAGATGACGGTGAAAAATGCAGGAACGGCTGCTGTTACAACAGATTTCAATGTTGGTGCAGAGGGCTGGGCGACCGACGGGAATGTTTACGGGTTCCACTATCTGGCGCCCGGTGAAGATGAGATGGAGAGGAGAGGAGGCGTGCTCTGTACAGGGCTGGCCGCTGGAGCCGAGAAGACGTATCGCGGTTTCCTCATACTTTATCCGCAGCCAATAACCGCTACGATGCAGCCCGGCAGCAACTACGAAATCAAAGCGATGGTGGACTACAACCTGGACCCGGACGCATGCTACTACGACTGGGGAGTCTCTGAGACCGACGAGACCAACAACGAGCTGACGATATACTACCCACCAAAATCTATGATGGTAGCAACGAAGTTGATGGCGGCAACGAAGTTGATGGCGGTGCCGGTAAAATAGGCTCGTCCCACATTTTTTTTTGAGATTGTGTGCCTTCTGCACGGCATAACAGAATATCCACGGCAGGTCCAGTTCATATAATCAGCCACGATCACGATCTCCTTTTCGTATCTCGTACAGGCGCCCGAGACCGATGGAAACGATTTAAAGGATCGGGCATTGTACCATCTTCTATGTCTTTTGACGTGTTCCCCGCGGTCGATCTGCGCGGCGGCAAGTGCGTCCAGCTGGTGGGCGGGGTCCCCGGCACCGAGGTGGTCTCTCTGGACGATCCCCTCGCCCAGGCCAGACGCTGGGTGGCCGAGGGCGCAGACGTCCTGCACATAATCGACCTGGACGGTGCCATCGAAGGCGAACGAGTCAACGCCGATATCCTCCGTCAGATCGTAGAGTCTCTGGACATCTTCGTCCAGGTGGGCGGAGGTATCAGGTCCCGCCGGGACGTGGAGTCGTTGCTGGACCTGGGCGTGGACCGGGTGATAATGGGCACGGCGGCCCTGGAACGGCCGGAGATGGTAGAAGACCTGGCCAAAGACTTCGGGTCGGAGAAGATCATGGTGGCATTGGACGTCCGGGGGCGGAAGGTCACCACAGAAGGCTGGCAAAGAGACCTGGAGAAGACGGCGGTCGAGCTGGGGACCCTCTTCCAGGAGAGAGGGGCAGGATCGATCCTCTTCACCAACATCGATGTCGAGGGGCAGGTGCGCGGGGTGGAGACCGGGCCCGTCCGGCAGCTGGTCGAGACGGTAGACGTTCCGGTGATCGCGGCAGGAGGCGTCTCAACGGTAGACGATATAATCGCGCTTCGTGATGCGGGCGCGGCGGGTGCTGTTGTGGGCACCGCGATCTATACGGGAAAACTGGACTTCCATGAGGCGATAAATGCCTCAAGACGTTGATGTTACCCTCATATGAGGTTCATGTAGGTGGTAGGTGATATATTGAGACTGGGTAAAGCCGATGCCTCGGCGGCGCGCGCGCGCGCCAGCGTTACGATCTGCCTGGACGGTGACGGCGATGTAGATCTAAAGACGGGATCCGCTTTCCTGGATCACATGCTCCACGCCTTTGCCAGGGCGGGTTCTATCGACCTGAAAGCGATATCCGAGGGAGGCATATCGTACCAGAGGGCGCGCGCCCTGGGTGAAGCCTTTGGGCTCGCTCTCGGCAGCGCCTTCGGCGACAAAAAGGGTATCAGGCGGTACGGCTGGGCTGCGGTTCCCATGGACGAGTCCATGGCCCAGGCGGCTCTGGACATCAGCGGCCGGCCCTACCTGATCATGGAAGGCAGGTTCGCGGGAGATCATATAGGCGACCTGGAGACGCCGCAGGTGAAGGTGGTGATAGAATCTATCATCAACGCTGCCCGCGTCACCCTGAACGTCCGCTTCGAAGGAGAGAACGATCATCACAAAGCCGAAAGCCTATTCAAGGCCCTGGGGCTCGCTCTGAGAGAGGCGAAGAGGGTAGACGTAGAAGGCGGCGCGATTCCCAGCACAAAGGGCATGCTCTGAGCATCACTCGAACTCGATGGTGCCGGGCGGTTTTGGTGTGAGGTCGTAGACTACCCTGGATACCTCGGGGACCTCGCCCGTGATCCGCTGGGATATCCGCTTCAGGGCGTCCCAGGGCAGTTCCATGGCGTCGGCGGTCATGGCATCTCTGGATGAGACCGCCCTGACGGCTATCACCCAGCCGTAGGCTCTCACGTCGCCCTTGACACCTGTTGCCTTGCCCAAGACCGCGGCGAAGGCCTGCCAGGGGCCGAAGGGCAGGAGCTCCTCCTCGACGATGGTGTTGGCCCTCTGGACTACATCGAGCTTCTCTTTGGTGACCTCACCCAGTATCCTGACAGATAGGCCCGGCCCGGGATAGGGCATCCGCTCGCATATCTCTTCGGGCATCCCCAGACCTCTGGCGACCTCTCTCACCTCGTCCTTGTAGAGGTCGCGAAGGGGCTCCACGATGCCCTTGAAATCGATATTGTCCGGAAGACCACCCACGTTGTGATGGGACTTGATACCGCCCTCGGACTCGATCCGGTCCGGGTATATGGTTCCCTGGATCAGATAATCGGCGCCGATGCGCTTCGCCTCATCCTCGAATACCCTGATGAAGGTCTCGCCGACTACCTTTCTCTTCTCTTCGGGATCGGTCACCCCTTTTAGGGCGTTCAGAAAACGGTCTTGGGCATCGACCTTGACCAGACGAAACTTGCTGAACAGTTCAACTATCCTCTCGGATTCGTTCTCTCTCATGAGCCCGCTATCCACGTATACCGGGGTTAGACGATCTCCGATCGCCTTGTGGGCCAGAAACGCGCAGACGGCGCTATCCACACCCCCGGAGAGGCCGATAATCGCCTGGCCGTCCACCTGACGGCGAATCTCTGCCATCGCGTCATCGGCAAACTGCTCAACGTTCAGAGCCATGTTACGTTTGAGGTCGGGTTCCAGGATAATAGGCTTGCGGTTATATCCTCGATCTATCTAAGATGAGGTCAACATGAACCGTACATGAAAAATAGAGATTTAAACGGGGACGCCAAAGGGTATCTTGGCGGGTTGGGGAGTGGGACCAGATCGCCAAACCTCCTATGGGTAACGGAGGTGAGGGGGTAGGTCCCTCCTCTCTCTCATCTCTTAATCCCATCTTTTGATCTCGTGGAGATCGAAAGATCGTCGTCTCTCAAGGAGTATGGGGGTACTTCAGAGTGTCTGCTTTACCTTCATCGAATGGTAGAGTTCCCACCGATCGTCCTTTTTACCGCTCTTTACGTTGATCTCGTTGCTGGCGACCACCGAGTAGTTTCCGTAGAGGATGTCCAGGAGGGCAGCATTTCTCTCATCGATCCTGCTCCCGATCTCGTAGACCGCCAGGCCGCTGAAGTTGGACTCGGAATCTATGCGAGCCCTGGTCTTCGACTTGGTACCGTATAGCTGGGCGGAGACGCAGCTTTCCAGCTTATCTCCGTAGAGGAACCTCTCGCTCAGCAGGACGAGCTTTTTCTGGTCCTCGCACGTTCGGCTGGCAAACCAGCTGGTGTTGTAGACCAACGAGCGTCCATGGGACAAATTGATCATTCCCGGCGACCAGCAGGCATCGAGCTCTCGATCGATGCCCAGTCTGGTGCTGGTGTACCTCAGCTCCTCCGAAGAGGCGTAGGTGCCGGAGCCGTGCTCGCTGAAGGTGATCGATCTCTCCTCCACCGGCTTCACCGCGGTTCGCTCTGTTGCGCTCTGGTTGAACTGGTCGCAGGAGATCTCCACCTTGTTGGTGATGACATGACTGCTCCGCTCGGTCGATAGTCTCTGGCGCACGGAGACGTACCCGGTGCCCGAGACCCTGCCGTCTATTACAGCCTTGCACTTCTGTTTTGCCACTCTCATCACGATCTTTATCTGGCCGTAGTATCCGGGCTGGACGGTGCCTATCGTCCAGACGTTGTTCGTTCCCGGATCTGGGGGCGGGCTGGCGGATATGATGGTCGTTCTGGGGTCGTAGTGCTCTGTGATCACCAGGTTGGTGAGGTTTGTTTTGTTGTAGTCGTTCCCGTAGGTTAGGGTGTAGGTGATCTTCCTGCCAGGGGTTACCTTGCGGGGTGAGGCCTTCTTCGTTTTCTGGTCTTCCAGGGGCTCGAAGCTTACAACATAGCCACCAAGCCTCAGGTAGTCGATTAGACAGGTAGCACCGCTATACTCAACCTCATAAATAGTAATCCAGATTTTCACAACCCCCGCATTGCCGAGTTTTTCCTGGCAATCCGTGAAGTTACCGAACTTTGTTCTTGATCTATCTTGATAGTTGAATCGCGGATCGAAGACATCTAGCGTCGACCACACACCCATCACCTCGTTACTCTCGTTCCACCACTCGACCTTAGTTTTAAGCCAGTTATCGCCCACACTTTTTTTGCTGCTGTATTTACCATCACCGTTGACATCGAGAAAGAGTCTTATCTCAATATCACCTGCGCCAGACAAAGGACATATCTGCGTACAGAACTCGTCTATTTCATCGAGTGGTAGGGGTTCATCTAAGTATATCATCAATCTAATGTATTTATTTTTATTTTCATCTTCTCCGTTCACGGATAGTATAGCGGAATGTGGTCCATGAAAATTAGGTGGTCCATGAAAATCGGTATCTGTGATCGCCGAGCTGCCGTATTTGGATTTGCCGAGCTTGTAGTCAATCCCATACGATCCCGCACCTACCAGCACCATAGACATAAGCAGAACTACCAGGATGCACGGGATCAGCAACTTCATGAACTCCAGGTGTCCACAGGTATATAAAAACAAATCTGAATGAAATAATTATTACAGTCTCATCTCTTACCCAAGTTTTTTTATACCTATGTAATACGTGGTCGTGGGTGTAGATGACTGAAGATAATCCCAATGACCAGTAGCATGAAGCTCATTTTTGAATTGTTGGCAACTGAGTCGTATGTTTGCGATTGTATCTACAGATAGCACCAGTACCGGGCGCTGTCCTGCTTACTCACGACCCTTCACGGGGTTCATCAGCTTGGCAAAATAAACCTCTCCCCGATGAATGGCCATCAGTATCTCCCCAGCCCATCAATTTCCGATGCAACAAACTCCCGTTCAATTTTTTGTAATTCGGCTCGGATTTCGGAATCCGATGCCATGGCAACAAGTTGACGTTCGAAATCACATGACATTCTGGGGATATGTCGTTAGGGGGAATTTGGGCGAAAGACCTGCAAGGTCTGGAGCCCCATATCCACTTGTTAGGCGAAGGTGAGCTCCCAAAAGGGACGAGAGTATAAACGTCACCGAGCGATCGTCAGGGGGCGGAGCGTCGGCTGGTGATAATCTTTCATTGACGGTTTGTGTCTTTTAAAGGCTTAATATCTGCATTAGATCTCGGTTTAAGAGGATCCTCTTCCAATACCCCCCAAACCAACACGTATTCTCCTCTGCATCTCTTTAGACAACGACTGAAATTGACTCTGGAATGTCCGAGAAACTAACACCCGGAACATTATAACTCTTCCAAAGGAATAAACTCATCCTTCGATAATATTCTATTCCACCGTTCATCAAGCTCTTCCCATGCAACTTTTGACAATAATTTTCGAATGATATCGTCGTAACTCTCTCCCTTCTCACCCAAATGTCTCAAAGCATCCTTTGTTTCGTGCGACACAGCTATAGTTGTTGCACTCATCACATCACCTTATACTACTTATAACATCCAGACGGTTTTTGTTTATGGGAACTCACAAAAAATGAATTA
>DAOG01000081.1:0-2001 GCA_002501765.1 Methanosaeta sp. UBA204
ATTCGCGTTCATTCGCGGTTTTCCCTCCGATATTCACCTCCACGATCGTCATGGTGTCGTTGCCGAAGATGTCCACCACCTTTACGGCCAGTTTGCGCCGGTCCGGTTTGCATTCGTGAAAGCTTGACTCCACAACTGTCACATTTTGTTCGCGGAACATGCAGATGACTTCTTTGAGATGCTCCATTAAGTATCAAGTCTAAGGTTCATGACTATAAATCCGACCGAAGGGAGGATTTTCTTGTCGGTCCGGGGATCCCAGGAAGCCCAACCCTGATGAGTCATGCCGATTACATATCATCGATTATATATTGCCGATTACATGGATGGTGTGATTGTGACGGTGGTGGTTGATATGACAGTGGTGGTTGATATGATGGGGATGTTTGGGGGGGTAGTGGCAAGTGGATAAGAGCTAAGTAGTTGCGAAAGATTATTTAAACCATAAAGTCATAAGAATTACTATGATTCTTATATTGGCAAGAAATGCACATGACCCATGAGCATGAAAACGAATGGTGAGATGATGTGATTTCATACCAAAGATTATACTTTTCCGTACCAGAGGTGGATGCATGTTGAAAATTATAGAAACAAAGCTCCAAGAAAGTACTGCCGGGATTATTGATGATCTTGCAGAGGAATCTCACACCGACACACCGACACTACTTGCCCGGCTTATTGAACATGGGCTGCGAATGGAACTTCTGAAACGATCCACTCAGCTGTACATCGAAGGGAAGGTTTCGATGTGGAAGGCTGCTCAGCTGGCTGATGTTAGCTTATATGAAATGATCGCTGAAATAAAAAAGCGGGGAGTACCCATTCAGTATGAAGTGGAAGATTTTGAAGCAGACATTAAAACACTTAAGAAACTTAAAAGTAGTATCTAATGCAACTCCTTTAATTTATTTATCTAAAATCGGTAAACTGGGGCTCTTGCACGATATGTTTGACACGGTATATATTCCCAGTGCTGTAGCGAAGGAGATACTTCGCGGGAAAGATATTTCGTACGGATTTGCAAGTGCTATGGAAGTAGAAGACGCTATTGATGCCGAATGGATAAAGGTCGAAGAACTGGAAACAGATGAGCACGATGTAACAGAGAAATATTCTCGTGATCCAGGCATTCATCATGGCGAAGCTGATGTGCTTGCCATGGGGCACCGCTTTGACTTATTGGTGCTGGACGATCTGGGAGCACGCGCATTTGCAAAAGCACTTGGATTCGATGTAGTGAGTACGATTGGGTTGATTCTGCAAGCTTATGATGTTGGGTTGATATCTTTTGCAGAGTTTGAAGAATGCTTGGACGATCTAGAATACTATGATTTTTGGTTGCATCCTCACCTAAAACGGAGAATTATAGCAGAAGCCGAATGCATCAAAATGACGCGAGAACATGATGATTGAGGAATACGCAGAGTTGAGTGAAGGTGATATTAAGGCTTCAGATGGAGGGCAGCCAGTCTGCGCTCTTGCTGCGGGTATCGTTGGAGGCCAGCTTGATAAACATCTCGATGGAAAAGACCCCGGCCAGGTCGGTCGTTCTTCTCCCGTACTCGACGTGGCGCCCTTTATCGTCGGCCCGGGGATCCCAGGAAGACCAACCCTGATGAGCCATGCCGATCACAGAAGCGCTACTATCGAATTCGATGAATCCGGGCGCCAGGCTGGCGTTGAAGGATACGTTTCCTGCCGGAAGCGCGCCTGCGCTCTGGTTGGCCAGGAGAGACGCGCTGGAGTTGTCCTGTGCCGGAGTGTTCTTTGGTCCGGGAACCCATCCCAGTGGGTAGCGGCCGCCGTCGAGGCGGCAGAAGGGATCACCGTATCCGACTGACAACCCGGCCCATGCTCCGAATAGCCCCAGCATGAGGACGCACGCCATCAGGATCGGTAACGGAGACGATGTGCTCAAAACGAATCACTTCCTATCTATATGGTCACCCGACGAGTAAATAAAGTTATTCTGTAACTACTCAGGTATGTTGATTGGTC
>DAOG01000081.1:2115-13523 GCA_002501765.1 Methanosaeta sp. UBA204
GTAGTTCCTGCATAGTGAAGTCCCTCGATAGTGGTTTAGGTACCTGAGTAGTTACGTTGTTCTTTATGTACTAAGATAAAGCCTTTACGTCGAAGTCGGCACGATCTCATTTTTGCAGCGCTCGTCAACTTCGCACAGCTCCAAAAAACGTCGGGTCGTTCAGACATACCTTTCGCCGTCACAAAGCCTAAATAAGCCCTTAATTGTATGGAGGCCAGAATATCAATTTTCCCTTGCTGGAGGACTACCATTGATCTCAGAGGTGGCAGGACAATACGACGCGAAAGAGGTTGAGAACCAGGTGAATGAGTTCTGGGACAAGAACACTATATACTCCAAGACCAGGACCATGAAGATCGGAGGCAAGAAGTTCTTTTTCGTCGACGGGCCACCTTACACCACCGGCAGGATCCACCTGGGCACCGCCTGGAACAAAGTGATCAAGGATGTCATCCTACGATACAGGTCGATGAACGGCTTCCACGTCAAGGACCGCGCCGGGTGGGACATGCACGGTCTTCCCATCGAGGTCAAGGTGGAGGAGGCTCTAAACTTCAAGAGCAAGAAGGATATCGAGTCCTACGGCGTGGACAAATTCATCCAGAAGTGCATGGAGTTCGCCTTCCACCAGAAAGATGCCATGACCGACCAGTTCAAGATCCTGGGGGCCTGGCTCGACTGGGAAGAACCCTACATGACCCTCAAAGACGAGTACCTGGAGGCGGCCTGGTGGACCCTGAAGAGGGCCCATGAGCAGAACCTTTTGGAGAGGGGTTTTCGGGTGGTGAACTGGTGTCCCCGGTGCGAGACCGCTATCGCCGATGCCGAGGTGGAGTACTGGGAGGAGACCGATCCCTCCATCTACGTCAAGTTCCCCGTCGTCGGCGAGGAGGAGACCTACCTGGTCATCTGGACCACCACTCCCTGGACCATCCCTGCCAACGTGGGGGTAGCCGCCCATCCCGAGTTCGAGTACTCCAAGGTCCGGGCCTGGAAAGGTGATCGGGAAGATATCCTGATCATGGCAACCTCCCTGGTGGATAACGTCCTCCGCGAAGGCAGATACAGGGACTACCAGATCCTGGACAGGTTCTCTGGCGAGGCGCTGGACGGTCTGGATTACGTCCATCCCCTGGAAGATCTGATCCCCGCCCAGTCCTCGATCGAGCACAAGGTCTACCTGGCCGACTTCGTCACCGCGGAGAATACCGGGCTGGTTCACGTGGCGCCAGGCCACGGTATGGAGGACTTCGAGCTGGGCATGGAGAGGGGCATGGTGGTCTTCTGTCCCGTGGGCGGGGACGGCCGGTATACCGAAGAGGCTGGCGAGAAGTACGTGGGCAAGTACGTGCGAGATATCAACGACGAGGTGAACATCGATCTTGCCGAGAGGGGGTTCATGCTGGCCGAGGGAAAGATCAGCCACCGGTACGGCCACTGCTGGCGGTGCAAGACCCCCATCATATACATCGCCACCCCCCAGTGGTTCCTCAAGATCGCCGATCTTCGTGACGATATGCTAAAAGAGATCGAGAACGTGAAGTGGTACCCCGACTGGGCAGGATCCTCCAGGTTCAGAGACTGGGTCGAGGGAGCTCGTGACTGGTGCATCTCGCGGCAGAGGTATTGGGGTATACCCCTTCCCATCTGGATCTGCAACGACTGTGGCCAGATGGAGGTCATGGGCTCCATGGAAGAGCTCGATGAACGGCGCGGCCAGGCGGTCTGCGACCTCCACCGACCATCCGTGGACGAGGTCGTTCTGGACTGCCCCTGCGGCGGCACCATGCGCCGCGTACCCGACGTCTTCGACGTCTGGTTCGACAGTGCCGTGGCCTCCTGGGCCACCCTCAACTATCCTCGGGACAAAGACGAGTTCGAAGAATGGTGGCCTGCAGACTTCATCACGGAGGGTCACGACCAGACGAGAGGCTGGTTCTACTCCCAGCTCGGAGCCAGCATGATCTCTTTCGGTCAGGCTCCCTACAAAAGCGTCCTCATGCACGGTTTCGCCCTGGACGATAAGGGGAAGAAGATGAGCAAGAGCCTGGGGAACGTGGTCCAGCCAGAAGAGATCATCCGGAAGTTCGGTGCAGATACCCTCCGGTTTTACGTTCTATCCTCCAACGCCCCCTGGGAGGACATCCATTTCAGCTGGGAGGAGGTGGCCAACACCAATAGGATGCTGAACATCCTCTGGAACGCCTACCGGTTCCCCCTTCCCTACATGCTCCTGGACGAGTTCGATCCTGCCGAGATCAACCTGGAACGGTACAAGGAGCATCTCCGACCCGAAGACCGGTGGATCTTATCCCGGGTGAATACCCTGGCCGGAGAGATCGACAGACATATGGAAACCTACCAGCTTCACAGGGTCACCAGGGCCTTATCCGAGTTTGTCATGGAGGACCTCTCCCGGTGGTACATCCAGCTCGTCAGGCCCCGGACCTGGATCGAGACCGCTGACCCTGACAAGCTGGCCGCCTATGCCACCATCTACGAGACGATGGTCACCTTGACCAGGCTATTGGCTCCCTTCGCACCTTTCATCGCCGAGTCCATCTACCAGAACCTGGTGAGGAACGTGGATCCTGACGCCTCCGAGTCGGTTCACATGTGCGACTGGCATAAACCCAGAGACGAACTCGTAGACGAGATCCTGGAGGCGAAGATGAAGACCGTTAGGGAGGTCGTGGAAGCCGCCTCCAACGCGAGACAGAGAGGAGGAAGAAAGCTGCGCTGGCCAGTCTCGAAGATCATAATATCGTCTGCGGAAGAGGTTGACCTCGGCGGGCTGGAGAAGGTTCTGATGGGCCAGACCAACTGCAAGAAGGTCAAGGTGCTGGAACCCGGCCAGAAGCCGCCCATGGACCTGGCTCTCAACCCGGTGCCCAGGAAGATAGGACCCATCTTCAAGGGCGATGCCCAGAAGGTGATCCAGGCTCTCAAGGCCGCGGATCCTGTCCGGGTGAAGAAGGATCTCGACCAGGGCCGGTGCATGATCGAGTCTTTCCCCATCACTCTGGAGATGGTGGAGTTCTTAGAGCAGGTCCCGGAGAACCTCGTAGATGCGGCCTTCTCCTCGGGCACGGTCTATGTTGATATCGCCCTCACCGACGATCTCGAGGCAGAAGGGTACGCCAGAGAGGTGATCCGCAGGGTACAGGACATGCGCAAGGAGATGGACCTCAAAGTCGAGGATAAGATTCAAGTGATGGTGGAGATCGATAACAACGACGTCTTGAACCTGGTCCAAAGAATGGAAGATCACATCGCCAACGAGGTAAGGGCCGAATTCATGGAGATTAAGAGCTCCATGGAAGTGCAAGGCGCCCTGGTCAAGAACTGGACCGTGGAAGACGCATGCATAAGAATCGGTATCCGTCATGGGTAATTAATATATAAGATGGGGCACGAGAATAAAAAGATTATGGGATCTCTTGTTCCAGTGAGCGTGAGAGGCGTCTACATCGCGGAGACAGCGGGTGGAGCCTTCGCGCCGGTGGTGCTCCTGGAGGACGAGAACTCCAGGATAGTGCCCATCTTCGTGGGTCTCTCCGAGGCAATGTCCATACACAACGCCCTCTCGGGCGAGGTCACCCCCCGGCCTATGACCCATGACCTCTTCATATCCATCATGGAGAGCCTCAACGCCAGGATAACCAAGGCGCTCATAGACGACCTCGATGAAGGCGTATTCTACGCCAGGATCACGATTGGCTTCAACTCGGTCGAGCACGAGATAGATGCCCGGCCAAGCGACTGCGTGGCTCTCGCCCTCCGCTCCAAGGCATCCATCCATATGCGAGAAGAGGTGATCTCGGGATCCTGCGTAGACAAGAGCGACCTGGAGAACCTGATGAATATAGAGGCCTATCTCTGATCCGTCTTCATGGTTACTTTTTACTTCCATGCCGCCAAGAATTAATATCATGCAATAATCATATTTTTTCTCTAGATGCTGAGGGTAACTCTAATTGATCCTGGAAGGATGTAATCGGATGTATGATGGTGTGATCAGGGTCGTCCATCATTTTCAGAGTGATATGCCTTTTTATTGTATATAATGTATAACATTATGTACTCAGAGTAAATCCGACCGAAAGGAGGATTTTCTCGTACGAGTGGGCAGGGAATAGGCTGGACAGTTACCCCTTGTAGGATCGCCGCATGTGGCTTGGCGGAGAGCCTCATTCCTTCTTTTAGAGCATCGACGGCCTCGGTATCTTCTCGCTTGACAGCATAAAACGTTCATGATACCCAAGTCTCATGCACGAAGAACTAGACGTTTGCCGGACAGATCTCTCTGTCCGGCAAGTGTCTCCTAGACGATAGTGCTGGATCTTATGCTCATACTACCATCACTGCTCGTTATCGTCGTCATACCCCCACTACTCGATGCCGTACTGCCGTACCACCACCATGGGTACGGGCCTGACTGCGGTGGCCATGGGCCTGGACTTGGTCCTGGGCCGGGTCCCCAGCCGTGCACATAGATGTAGATATAGTTGCTCCACCCATTACAGTAGTATTGGAGTATATGCCACCCAGGGGTGTCTCCGTTGAACCATCTCTTGTTCCAGCCAGAGTATGCATAGCCTAAAAACTTACAGTCCAGCCATCCACTGGGATACCATTCATAAGACCACACCGGGCCTGAAGAGGATACCTGCATCCACGTGGGCAACCATCCATATAGGGCGCAGCCCGCGGTTGTCTGGTAGGCGTAAGGAACATAGAACTTGTTGAACGCTGGGACACCCGGAGGCAGTATCATTTGAAGAGATCTGGAAGCAACATAATGCTGCGTTCCAGAAGGAGATGAGAAAGCCTCCCCTGGACTGGCCCGCATTAACGCCTGTCCTCTTTCCTCTGAAGATGGCGCTTGACCGGTAGCTGATGACGCGGCCGGTATCGAGAATCCCAGGCTCTCGGCGCTGCTGGGAGCAACTGGTACTGGTGCCCCTGAGGAGACACTGGTAGAATATTCACCGGGATGCGGCTGACCGGGATATGGTTCACCAGGATAAGTCTGACCGGGATATGGTTCACCTGGTGGATATGGCTCACCAGGATAAGGCTCACCTGGTGGATATGGCTCACCAGGATAAGGCTCACCTGGTGGATATGGCTGGCCCGACGTGATCACTATCGACAGAGACATTAGAAACACTACTAAACCCAAAACTATACTTTTTTTCATAACATTCCACCCATATTTAATTTAACCTCCTCACACAAGCAGGTAATCATTGATTAGGCCATTTAGCCCTCTCCTGAAAAGATATATAAATATGCTGCACAAAAAACGTTGTGGCTTGGGAAGAGGTGAGATGGATGAATCCAGTCCGTTCTGAATCAGAGAGGCTCAATGAGAAGACAATTGACCAGATGTTCGTTAATATGGTCGAATATGGATACGAATGCCCACCATTCGTATCTAACGCAATTTTAAAGACCGCAAAAACGGTCTTCGTTCCTGACCAGAGTAACCCAAACACGATCAATGTTGGCCAGATGAAGATTCTGGGTGTTGCGAAATCAGAGCCGGCTGGCAAGCCACTCTCCAAATGTATGATGAAAACAGCGGTCGTAATGCTCGATGCTGGAAGCGAAGATGAAGAGATCAGAAGCAAATATGGTCTTGCGGCTCTCAGACAGGCAAGGCTTTCCAGAATTGCCAATGAAGCCCTTGATCAGGGAGTTTTATTGACGCAGGAAGATGTGGCGTACAAGCTTTTGAACTGCAGCGTCAGAACAGTAAGACGTGATATAAAGGCACTGGCTCAACGTGGAATCGTTGTTCCGACACGTGGTCAGCAAAAGGATATCGGACCGGGTATATCTCACCGCACAAAGATTGTCAGACTCTATATCTGTAGAAAAACGTACACTGAGATCGAAAGGACCATGAAGCATTCTCAAACAGCGATCAAGCGCTATGTACAGACATTTGGAAGGGTGGCATACCTCACTCGAATTGGCACTCCGACTAACGATGTTGCATTTCTTGTTCAGATCTCTGATCGGTTGGTCAGAGAATATCAGGAGCTGTATCATCTGTATAATGAGGATCCGGCATATCGGGAGCGTATAGAGGAGATAGTCGAGTCAGCAGAGTTTTGTCAAGCCGATAAAAGGGGGGCAAGGGGGGCAACCCAGTGAAGGGTAACTACTGCCAGGATATTTATGCTCCTCTATGCGATAAGACCTTCGAGACAGCTGTATCTAACCTCATATCCACAGAGTTTCCCAAAATCGGTGGACCAAGGGTCATAGAACTACTGGTCACGGAGCTGAAATCGATCGTTGAGACATACTATCCTCCCATAACGAATCTCAGAATGGGACAGATGCTATGGTTTGCGGTGGCAAAAGATGAAACCGTTGGATATGGCAAGAGCATGAAGAAGCTGAGACTGCAACCTGTTGTTCTGTCGGTTATCACACACGAGGACATCCAGAAGATGGCGAATGGCCTCCCGATAAGGGAGGTTCGCAATGATGTAGTTGCAAGAATACTTTTAGAGGCTGATGAGCAGGATGGGACGCTGGCAGAGACCGATCTTGGTCTGATATATTCACGCGCCCGAGGTACAATTTCTAAATATATTATAGAACATGAGCGAGAGCATGATATGGTACTACCACGTAGAGGCACCGTCCACGATCTCGGTCGGAGCGTCTCACACAAGTCGAACATCTGCAGAAAGTCAGTGGTGGATAAAAAGGCTACACCTGATATTGCCAGAGAGACGCGCCATAGCACTGAAGCGGTCGATCAGTATCTTAACGACTTTGAACGCGTCAAGTTTTGTTTAAAAAGGGGGATGTCTGTAGAAGGTACATCTTTTGCAACAGGGATGAGCAGATTGCTCGTTATAGAGTATGTGGATCTGGTTAATGAGTTATCTGAATGTGGTGATGGAAATGTTAATCACGTATCCTAAGAAAGAGAGATGGGGTCAAATGGCACTATCATTCTTTGTGGCTAATCATGTAAAAAGATTTTCTTTATGTAGGTCTCAGCTTAAATTCGGCTAGCTCGAGGACCACCTCCTTTTGCCCTCACCCATGGGAGCCTCATATAGCACCTGCCCGGAGCATCTCTTTGATCTTGTCCCTCAGCGAGTTCATCTTCTGCAGACGA
This sequence comes from Methanosaeta sp. UBA204, assembly GCA_002501765.1. Classification (GTDB taxonomy): domain Archaea; phylum Halobacteriota; class Methanosarcinia; order Methanotrichales; family Methanotrichaceae; genus UBA204. Next base: position 9,266 of record DAOG01000081.1, read on the forward strand.
ATATGTGCCTGGTCAGGCTGCGGTGGATCCTCTCGACATGGACCTCGGTCACCTCGAAGCCTGCATCGATCAGCATATCACCGACGGGCCGGTCGTTGACGAAGACCATCATCCTCCCGGGGATCAGCACCCTGTGAAGCTCCTCCATGCTACGGGTCAGAAGCTCTTCTCGAGATCCTGCTCTGACGAGGGCGGACCTCCCGTAGGGAGTGTCCGAGACGGCGCCATCGATGGAGGAGTCGCGGATGGGCAGCCTCATGGCGTCTCCCACCACCAGGTCGCAGTTTAGTCCGGCGAGGTTCGATTCGGCGCCCCGGACCAGCCACTCCTGGACGTCGACCCCCACGCCCCGCATCCCCATCAGGCCGGCCTCCACCAGGAACCCTCCTGTGCCCGAGAACGGATCGAGTACTTTCTCTCCTGCCACCACCCGGGAGAGGTTCACCAGGGCCCGGGCGATCCTGGGAAGGATGGCTCCTGGGTGGAAGAACGGCTTGAGGTGAGGACGGCGCGTCTCGAAGTCGCCTCTGTCCACCTCGCCTGCCACCTCTCCCAGGACGACCTCGTCCCCGGTTATGATCGCCCTCAGGTCTATCTCCGGGTCTTCGAGATCTGCCCGGTAGCCACGTTCCCAGAGCACCTCACCCACCGCCTTTTCCACCTCGTTGCTGGCCGGAGAAGATCCTTCCATCCGTTTTCCCCGGATCCTGTACCGCTTATCCGGCAGGGCGAGGTCTTTTGCGGCCTCCGCCACCGAACCGAGATCGGCCCCGGTGATGGCCAGAACCCGGATCACCCGGTGGGTCATGGCAAGACGGGAGATCATCCAGGCCGGGTCGAGGTTTTGGGCTTCCACCACCAGGCACCGTTTCATGCTGCGGACCACCCTGAAGCCCGAGGTGCCGATCTCCGATAGAGCCAGGGCCTCGCTCCGGGGAAGGGTGGGATGTTCTCCGGAGAGCTCGAAGGCGTAAGAGGCGACCATCTCAGATCCGAGATCTCGCTAGGTAGCGGTTGACCCTCTTATAGTCGAACTCCTCTTCGTCCAGGAGGTTCTCCAAGAAGTTGAAGAGCTTCTTCCTGACCTTGTCCGATAAGAGCGGATACCAGGTAGGGCTGGCCACCACCACCATCCTGAAGGCAAAGAAGGGGGCTATAACTCTGAGAAGATCCTCGTCTCCCGTCTTGTTTAGATAGTTCTCGAAGAAGAGTTCGAAAAGGTCTTTCAGGCCGCCTTCCAGCTCGCCGCTCTTCTGGACGGAGTAGAAGATGTAGTTGGTGGTCATGGCGGTTATGTCGTCGGCAGCCTCGCCCCATTCACCCCTGGACCGGTCCAGCACGGTGAAGTCGGTCCCTGATCGGAACATCACGTTCCAGGGATGATAGTCGCCGTGGACCTGGCAGAGCCTGCCGGTCAGATCCCTGAGCCGCCACCTCCAGTCCACGCATCTCTTCTCGATCGTGCAGAGCTCGCCATGCTCCAGGAACGAAAGGTTTCTGGGGTAGTCGTCCAAAATCCCCATTATGCACTCGCCATGACCGATGGTATCCCTGATCTTCCGTCTGTAGAGTGCCGGTGAGCTCTTCTTGACCGAGTGGATCTTGGCCAGGTATGTCGATAACGCCTCGGCCCGGGCCAGATCCAGGTCGGTTGCACCTTCTTCTTTCACCCGTTCCAGGTCGAAGAAATACTCGTTGCCTTCGATCTTTTCCATGAGAAGAAAGTACTCTTCGGCCTCACCACAGGACTTGAGGTCTCCCGACCCTGTAAAGTAGCCTACGTCGATCGACCTGGCATGCTTGGGGAGGTTGCCGAAGGTCGAGTGCTGCCAGATCATGACCTGGGCCCGGTCGGAGAAGTGGTCATGGCCGAAGCCTTCCTGGACGCGCATGGAGGATAGCACCGCCGATCTCTTCTCACCGTCGAGAAGGTAATCGATAAGTACCGGGCTGCCATAGCCGAACCCCTTCACGTCCTCGGTGGTGGGGACGGTCTCGCCCAGGGCGCCCATGGCCAGAAGGCTCACCTCCCGGTCGGTCATCTCCTGCAGATAGGCTTCCACGGCCTCTCGTTTCAGGTCCATCTCTTCACCTCAGGTCCCCATCTGCCAGCTATGGAGGTAATCGTACTGCTTCTGGGTGAGCTTCTCGATCTCTATCCCCATGGACTCGAGCTTGAGGACCGCCACCCTCTGGTCGATATCCGTGGGCACGGGGTAGACTCGACTCTCCAGCTCGGGACCGTGCTCTGCGATGTACTTGACGGAGAGAGCCTGGTTGGAGAAGCTCATGTCCATGACCTCGGGAGGATGACCGTAGGCCGCGGCCAGGTTGATCAGCCGGCCTTCGGCCAGCAGGTAGATCCTGCGGCCATCTTTCATCTTGTACTCGACGACGTCTTTCTGGATCTCGCTCGTCTCTGCCGCCATCTCCTCCATGGCCGATATGTCGATCTCCACGTTGAAATGGCCGCTGTTGCAGACGATGGCCTGGTCCTTCATCAGCTCCACATGCTCTCCTCTTATCACCGATATGTTGCCCGCGACGGTGATGAACAGGTCGCCCAGCGGCGCTGCCTGGATGAGAGGCATCACCCTGAACCCGTCCATCGCCGCCTCCAGGGCCTTACGAGGTTCGACCTCCACCACGATCACGTTGGACCCCATGCCCCGGGCCCTGGTGGCCAGACCCCGGCCGCACCAGCCGTACCCCGCCACCACCACGGTCTTCCCGGCGAAGAGGAAGTTCGTGGCGTTCAGTATCCCGTGGAGGGTACTCTGGCCGGTACCATACCGGTTGTCGAACATCATCTTCGTTTCGGCGTCGTTGACGGCGATCACCGGGTAGAGGAGCTCGCCCCCTTCTGCCAGGGCCTCGAGCCTGATCACGCCGGTGGTGGTCTCCTCGCACCCGCCCAGGATATCCTTCACCATGTCCCGGTGGTCCTTGTGGATGGTGGCTATGGTGTCGGCGCCGTCGTCCAGGGTGACGTTCGGCCAAAGATCGATCGCCTTTTCGATGCATCGGTAGTACTCCTCGTCGTTCTCTCCGTGGAAGGCGTAGACATGCATCCCCCTGGCGGCCAGAGCAGCGGCCACGTCGTCCTGGGTACTCAAAGGGTTCGATCCGGCCAGGGCGATCTTTGCACCGCCTGCTTCCAGAGCGGTGAGAAGGTTGGCCGTCTCGACGGTCACGTGGAGGCAGGCCACTACCTTCACCCCTTCCAGGGGCTTTGTTCTCTCGTACTCGTCTCTGATGGTCTGGAGAACGGGCATGTGGCGCCGGGCCCATTCGATCCTCCGCTCACCTTCTTCTGCCAGGTTTAGATCTTTAATCACGCTTTCCTGCAAGATATCACCTTTAACTCTCTCGGGATAAAGTTCGTCGGATATATTTAAACCCGGTGGATACCGGTACGCCTATTAGGCCTCGTCTTCCATCTATGCGCATGACCATGGACGTAACTCTGCTGGGGACCGGGGTCGGGATCCCCCATTCGGGACGGGCTCAGGCAGGTCTGATGGTGAAGGCCAAAGAGCCTCTGCTCTTCGACTGCGGTGCGGGAGCGCTTCTGAGGCTGGCGGAGTTGGGCGTAGACCCCACAGAGATCGATACGGTACTACTGTCTCATCTGCATCTGGACCACGTCTCGGATCTTCTTCCTCTGGCCAAGGCCAGGTGGCTGGTGGACGAGAAGGATTTTGCCATCTACGGGCCGGCGGGCACCGAGGACTGGTTCAGGGCCGCACGGAACCTTTATCCCTATCTGGACGACCTGGAGGTCGCCGTCCTGGAGGTCGGACCAAAAGACGAGTTCTCGGTCAAGGGGTTCAGGATGGTGGCGGCAGAGGCGGTGCACAGCGTCGTCGCCTTGGGTTACAGAGCGGAATTTGGAAGAAGGTCGGTGGTCTACTCCGGGGATACCGAGCCCACGGCGTCGATCGCCCGCCTGGCTGGAGGCGCAGATCTGCTGGTTCACGAGTGTTCTTTCCCCGAGCCTTACCAGGTGACGAACCATTCCACGCCTCTGCGGTTGGGTGAGGTTCTCCAGGACGTGAACGTGAAGAGGATCGTGCTGACCCATCTTTACCCGGAGACGATAGGTCATGAGGAGGAGATGGTAAAAGACGTCAAGGCCGGTCTGGGCCCGGGGGTCAAAGTGGAGGTCGGGAGGGATCTGCAGAGGATCAGGTTGTGAGGCTGAAATATGAAAGACCGATAGTTTGACTCATTTGCTATTACATGACTTTCGGTCATA
>DAOG01000129.1 GCA_002501765.1 Methanosaeta sp. UBA204
ATGGTCAACCATGGGAAAGGCGGGCTTGAATGCAAATCTACACAATATACACAGGATATGTACTACCGAGGTGTTGAAGCAAAACATAAGAAATGTATTGAACAAATAAAGACGGCTATTACACAAATGGAAGAATTTATTCCCAAACTTGAAGATTTGGGCGAAAAATTAGGATATTTCTATGAAGATATGAAAATTCAAAAAGTAATTGTATCTTTCGAACCTCTTTTGGGCCTAAAAGGGGGTCCACTCAAACGCCTGTTTGGTAATGAAAATAAAACGGATTGGAAAGTCATAGCAATTGAGAATTTGGAGGAAATACAACCTTATATTGCCAAAGGGGCTGATTTTTGGTCTTTTTTAATAGAATATGATAAGGTTACATATCACGATATACATATGATTATAGATAAGATGAAAGCAGAAACTGGCGCAGATGATTCTGAAAATGTCCTAAATATATATAGGGAGAACATCTTCAATAGATTATTAAAATTTGAAGTTCAGGGGTCAACGTAGAGACCCCAAGGCTCGTTAAGGGGCTGTAACGTGCCATTTTCTTCCAGCAGGTAAATCTTTCCGCTCATCGCCATTTCCTCCAGCTACCATCATTCCACTTCGACATCGTCATTCAGCCCTAACTCACGCAGAGCAACCTTAACGTCCTCGATCTTCGGTTCAGACAGACCTTCTTCATCAGAGACTTCCAGCTTGAGCGTTAACTTCAACCCCATCCCCACTGCAAAGGGCGTAAGAACTTTTGTGTAGAAGTTCATCCACTTTTGCGGCGGAATTTCTCCGGTCCAGGAAAATTTGAGATTTGTTGGGGTCGGCCCTTCATCGATTGGTTCCTTAACGATGATAACCGTGACTGATTCTACGAATTCTTTGACTGTGGCAGTAACAGTGAAACTACCTTTTTCCTTCCCAGCTGTGAAAAATCCACCATTATCGATGATGCCACCGTCAGTCTTCCAGACGACATCGTCTATGCCCATCTCCTGACCGTTCTGATCAAAGCCTCTTGCCATAAATTGCAGCGTTTTACCAGGCTTGATTTGTTTGTCCCGTGGAGAGACTTCGATCGATGTCAGAACGGATGGGGTCTCTGTGCGGCTAATGTACTTCTCCGCCGTCTCAGCGGTGACGATGAACATGTCTTCCGATATCTCCACCTCGCCAGCACTTATTCCCTCTTTGTAGTGGAAGGGTTCATATTTGTCCCCAATCTTGCCGACATAGGCGAGGGATCCACCGCTAACTCCCTTTGCTATGGTCTCCTTAACCGATTCCGGGTTGAGCAACCTTGGGAACTGTGGAGAGGCGAAGAATGCATCTCGCACTGCTTTGGTGCTCCATTCCTTGAATGCCGGTGGCCAGTTTCGTATGACGAAGTTAGAGCTGGGCTCGATTACCACCAGGTCATCGCGTTTCAATCTGGTTATGATCAGATCCACTATTGAGCTGGTTGCACTTGAATGAATTAGCCCGAGGTCAATTATATCCGTCTCTTCTTTACCTAGAAGGACGATATACTTGTAAGAACGCCAGATAGCCTCTCTGAGGTCATGTTGAGCCTTCCTTAGGCTTTTTGGGAGTTGCTTCTTCTGATTCTCGTCCAGCTGGAGGTCCTTTTCTTCCTCTTTGATGTCCTCCCATGCCAACACATTGCGGGCCTCGTCCTTGAGCTGTCTATGATTATCAGCTACTGCCCAGATCAAGCCGCTCTTGAAGGTTCGAGCTGACGTTCCATGCTCCCGGGTCATCATATCGATAAAAGCAAGCGTTCCCTCTTTATCTTGCATGGAGTGATCCGGCGAGACGACGATCAAGGTCAACGCGGCGCTGTCAGGGATATCGCTGCTCTTGTTAGGGAAGCGAATTATCTCCACACTCGAGTGCTTGGAGAAGACCTTCGAGATCTCTGTCAGCGCACGCTCATCGATTTTGGGCTGAGGGACGTTGGCTTTGCGATCTGAAAAGATCTTATTTAAGTTCGGATGCACACCGAACTTGTAGCCGGTTCGCTCAACGTTGAGATAGTAGCAAGAGATCTCAAGAGCGTCAAGGACGGTTTTCACGTTACCGATGTCCAGATCGGGTTCTGCCACACCAAGTCGAATTTCAGGTTCTGTTGCTTCGGTGCCGGAAGTCTGCCCTCCATTGGACTCAAAGAAGATCGTCGTAGCCACCTTCTGGTGAAGTCGCTGTTTCTTGATCGCGTCCACAGCCTCTTTGTCCAGTCTGGAGGAGTGGGAGTCATCCTTGCCACAGATGTCTGTGGTGATGGCACCCTCCAGACGATCTTCTTCTCCCAGCTGCACCAGCATCGCTGTACGGAAAATGGGGTCGTCTATTGGGGCCGTTCCTAGGCTTATAAGGTGGTCCTGGTGAGCGCCCCTGTAACCATCTTGGTATGCTCTGGATACCCAGAGAGCCAGAAGCCTCAAGATGCCTCGTGTCCGCTGGAATCTGGGCAGAGACTGCCACTTGCGCTCAAAGACCGACAAGACCAATGGGTGGAAGGGATAGGCCGCCTCAAATACTTCTCTGGCACTGTCGATGGGGAACCAGTTCGGTACCTGCTGGCGGTGGTCGAGAACCCATTTTGCGTATTCTTCGCAGGTCTTCTGTGCATCCTTGCTAAGTTTTATCTTTCCGTCGAGCGTGAGATCCTTCGAGTCAAACTCGAAAAGACGCCGGCGGATGATCTCAGAGGTATCCGTATCGGTCGAGAGAATCACCGCTTTTCCCAGACGGTCAAGAAGCTTCTTATAACGGTCATAGTCGGAGAAGTCCTCCGGAGTCATCTCCAGCTCTGAGGCAGGTATGGAGACTACCAGGACTACATTGTCCTCCCCACGGGCAGTCTCTGATAGGTTATGGAGAAAAACGTAGAGCTGGGATGAGAAGTCTCGTTTGCGGTTGCAGCTGATGTAGTTTAACAGCTCGTCCATGAGGATCAGGCATGGTTTATCTTTTGGGAACATCTTCCGGATAACGTCACCTGCAGGGGCGGTCATCGTTCGGTCGTGTACGGCTACTTGGGCGAAGGCCTCCTCGCCGCCAAGCTGGAAGGCTATCTCACCCCAGGGGGTCTTTCGGAGGGGTGTGCCATCGTCACCGCCGCGGCCGGTGGTGGAGTCGAATTCCGTTCCCACGAAGACTGCAACGACCGCCTCTGGAACGTTGTCAACTTTCGCTCTGTTCAGAATCTTGTTTACGCCTGTCCAGCTATTTGCTTTGCTGCCATTCTTTGCGAGGTGGTAGAGCAGTGTCAGAGCGTGAGTCTTGCCGCCGCCGAACTGGGTGCTCATGTTGAATACGGCAGAAGTTTCTGTCTTTTCGCCAGTGAGGCGGCGGACCACCTCTGCAGCCATTGAGGTCAGGTCCTGTGTGAGATAGGTACGTTCGAAGAACCTTTCAGGGTTCTGGTAAACCTCAGCCGCACGTTTATCTCTGACCTGGTCCAGGTGTACTGCGAACTCTGATGCGTCTAACGGTTTTCCTTCACGCAGATCCTCTCTGGGAGTTGTGACCTTATACCAGGATTTCAGGGTCAATGTTCTAAACCTCCTATCAAATAATTCTAAAAGTTCCTGTATTATTGTCCAGTCGCCACCATTTGAAGAAGCCATGAGGAAAGATCATGGAGTCGTCCCTGCTTCCCACGACCACCATGGTTTCACCTTTCAGGTCGCTGCGATCTTCCAGGTCAAGCGCGCCGACCACCTCTCTGCCCAGATACCTTATCAAAGAAGAGCCCTCCTCGGATCTCCGTCGGTAGCAGAAGACTACCCTCAGGTCTGTTCTCACGCAGAGTAGCTTCCATAGGGAGTAGGCGATGACCTCGTCGTTCAAGTTGTTCTCCAGCTCCATGACGGCTGTGGGAAACTTCCATCCATTCTCACCGTCGGAGAAAGAGAAGGCCATCAAGTCCAGGGAGAGGTATTCGTTCCGCCGGATAGGAAGGGACCTTAGCCTGTGACCCTTTGAAGAGGCCTGCCACCCCATTGACTCGCAGGTCTTGACCACTGCATCTGTTAATGATTTGGTCCAGTCACTCAGGTTTTCCTGGAGGGCAGCCTCTCTCAGTGGTGTGGCGTTCTCGTGCTGCCGTAAGGTCTGGATAAATGCGGCCTGCCATTCTTCGCATAAGTGCTGAGCCGTCAGAATCCCATCCCCTTCTTCCTGGCCAGGAGGCCGTCGACCCACCGCTTCTCGTTGCTGATTTTTGGGTATAGGGCTGATAAGGCCTGAGCTAGTTGCCAGAATCGCTGATCGTTCCCTGTGCCTTCTTCGACCAAGAAGCTCTTGAGCGCCTCGCTTCGCCCGCCTGCGAAGAGTATCATAGCTTGATGAACCTGGTCCAGGACGGTCTCTCCTTTAAGGGGCGTCTCGATCTCGTCGAAGTCGATGGCTTTCTCATCGGGTTGTTTGACATCGCCGTCCATGATGACCTGCTGTACTATTCTCTTCTTGCGGCCTCTCCTGACCTGCCCTCCCTCTTTGCCGAAGAGGTGCTGAGCCCTCACCTCAACCGGCAGGAGCCTGGCCTTGTTCCCCTTGATCTCGACAACGCTGCCGAGCTTCTCCATGTGGGCACCGAGTCCCTGGGCGATCTTTCTGGCTGCGTCGTACTCAAGTACGAATTCGCCTTTGACCGTCTTGGTAGATTCTTCGGCGGATCTAGACTTTTCGTTACCATTCACACCTCTTGGCAGTGTCCAGAGCCACATCGCCGTGAGCCTCGCATCCTCCTCGAAGCCTGTGGCGTCAGCGCCCTCGAAGATCGTGTTGAGCGCCTCCCTGGCTACCGCGGCCCAGACGTGCTCCAAATATTCTCTGAGGGACACAACCTCTCCGCTGGCCTTCTCGACATGCGAGTAGCGGGAAAAGATCTCCAGAGCAGGACCCAGGCAGGAGAAGATGGCATCGGCGCCCACGACCCCTTCTCTCGCCAGGCGAGGAAGCCAATCGTGGATTCGTTGGGGCAGCTCTGCGAGCACGTCTCGCCAGTCGCCTACAGATTCTACGTCCAAAGAACCATCAGGATTCTCCCTGGGGCGACAGACGAGGTGGACGGATGAAGCCAAAGTCGCAGCTTTCATGGCATTCATTCTCGCTCCCATCTCGGTGTCGATGGGCCAGGATGCGGTGATTATCCAGCCAGCATCGAGCATGGCCTGGAGCATTGCTTCCCAGCCAGAAGTGGTCTTATGGGCGAATACTACAACACCAATCCCATCCGGTGCCAAAATTCGTCGGCCTTCAGCCACAGCCTTTGTCATTTTTTGTTCAAAATCATTTTTTTCATCAAGTGAATCGGGATGTAGCACAATAATCTGATCCGATTTTGGCGTCAGATTATCCTTAAAAAGGTCCGCGTATTGGTTATCCAGAGTTCGCTTAAGCCAGACATAAAAGAAATCGGATACATCAGCATAAGGAATAGCATCGTAATATGGCGGATCGGTGAAGAAGCATTGAGCGAATTCATCGGGGAGGGGATGAGTAATTGCAGAATCTAATTCAGCACACCCTGCTGTCATTTGAGAGGCATTAGCTTCACAAACCCGCGCTACCCATTCAAGTGCACCAGGGAAACCACCAGTCAATTTAGAGAGAACATTTACTTCTGAAAAATCCCAAACCATAGGAAGTGCTTGACGACCAAATGTTCCTGTGTGTTTCTCTCCGGTAATGTGCCATCTACAAAGCGAAGACGTCGCATCTGCTTGTCGATCAGCAGCTAGTGCCAGACACGTTTGTACCGCCGCCGCCAATCCGTTTTCATGCTCTTCAGCCAGCTTTTCTTCTGTCTCTCGAACCAGCCGCGCCAGTGTTGTCAGCGCCAGAGACTGCCTAGGCGTGAAGAGATCTGACCACGCTTGCATGCCATAAATGACGAGACTACTAACCGCACGATGCCCGCCGCCTTGTGGTGTCGGTTCATCAGGTACCAGGCTAAGTGATCCTTTGTGCTTTGCCTTCCGCTGTTCAAGCTCTCCTGCAGCCTTCTGTATCGCATCAAGATCCTGCTCGGTTGGCAGCCTGTAGAACCTGCCTCGCTGACCTGGCCTAGTCGTCACGACGGCGAAGAGCCTGGCATCTGCGGCGCCGCCCCGGCGCGCCTTGAGCTGCTTTCGCACCGATGCGACGGGCGTCGTGTATCCACAGATCGGGCAGGTTGCAGAACCCCGGCGGACGGTTCCGTCGCCCACATCTTTTGTCGCCACATTATCCACGATCTCGAACTCGACGCGCCGATCGCCAGGGACCATCCGGAGCGCCACTTGATGATTTTTCCTCTTGGAGAGCCACATCGACCGCATCAGTGGGACCTCTGCACCGCATCCTGGTCCTTCGCAGACAATCGTCCGCGCCCATAAATACGCAATAGGCGTTGCCCCATCTGAGTCCTTTGGATAGAACTCAGCAAGCTCCTTCTCAGCTTCAGTCTTGATCCATTCGCCCCATCTGCGAACTTCATCTGCTAGCTTCTGGCCGTATCTAGGAATGTATTCAAGAACAACTTTGTTCAGCAGCACCGCCACCGGGTTCAGATCTGAGGCGAAGGCGTCGGCACCTACACGGAGCGCTTCTAAAGGTATGGCACCTCCTCCGGCGAAGGGGTCCACCAGCAGAGGCCTTGTGCCTGGCAACCCTCCCAATGCTTCATGCGCTGATTGGGTCAAGCTTCTTGCAGTCTCTAGATACTCTTTTTTGGTTGAATTGTCCCAATTTGCAAAGTCGGCAATAAAATCCAGTAGCGCATTCCTAAGCTCAAGTGGATTATCAAGATCCTCCTCTCGATCACTCACACCCAAAGGGTCCTTAGATTCCTGAAACTTCCTGAGGATTGTGACAGCATCCTGTCTAAATTTGTCGGGGCAGGGAGGGTCGTCTGGATCAGGCGCTGGATCCGGCCAGAGGGCTGCACAGATCACGGCGCGACAGGCGGCCAGTGGGCGGCGTGCCCACCATATGTGAAGCGTGGAGATATGTCCGTGTCTGATCGACTTCTCCCGCCGAGCATGATTGCTTATCTTCTTGATGGGGAGATCCACCTCGATCAGCCGTTTTGGGTACTTCACTTGGTCGCTCATAAGCTCGCTTCCAGTATCTTCTCAGATCCTACGTGATAATGATCGATCTTGATTATGGGCTCCCACTCCAGCCGCGCAGGATTTTGAATCAGTTTAACATCAGGACTGGACGAGCAGTTGAAGACCGTGTATAGCCAGTAATCATCCTTCAACCGTTTGGCAGTCCTATACTCGTTGGCGGTCAGGCCTACCTCGCCTATTCTTGCTCTCCCCTTGACCTCGATAAACCTGACCTCGATGGCGGTCTCAGGATCCTCAGGATGCGGCTTACGTGATATGAGATCAAAGCCTCTGTTCTCTTTCTCCACGCTCTGAACCTTCCATCCTCTGGCCTCTTCGTAGGCTATGACCGCATCTACTGCGATTCGCTCGATCTCATCATCACGGACCATGTTTGCGATTTTTGGGTCAGTCCGTTCAGGATGAGGTAATACCCATGCCCTGCCCCGATGCTGAATACCAGAAATGGTACAGTTAAGCTCCTGTTGCAACTCGTCCTTGCGCCGCTCAAGTCTGGAGTTCAGCTCATCCAGACGATCTTCAAACTGTTTTATGCGCCCATCCAGCCCAGCTTCCCTTGATCCAGCTTCTTTCTGCTGAATAAGATCTGCAAATTGACGCTGTACCCTGTCGATGATGGTGTTCAGGCTGATCTCTGTATGGTGTGATATCTTCTCGATCTCCTTCTTTCGTTGAGCACTGATCTCTGCCAGGAAAGGCTTCAGCGCCTCTTCATTGAGGAATTCCTCCTCGCTGACCCGGCCTGGCAGGTCACCGCCATCAGGAACCTGTGTCCCGGTTGGTGCAGGCATCAGATCCAGGAAGATGGTTGGCTGGCGAACTGTCATTGTATTGTTCATAGCTGTTTGGATCACTAAGAGGGGCTCATGTAGGCGGTTCCCTCTTCCATCCCTGACCACCGCCGAGAAGACGTCTAATCTAACCGGCTCCCTCTGATGAAGGTCGAAGAAGACCGCACCTTTTTGAAGGTCATCATTCACCAGCTTCAGAACTCCTTCCCTTAAACTTTCGAAAAGGGGATGTCCGGGTGTTACCCACTCAAGAGTGGCATCCCGGCTCAGCAGGTCTTTGTCGAAGACTATCTTTTTGTACTCGCTGCCCAACTTTCCAAAGCGTGGCTCCAAATCTTCACCGATCTGCCTGAGGTACCGGGGAACTCGTCCAATGCGGTAGACATGTGAACCTTTCCTCGACTCCTTGGACCGAACGCTTACCAAAAAAGCAGCTTTGACGAAGAAGTCTTCGATCACCTCAGGAACCAGACGTTTCTCCTTTGCTTCAGCAGACTTGCCCACGATGGCGGAGAGGTTCAGCTCTTGCTTGGCCAGCCCCCCCAGGGCAGAATCCGTGATTCTGCTGAGACGCTCCTTGTCCACCCGCTCGACAATGCGACTCTTGATGATATCTTCGGTGAGGTTTCGGGCGTACATATCACGTAGCATCCCTTCGAGCATGTTGGCAGGGAGGACGTCGCCCAGAACGTTGAATATCTTGCCCGTGTGAGATGGATCGAGATCTTGTTCGATCTTCTCGATCCGCTCAAACAACTTCTGGAGCACACGACCTTCGCGGGTATTGGTGGCGACGAAGTTGAACACCAGGCAATCGTTCTCTTGTCCATAACGATGAATTCGTCCCATGCGCTGCTCCAACCGCATCGGGTTCCAGGGGATGTCGTAATTGATCATCAACCAGCAGAACTGGAGGTTAATTCCCTCCCCCGCAGCCTCGGTGGCCACCATAACCTGGCAGTCCTCTCTAAACTCCCGTTCGGCGTAGAGGCGTGTGCCTGGTGTGTTTCGGTCGCCCGATTTCATACTGCCATGAATCTGGGTGACTGAAAGACCCCATTCTCTGAGCTTCCCCAAAGGCCGTCCATCTTCCCCATCCCCAACCAGGTAGTCAAGGGTGTCCTTGTGCTCCGTAAATATCAGGAGCTTCATCTTCGGGTCCTTGAAGACGCCTTCCTCTTTGAGGACCTCCTCCAGCTTGGTCAGCTTGGATTCAACCTCCCGCGCTTCCAGCAGACGAGCCTTATCGATTAATCGGGTCAGGTCCTGAATCTCCTCTTTGAGGGATACGGGATCGATCGAGGCGACCGTCTCCTCTAACTCGGTGATGATTCCCTCCCGCTCATCCTCCGGAAGATCGTCAAAATTATCAGGCATTTTACGACTGATCTGCTTACGTCGATAAGCCTCCGGGTCTGAAAGGATCTTTTCGCGCTTATCCTTCATGCGCCCCAGAGTTCTCCGTACGGCGTAGATGCTGGATGCGAATCGCCGCTGTAACATGGCCATGGTAAACCCGAGGGCGCGACCGCGTGCTGAGTTGTCCTCTGCGGCCTTCATCGATTGATCTTCCACGTACCAGGTCAGCTCATCATAAAACTCCCGCTCCTCACCGTCGATCTCAAACTCGGCAGTTTGAACTTTACGTTTGGTGAAAAGCGTTTTCACCTGTCCTGTATCGGGATCGGGAAATGTCACCAGAGCTTCTTTGCCCCTTCGAAGGTAAAAAGGAGCTTCTTGGAGCCTCATTGCCTCATTCAGGCTTTCCACGTCACCGTAAACGTCCTTGTCTAGGAGTCTCAGAAATAGAGCGAAGTTCTCAGGATCGCCCTTGTGTGGCGTGGCTGTCATAAGCAGGTAATGATCTGTCATATCTGACAGCTCCTCGCCGAGCCGATATGCCAGAGTTTTCTTCTCCGGGCTGTAGGCACTCATCTTGTGGGCCTCGTCAACGATGATCAGATCCCAATGACTGCGAAGAAGGCTCTCTTTTGCGTCTTCGATCACGGATACCCACGGCATCGAAGTTATTACCTGATTCCTCTCCTGCCAAGGGTTTGAGCCATAAGTTGCTCTCAGGATATCGCCCCGGATGATCTCGAAGCTCTCTCTGAACTTTTCCTTCATCTCCCGCTGCCACTGAAATGTCAGGTTGGCAGGAGTGACAATGAGAATTCTCTTGACCAACTTTCGTATTTTCAGCTCTTTGATCAAAAGTCCGGCCATGATAGTCTTACCAGCGCCGGGATCATCAGCCAACAAAAAACGAATACGAGGCGCCTTCAGAAAATAATCGTAAACAGCTTCCAGCTGATGAGGCAGTGGATCGACCCGGGCAATGGATAGGGTAAAGTAAGGGTCATACTCGTAGGCCAGGCCGAGGCGCAAAGCCTCGATTCCCAGGCGGAAGTTGTGCGCGTCGCCATCGAACTGATCATCCAGTGTAATCTCCAAGGCAGCGAGCTGCTCCGGAGAAAGTACTGGATCATAGAACTTGCCGGTCTCTAACCCTTTACCGATAAGCTTGACAGAGTCACCCATAGGTGCAGTCATGCTCACCTCAACTGGTTCCGGGAAGATGGGTCCCCTGACGATCGAATTTTGCTTGAGTTTTGCCATGCTGTCTTCCGGGCCGGTCAGCAATTCCCGTTATGGCTATAAACGCATACAAGTGAAGGCTTGTTTCTTTGCCAGTTCGCAAACATGTTAGGTTATTGCGTGCTTCTACTCGCTACATCACAGAGTAAATCAACAGCGGGCGATGGTATAATTTCAAATGGCTTGGATGGAAGCAATATAAGAGAGCGGGAATTGCTGCGGGCCGGTCATGTTTCCCTCCTTTGTTGTATACGAGTTGCACCTGAAAAATGTTTATCTCTGGTAGCCAGAATTTAACATAACAAGCCAATGATCATATAAGTATCTCCTCAATGGGGCTGTCAACCCACAGGATCTTGAATATGGCCAAATTTCTCTGCCCAGTGCTTCATCAACTCCTTGCGAGATGCTTCCCGATGTACTTACACCGGGTCTTCCCGTTCTTCTTCGTATAATGATACCAATAAGGCCCGTGCAGTTCCCCGCCAGGCTTGGCACATCGGCAGGTGGGCTTCCCACATCGAACCATCTTGAAGAACATACGACCCGCCGCCACTCTTGGCAGGTCTGGTCCCCACTACGCCTTTGGTGCCACTCATCTACTCTGCTATCAGTCTACTTTCGAGTTCTGCGATCCTCTCACCTATTCTGGACCGTTGTGCACGGAGGGCTTCCAATTCAGATGAGATAATATATATAAAAAGTGGTAAGAATAAGTGAAAATTTCCATGGCTGAAAAGCCGTGCCCCTGTCGAAGCATAGAGGCAATCCACAGCCCGGAAGATATGACCGCAGGCCACACCCGGCGCCCTTTTTCGTCTGTATACCCTCGAGTTCCCCGCCGCCTCCACTCATCACCTCATTGTTCCCTGCGGCTGAAGTACCAGGTCCAGACACGATCTGGTGCCACACCTCGGCGCCCTTCTTCGTTTGTACGCCCTCGGGCTCCCCGCAGCTTTCACCCATCACCTCATCCTTCCCTGCGACCGAAATACCAGGCCCACGCACGATCCGGCGCCGCATCCCGGAGCCGAAGGCTCCGGCGCATACCCTCGCCTCGCCTCGCACGCATGCGACGGCACGGTGGTGCTCAGAGAGAACCAAGCATGCGAGATCCAGGCAGCCGAGACGGTTGAGCCTTCCACAGCGGAAAAGTCGTGGCCCCATTGAAGCAGTTGTTGCATTTTGTGCAACAACTTGGTGCCGTCGGAATTTCCATGGCTGAAAAAACCGTAGCCCCGTCGAAGCAGAGAGGCCATCCGCAGCCCACAACCCGGAAGAGACGACCGCAGGCCACACCCCGGCGCCCTTCTTCGTCTGTATGCCCTCGTGCTCCCCGCAGCTCCCACCCATCACCTCATTATTCCCTGCGGCCGAAATACCAGGCCCACACACGATCCGGCGCCTGCCTTCGCCTCACGTGCATGCGACGGCACGACGGGGCTCAGAGAGAACCAGGCATGCGAGATCCAGGCAGCCGGGGCGGTTGAGCCTTCCACGGCGGAAAGGCCGTGCCCTTGTCGAAGCAGAGAGGCCGTCCACAGCCCACAGCCCGGAAGATATGACTGCGTGTCACACCCCGGCGCCCTTCCGTCGTCTGTATGCCCTCGATCACCCCGCAGCTCCCACCCATCATCCCATTATTCCCTGCGGCCGAAATACCCGGCCCACACACGATCCGGCGCCGCTTCCCGGAGCCGAAGGCTCCGGCGCGTGGCTTCGCATCGCCTCGCCTTGGCTGATGTTTCTTGATCAAGGTGTTTTCGAGCAGGAGGGCTTCGACCTCGGTGTTCGTGACGATGAAGTCTAAATCCCGAGCGGCCTGGACGAGCGCGGAGGTTTTGGGGTCGTGGTCCCGTTTCTGGAGATAGCTGCTCACGCGTTTTTTCAGGTCTTTTCCACCGACATCGGTCCTCTTCTGGGCCAGAAAAGGGATGCGCCCGGCTGGCGCCGGGGACCGGATGCATGGATACAATGCGGGCGGTTCATCGGTAAGGACAAGGCAGATATCTTCGATCATATCGATATCCATGAGCACCTGCCTGTGGCTGTTGAAAGGGTTATGGAGTTTCTCAAGAAACATGCCATGCGTGGTGCCGACTTTTCCGAACTTCGGCGCAAGGATGTGTGGAGCATTCCTCTCACAATCCTGCGTGAAGCGGTGGTGAATGCCATTGTCCATGCGGACTATTCACAAAGAGGTGCTCCTGTCAGAATCGCCTTTTTTGATGACCGCATTGAGATAGAGAACCCTGGCATCCTGCTTCCGGGTCTGACCGTTGAGGATATGCTGCAGGGTGTCTCCAGGATACGCAACCATGTTATTGCTCGTGTGTTCAGGGAACTGGACCTGATAGAGCAATGGGGCAGTGGTGTCCCTCGCATGTTCAGGGAAGCAGAGGCTCTCGGACTTCCCCAACCGGAGATTATTGAAATCGGTATGCGGGTGAGGTTCATTGTTTATCTGGCAGAGCCCATGACCGCTGAGATCTCTGTGAGAGCAACCGAACAAGTAACCGAACAAGTACGATCTTTGCTCTTCTGCCTTAAAACTCAACCTTTGGGAAGACGGGATGCAATGCAATGCATTGGTTTGAGTAGCCGCCCGACATTTGTTTATGATTATCTTCAACCAGCTATTCAGGCTGTATTCGTTGAAATGACCCAACCTGATTCGCCCAATAGCCCGACCCAGAAATACCGCTTGACGGCCAAAGGTAAGGCATTTTTAGACAAAGTGGATGGGGGAGGCGAGGAATGAGAACGATGTACCTATTATCTTTTGAATAACTCCACGAAGCGGCACCACTGGGGCGGGAACAGCTTACATCTTAAAGGGGCCATGTAGGGCCACAATGGGGCCATAATGGGGCCAAAAGCGCCAAAACATATAAGATCCACACACAGGTTGAAAAAATGCAAGATATAGAAAGGACGACCCGGAGCACACTCAAAAAGTTCGAAGTTCCGGGCGAATATGAGACCAGAAAGATGTGACCTCATGCCACACCCCGGCGCCCTTTTTCGTCTGTATGCCCTCGAACTCCCCGTCGCCTCCCCCCATCACATTATTATTCCCTGCGGCCGAAATACCAGGCCCACGCACGATCCGGCGCCCTTCTTCGTCCGTACGCCCTCGAGCTTCCTGTAGCCTCCCCCCATCACATTATTATTCCCTGCGGCCGAAGTACCAGGCCCACGCGCGATCCGGCGCCGCATCCCGGAGCCGAAGGCTCCGGCGCGTGCACTCGCTTCGCCTCGCATGCATGCGGCAGCACGATCCAGGCAGGGGATGCGGTTGAGCCTTCCACGGCGGAAAAATCGTGGCCCTATCGAAAACCGTATTGTGCAAACTTGATTGGATAGTTTACAGCCAACTTGCCATCTCCAAAAAGATTTTGCGCGGCAAAAGATTTCGAGCAAAGATATATCCCCTTTGAGATAAACTATCTCATTTAGGCGAAGTATCATGGGCGTCATCGAATCGGAGATCTCGCTGAAAGACAAACGGAGGCAGAAGGCCGTTGAGGATTTTGTGAGAAGGGCCTCTCAAGAGTACGGAGATCGCATAAGAAGCATCACTTTGTTCGGATCTGTAGCCAGAGGAACTGCCGTTAAAGACTCGGACATCGACCTGCTCGTAGTGATAGACAAAGAGGATTTTCGGCTCAGGCGGGAGATCGTTGGCCTGTCCTTCGATATACTCCTGGAGACGGGCGGAGACCTCTCGGTGAAGGTGCTATCCGACCGGGACTTCCAGGCGCATAAATCCTTCTCATTTTTGAGAAATATCCTCGCCGAGGGGGTAAAGGTTGCCTGATGGTGAGATAGATCATCTGCTCTCACAGGCAGAGCTGAGGCTTTTGGCAGCCCGCCACTTGCTGAAAACCGGATTTTGTGACGACGCCGTGAGCAGGGCCTATTACAGCATGTACTTTGCCGCAATCGCCATGTTTCTTGTTGTACATAAAGTATAACTTTATGTGCTCAAGTAAATGTGAGCGTAAGCGAACATTTTCTTGCGAGAGGTATCCGGGTGAAGACTCACCGGGGTCTTGTAGCCAGATTCGGCCAAGAGTTCGTGAAGAAAGGGCTGATAGAGGCGCATTTCGGCAGGACTCTGAAGATAGCCGAAGAGCTCAGGTCTGAGGCTGACTACTCTATCGTGCGCCAGATATCCGATGAAGAGGCTGTTGCCAACGTAGATGATGCGGAAAGGTTCTTGAGGCGGGCAAAAGAGGTGATTGCCGATATAAAGAAAGGGCGATAGCTCTCGCCGTCGTCGAGGGCCACGCCCCCATCTGGCGCTACGGCATGGCGCTTCACCTCCTGCACAGGCTCGCCCGCGGCAGCGATCGCTGTTTATGATTCGAGGCTTCGAGAGCGGATCTTCATCCTCTCGGGCCGGGCCTCTCTTCGGCCTTCCGGAGTTCAGTACCCCAACACCCTCAGACCCGGAACATCCAGAAAGTACCCGCCCCTCGTCACGATCTCCCCATCGTGGCCCCGTCGAAGCAGAGAGGCAATCCACAGCCCGGAAGATGTGACCGCAGGCCACACCCCGGCGCCCTTCTTCGTCTGTACGCCCTCGAGCTCCCCGCAGCCTCCACCCATCGCTTCATCCGTCCCTGCGGCCGAAGTACCAGGCACACGCACGATCTGGTGCTACACCCCGGCGCCCTTTTCGTCTGTACGCCCTCGAGTTCCCCGCAGCCTCCACCCATCACCTCATCCTTCCCTGCGGCCGAAATACCCGGCCCACGTACGATCCGGCGCTGCATCCCGGAGCCGAAGGCTCCGGCGCGTGCACTCACCGCACCTCACTTTGGCTGGTGTTTCTTGATCAGGGTGTTTTCGAGCAGGAGGGCTTCGACCTCGGTGTTGGTGACGATGAAGTCTAAGTCCCGAGCGGCCTGGACGAGCGCGGAGGTTTTGGGGTCGTGGTCCCGTTTCTGGAGATAGCTGCTCACGCGTTTTTTCAGGTCTTTTGCCTTTCCGACGTAGAGCACCGCTCCTTTTGCATCTTTGAACAGGTAACAACCGGGGAGGTGCGGAAGGGACTCAAGGTCGATCATGATATGGGGGCCTCAACTTTTTGAACTTCTTTGGGCGAAACTCAAAGCTTTCCTGGCGGTACACCAGGGGCGGTCATTGGGATTATCATCGTCTATCTACATTTCTCCTCGCCTGGCCTTAAGTTATAAACTGCCCTCGTATCACCCATGATACTGGTAGGGGATACCTCACGATTCTAATACAAGATCAAGAATATATATACCAGTGATCATAACTCAGAACAATGCGAATGAGCAAGAGTGAGATCGAGGTTCTGGTTCACATCGCCGGCTCAAAGCGCGTTCTTCATCCTCGAGACATCACCCAGATGCTCGGCCTACGTACTGAGACCGTATCGAGGATATAGTCCTGAACGCTAAGTTTGACACTTATCCGAGATGCGCAAGACGATCCCAGCACAAGAAAACGCTGGCCTTGTAGCAGATGACTTCTTTGAGATGCTCCACTAAGTATCAAGTCTAACTTAACAATGTCACATGGGACCCCAATTGAGGCTACTGATATTTTATTTGGTCCAAGTTCTTAGTCGTCATGCATCTATTGATTAAAACCAGTATCAAGCGAGTGATTCTGAGGAAGCTAGATGGTAAGGCTCATAACATCGTGTACACAAAAAGGCTCAACACATCGTGTACACCCCAAGTGCATGTTAGGTCCATAACATCGTGTACACTTCTCTTATTCAGAACTTCTCTTCGAATCTTTTTACATTTTAACCGATCTTATATTCATAAATCTTGATAATACCCGCCTCTTCTGCGTTCTTCTCTCGGTAGTAGATCAATAATTGTTCCTGTTTTGTGTCGATAGTAGCCCAGACATATTCATAAGCCAACGATTCGCCGACATCAAAGTCCTCATTCAGCACACTGATTGTTCCATCTCCATTCACCTGTCGGATAAAGTGACTTTGCCCTCTGAGATTGGCAGATTATTCGCACCGATCTCGAAATTCACCGAAAGTTTGCGGCGCGGTATGGCATCCAGATCGGTCTTCCTGTACTTCCAGTCCTGGCGATTATTATGCCGCATCAGGAAGATTTTCGCCTCGCCCCGAATGTGTTCCAGATCTGTCCATTGTTCTCATTCCCACAACTTCTCTCCGAAATCCCCGTTGAAGTCTTCGATCGTGCCGTTCATCCACGGCTTACTTGGTGCGATAAATACGGGCTCGACGCCGAGATAGAGGCACAACCTCACGACACGGCTGAAATGCCTTGAATGTATTAAATCACCGATAAAAGAAGCGCT